>JAHQWC010000087.1 GCA_019634025.1 Vampirovibrio sp.
AGATGGTTTTGGCTGTCTGATCCCCCGAAAATCTGGCCCAACAACTTTGGGCTCTATCTGGGCCAGCAGTTTATTTCCTCAACGGGCACCTGAGGGCCAGGTGTTACTTACCAATTTTATTGGCGGAGGATGCCATCCCGAAATAGCAGACTGGGATGAAGAAAAAGTTGTTCAAACCGTTTTAAAAGATTTGGGCACTATACTTGAACTACCCGATCCGCCAAAACCTACCTTTATTCATCCAATACATTACTCTCAGGCTATTCCACAATATACTCTGGGTCACCGTGAGCGTATTGACACCCTTCATCAAGCATTAACAGGCTTACCCGGTATTGCGTTAGCCGGAAATTATTTAAACGGCGTGTCTCTCAACGATACAGTAAAATCAGGAGATTTTGCCGCCGGTATCCTCCTACAAGACCTAAAAGCGCTTCAAAAATAGGCGATCTATATGATTAGGTTTACCGGGCAAATTGGTATGCTTGAGAAGAACAGGCCTTTCCTCTGAGTGAAATGCGTGATGATGGTTTGCTGGATTCTAAGCTTACCCGGCAAAAACCGACACACTCATACAATGAATACACCGCTCATTTTGGGGAGTTGTAAGAGCTTAGGTCCGGAATTTTTAGGTTAGGAAGCTGGGGAATGAACACGAAAACCCGAAAGCCGAAAAAAGCGCTGATTCAATTACTCGTTGCCGGGGCAGTTGCCCTGGTCTTTGGCGTGATTGCGGTGGTGGTTTTTGTGGTGTTTCTACAAACTCAAACGGCTATGGTGGAAGATGAAAGACAAAAACTGGTAGAGCAGGCTGAACAAGCAGAAGCAGAGGCGGAGCGGCTGAAAAAAGAAAAAGAAAAATTGGCGGCCAAAAATAAAAAATCCGAGTTTTTTGAAGTGCAGGCTGTCGGCAAAATTAACGTTGGAACCACTATTACCCAGGATATGATTACCGAGGTCAAAATTGATAGCGGTGTGCGCCCTAGTATGCAAGTATTTCAAAAGGCGTCTCAAGCCATTGGTAAAGTTACCAGTAAAGAAATTCTGCCTGGAGAGGTGTTGACCAAGAAAAAAATTATGGATGCCAGTAATATGATCCAGATGGAGCCAGGTTTACGGGCCATGACGATTACTTTAGACTCTGTGGGTGGTTTGAATGGAGCCTTAACCAAAGGATCGTATGTAGATGTATTGGCCACCATTACGAAGGGTGAAGAGACATTTACCAAAACCGTGATTCAAAACGCCAAGGTTATTGATGTTGGGGTGAGTAAAGAGGCGCGCACGAGTGTTGTCAATTCCGTTACCATTGCCGTCACGCCCAATCAGGCAGAGTTCTTAGCATTGGCCAATGCCGAAGGAAAGTTTCATTTGACCATGCGCGGTTTCAGCGATAAAGACACCGCTAACGTTAATGGTGCAGATTTTGGCAGCTTGATGAGTGGTATTGATACTGCTCTGCTGGAAAAATCTCTGCCAAAAGCTCCAACGCGCCCGGATGATTTTTCGGTTGTTAATGTCAACTATGAAGGTGCTGGCGAACTGCCTGAACCTTCCCCTCCGAAGCAAAATGAGCAAGAGTTTACCATGCAGATTTTTAAAGGTGCGAATGCTGAGGAAAAAACTTTTACCGTACAACACTAAAGCCGTAAAACATCGGGATAGAGCAGTAATACCAAGGAAGCGTATTTACATGAGATTGGCAGCATATTTTTCCATTCAACCCAAAATGGCCAACGTTTTGCTGGCTTCCAGCCTGATAGCGGCGACATTGATACCCATAAACGCCACTGCTGGCGAACCTGCTTCGCAAAGTTTCCGAGACAGCTTTGTGAATCGTTTGGCGCAAAAAGCGCCTCCTAAATCTCAGGAAGCCTTTGCTTTGCAAGCACTTGATGCCGATGAGGATAATGTTGGCCTCATAAATCGTAATAAAGCTACCTCTGTTTATTCAGGTGACGGATCTGATTCGTCTTCTTCCACCAATGATGACGGCCCTCCTGTGTTAAAAGGCGGTATCACGTCGTTAAAAGTTACCCGAGGTCGGTCTCAAATCATCAAGTTTGCCCAACCCATTCCTCGGGTTTCTATTGCTGACCCTACGTTGGCTGATGTTATTCCTTTGGCACCGGATCAACTCATGATTAACGGTAAGGAACGTGGTGTCACCAGCTTGGTGGTGTGGGATGAAAACGGGCAGGAAGGCATTTTTGACCTTTACATTGAAAAAGACACCACAGAACTTCTCAAAGCTATTGAATCTATTGCGCCCAATGAAAAAATTGACGTTCACATCACAGACGATTCCTTTATTCTTTCCGGTCAAGTTTCTAACTCGGTAATTTTAGAAGAAATTCGTCAATTAGCAGCTGCTTATGGTTATCGGGATGAAAACTTCAAGGATATTACTGAAACCCCTGTTCCTCAGGTTATTCTGGAAGTTAAAATTGCTGAAGCTAGTAGAACGGTTTTGGATAGCTTGAAAACCGCCTTTAGTGAAACAGGAACTGGGGTAACTTTGTCCCGGTTGTCTGGTGGGTTTGACGGTAACATTTTGAGCAATGGTCTTGCCCGTAGTGGTGCCGGCCTTATTCCGGGTTCTGGCTTCAATGCTCTTAGAACTCCAGACCAATTTTTACAAGGGTTAAACAATAATAATAATATCGGTGGTATCTTGGGTACCTTCCGGGATCAGAACTTTAACGTTGCTTTCGACTTACTGAGTAGTGACGGTAAAGTTACGGTATTGGCAGAGCCTAAACTGGTTTGTACCCATGGTCGTACAGCATCGTTCTTGGCAGGTGGCGAATTTCCGTTTATTTCCGGAGTTGATCAAAACGGTAGTCCGATTATCCAGTTCAGGGAGTTTGGGGTCAGGTTGGCGTTTACCCCTTGGATTGCTGTTAGGACAAACCGGATTGAACTCAAAGTAGAGCCGGAGGTTAGTGAGTTGGACCGTTCTAATTGCTTACAGACGGCGGCTGGACTAGTGTGTGGGCTTCGTCAACGCCGTACCGAAACAACTGTTGAGTTGCGGAACGGAGAAAGCTTGATGATCTCCGGTATTTTAGAGAAAAGCGAAGAAAATAACTTTGCTAAAGTCCCGTTTATTGCGGATGTACCGATTTTAGGCGCCTTATTTAAAAATGCCGACTTCACCAAGCGAGATCGTGAACTTATGGTCGTGATTACTCCTCATATCGTCAACCCAGGCGATTACGGCACGATTCTGGGAGGATCCTAATGAGTCGAGCCGTCAATATCATCATTATTGAACAAGACCCTGACACCCAGGCGGTCATTCGTCAGGCTGCCGAAGCTGCAGGTAATGTTATTGTTATTGCCGAAACCGACAGTCTTATTTACGGCTACGAACTGGTCCGGCAGAACCAGCCGCAAATGGTGTTTGTGGATCTCCGGGAAGATACTGCTAAGACCCTGGAAATTGTGGAAAAGATCTCGACTTATTTTAAAGACACCATGATTGTGGTCTCAGGCAAAATAATTGATTTGGAAACGACTATGGCGTGTATGCAAGCAGGCGCACGCGAGTTTATCCCTCGCCCAGTTCAGTTGGAAGCGGTTACCGATGTATTTAATAAACATAGTGGTGTCTTATCGGTAGATACTGATGGCGATAAAACCGGTCGGATCATTACGGTATTTAGTAATAAAGGTGGTCTCGGTAAAACCACCATTGCTACCAACTTGGCGTTAGAATTGTCTGAGATGGTAAAGCAGCCAGTTGCTCTGGTTGACTTAAACCTTCAACTGGGTGATATCACAACATTTTTGGATATTACCCCTAAGCAAACCATTGTGGATATTGCTAAAAATATTGGTCGGGTTGATGCTGCTTACCTGGAAAGTTCTTTGGCCGAATTTAAATACGGTGATTCCAGGGTGTTTGTTTTAGCAGATCCGTTGCATGTGGAAGATGCTGAAGAGGTTACGGCGGAACAAATTAATACGGTGCTCACCGTACTTAAAGCAACGTTTCCTTATGTCATTATTGATACCACCACTTCCTTTGATTCTAAAACCTTAACTGCATTGGATTTAGCGGACAATATTCTGCTGGTTTCCATGGTCAATCTGCCCTGTGTCCGAAGTAGTCAACGTGTTCTGTCCTTGTTTAACCGTCTTGGGTATGACGACCAAAAGATTAAACTGGTGTTAAACCGGTATATTCCCGATGAAGAAATTACCATTGAAGATGTGGAAGATACCTTAAGCAAAGAAGTGTATTGGAAGATTCCCAATAATTACCAAATTGTTATGACCTCTATTAACCGTGGCATTCCCATGGCGGCTTTGGAAAATAGTCAGTCGATTAAAAAGAATTTTTCCGATCTGGCTAAACTCCTTAGTGGCGTCGTGAAACCCAAAGAAACCCAAGAGCCTGTCCAATTGAAGGAAAAGACAGATTCTAAATCGTTGCTTTCCAGCTTATTCCAGAAGAATAAATAGGATTTTCCCGCTATGTCTCTAAGAGAACGTCTGCAAAAACCCATGCAACGGGCCGGTGCACCTATCAATGCAGCCGGTAAAGCTCCTAGCGGGGAATCTGTGGATGGAGTCTATCAACCTGCGCAAACAGAACATTCTAAAGGTGAGCAGTTTGATGAACTTAAAACGAAAATTCACAGCAAGCTTGTTGAAAATCTTAATTTCTCCAATGCCGATCAAATTGAGCATGATGAAATTTTAGCGGCAGCCCATAAGTTTTTAGAAGATTATCTGGTCCTTGAAAAAATCCCCATGAGTCGCCACGAGCGTGAACTCTTGATTCAGGAGCTTATGGAGGAAATCCTGGGATATGGGCCGCTAGAACCTTTACTTAAAGATTCTAGCGTGACCGAGGTCATGGTTTGTGGACCTGAAAAAGTCTATGTAGAGCAAGCCGGACGGCTCAGCAAAACTAAAATTAAATTTAAAGATAACCAGCATCTCATGCATATCATTGAGCGGATTGTTTCAGCGGTTGGTCGGCGTGTTGATGAAAAAACCCCTATGGTAGATGCCCGTCTTAAAGATGGATCCAGGGTAAATGCCATTATCCCTCCCCTCGCTATCGATGGTGCCGCCCTCACCATTCGGAAATTTCGTCAGGATGCCGGAAGTTTAGCAAAGCTTTTGGAATGGGGCTCATTGACCGAACCTATGGCCAAAACGCTGGAAGCTGCTGTCAAATGTCATTTAAATGTTGTCATCTCCGGCGGAACGGGTTCTGGTAAAACAACGATGTTGAATAGTCTATCTTCTCTTATTGAAGCGTCAGAACGGATTGTCACCATCGAAGATTCTGCCGAATTACAGCTTCGTCAGGATCATGTCATCCGTTTAGAGACCCGCCCTGCCAACATTGAAGGCGAAGGCGCTATTCCCCAGAGGATGTTATTGGTCAACTCCTTGCGGATGCGTCCTGATCGAATCATTGTGGGGGAATGTCGGGGTGGAGAGGCCTTGGACATGCTCCAAGCCATGAACACTGGGCACGATGGTTCTCTTACGACCCTTCACGCCAACACCCCGCGAGACGCTGTTGCTCGTATCCAAACGATGTGCATGATGAATGATAACCCTCTGCCGGAAAAAACCATCCGGCAGCAGATCGCCTCTGCCGTTCACCTTATTGTTCAGGTCAGCCGCCTTCAGGATGGGCAACGGAAAACCACCTATATTACCGAGATTGTGGGGATGGAAGGCGATATTATTACCATGCAGGATATCTTTAAGTATGTTCAGTATGGTGTTGATGAAAACTTTAAGGTCATTGGCGAGCATGAAGCCACAGGAGTTCGTCCCAGTTTTGCAGAATTAGCGGCAGCCAAGGGTGCCCCGCTAGATAACGATATTTTCTCACGTGGATCAACTCTTCCTGGCGCAGAAGAAGAATTACCTTCGGCCCTCCCCCTCCCTCAAGAGTCAGGCGCCAGTAAGCCCAGCGATCCTGCAAAGGGCCAACCGCTCCAAGACGCATTGAAATCAAGATTGATGAAAGATTCCGGCCCCAATAAGCAGGGTACTCCCTAATGCTTCTGGTGATACTGGGTTTAATTTTTATCGTATCTATTGCTATTGCTTTTGGTGTTGTCTCTTTGCAAAAGTATATGAACCCGGAACCGTCTCTTATGCAAGTTCGATTGTCTCAGCTTAAAGAGCAGCACGAAGAAGAAGAGGCGCTTTATGAGTATAACAATACCAGTGATTTGACTCGGTTCCTCAGAGGGTCAGGTTACTCTTCTGAGGAACTGGGAAAACTTCTAGAGAAATATTCTTTCTTTGGCAGTTTAAAACGTCTGATTCGCCAGTCTGGCATTGTGGTACCGCCAGATAAGTTTTTTATCATGTTTATGGCCGCTCCACTAGCATTCAGCCTTTTCTCAACTCTTATTCTTAAAAATCCCTTAATTGGTTTGGCATGTTTAACCATCCCGGTTGTCAGCATTTTTTTATTGGTCTTTAAACGAAACCAACGGCTGGAAAAATTTACCAAGCAACTGCCCGATGCATTGGCTATGCTCACCAGCTCTTTAAGAGCTGGTCACTCTTTTCAGTCTGCACTCAGCATCGTCTCTACCGAAATGCCGGATCCTATGTCTATTGAATTAGGCAATGTAGTAAACGACATGAATCTGGGGATTCCAGTAAAAGAAGCTTTAAATAAAATGATTGTTAGTCTGAATTCTTTACCAGATGCCAAAATGTTGGCTACGGCTATTTTGATTCAACGGGAAGCTGGCGGAAATTTAGCAGAGATTCTCGATAAGCTTGGTTTTACTATTCGGGAACGGTTCAAAATGAAAGGCCAAATCGCTTCTCTTACGGCGCAATCCACCATGACGGGGTATGTAATGGGCTTGGCCCCCATCACATTGCTTGGGATCATGACGGTATTTATGGGTGATTATGTGGCGCCTTTATACGAAACAGAGATTGGCAATGTTGCGCTGGGTATCGGTGCAGTTATGCAAATTATTGGATTCTTCATAATGAAGAAAATTGTGGAGATCCGGGTATGATTTTTGGTTTGGGCCTGGACTCTATCATCCTGATTATCGTTATTGGTGTACTAACCTTTTTTGCTATGTTTATTCTTTCTGCTGGGGTTATTTCAGCGGTATCGTATAAAGAGAACCCCGTACGAGACAGGCTGTTAGCCTTAAAAGGTATGGATGCTAACGAACTGAGGAGTGACGATCTGTCTTATAAAATGATCGAGCTTCAGGAAAAACTGATTGAAAAACTGGAGCCGTTATCGCGCAAGTTTTACGGAAAAGATGCTGGGAATCTGGCCCAGATTAAAAACCAACTGACCGAAGCGGGTTTACCGGATAGTGATGATGCCTTATGGCGGTTTATGGCAGGACGTATTGCATTAGGCTTTGCTTTAGGAGGTATTGGTTTTTCAGCGGCATTACTCACAGGCCAGCTGATTGCCTTTGTTTTGGGTGGAGGCATTTTAGGGTTTATTATTGGTTCTATGTTTCCCCAGATCCGTCTACGACTCCTGGCTGTTAAACGTAAAGATGAAATCCGTTATAAGCTTCCGGATACTCTGGATCTGATGATTGTTTGTATGGAAGCAGGTTTGGGCTTAGATACCACCATTCAACGTGTGGCGGATGAAACCGAGCAGATGGCGCCTGAAATTTCTTACGAATTGAAGCGAGCCAATCATGAACTCAATGCCGGGATTTCCAGGACAGAAGTGTTTCAAAATCTGGGCACTCGGGCCGGAGTACAAGAATTAAAGACCCTTTGCTCCATGATTATTCAATCCGATAAATTGGGGACCAGTATCGGCCAAACCCTTCGAGTCTATGCTGAAGACTCCAGAGTACGCCGTAAACAAAAAGCTGAACAAATTGCTGCTAAAGCCAGTATCAAAATGATCTTTCCCTTGGTCCTGTTTATCTTTCCGCCCATGGGCATCGTCCTCATTGGCCCAGTGGTTATCGAGGCGATGGGAACGTTCTTTTAACCCTCTGATTAGGTATGATAGGACATATTTGCCCGTATTCTGGAGAAGGTTATGACAGACTCATTGGACTATGACAGTCTGAACGAGATTGAGAAAGACTATTGGCACAAACTGGCAGAACTTTTTGCCTTGGTCCATCCTCAGCGACCGGAAAAAGG
>JAHQWC010000088.1 GCA_019634025.1 Vampirovibrio sp.
CCCTAACGTTTCATGCTGGGGATATGGCGATTGGGAAAAGAACTTCCAGAGTCACACTGGCAAAACTCTTAAAAATATGGCGTGACGCTGGCTTAACAGCTATGACGGCTGGCAGTCATGACTTTGAGCCACCTCATTTCTTTAATATGCTTCGTCAGCGCCAATTAGCTGCCAAAAAGAATGCGGGTAAGTCTTTCTTTCCTGTTTTGGGAGTAAATCTGAAACTGCCATCACTATCTAACCCAGACTGGTTTGGCTTATTTGAGCGAGAACCGTTGATTACAGAGACTGACCAAGGCGATAAATATGGTGTGATAGGTATTGTGGATCCGCAGCTGCCCAAGCGATTGATGCCAATAGAAAACCCCTACTCTATTGATAGCCGAACACTGAGTGAAACTATTGAAACGATTAAAAAACAGGTGAATTCTCTGGAGGAAAAAGGGATTAATAAAATTATTCTTCTCTCTCATGCTGGATATCAAAACGACTTGCAGCTGGCGAAGATACCGGGTGTTGATATTATTGTGGGAGGATCGAGTCATACCAACTTGCCAAAGGGTATGTGGCGAACCACTGATGCCGGAGAGCCCGTATTAATTACTCAAGCTGGTAGAGAGGGGCGGTTCTTCGGGAAGATTAATGCGGTATTTGATGCAAAAGGCGTTTTAGATCGTCGTCAAACAAAGACGACAACACAACGTCCCAATGAGTTATCGGCTGCTGAGAGGGCTGTGTTTAAAGAACAGTATCGAGACACGGTAGCAACAGAAGTTGCTAAGATCAGCCTGGGTCATGACAACCACCTTTATAAGTTTCGGCCTGGATGGTTACCTAATATGACGGCTGATGCAATGCTGGATTTAAAGCGTTTGTCTGCAAAAAGTACGACTTTCCCACCTTATAATGGGCCTGACATTGATATTGCATTGTTTCGCTCCAGTAACCTGAGAACCTCTTTTGGGCCGGGGCGGGTGACAACCAATACACTAGAAGAACTGTTTCCCTTGAATACCCGCTTAAGGATCGTTGAAGTTTCAGGAAGACAAATTCGTCGTATTTTGAATTACAGTGCCAGAACGTGGGAAGCAAAGCCTGATCCAGGCATGTCTTTAAGTGATCCGGTAACAATGTTTCCGGCCGGATTGTTTTATATGATTGACCCGGTTCGATCGCAAGTGAGCAATGTTATGGTTAAGAACAAGATTACAAGTAGGTGGGAGCCTTTACAAGATGAAAACCGGTATGTGGTGGCATTAGACCGGTTTAATTTTATTGCTGAAGATTTGGTAAATGAAAAGGGGCAATATAAACGCTTGTGGGGCTCTCCGAATTTAAAAATGATTTGGCGGGCGCCAGCAGGTCAGAACTTACCCTGGCTGTTAGCGTTGAAATTAAAAGAGATGGTTGCAGCGTCCCCTGATGGGTGGGTTAACCCTAGCGACTATGCCAGGGCGGCCAGTCATCACGTAAAAATACAGGAATTAACCCAAGCAAACTAACGTCTGAGTAGCTGTTGGTAATAGATACAACTATGTAGAGGCCGAAGGCGGTTTAACAACCCCAATATAGGGAAGGTGGCGGTATTTTTCGGCATAATCGAGTCCGTATCCCACCACAAACCTATCGGGAATACTGAAGCCTGTGAAGTCTGGTTTAAGGGTAATGTTAGGATCTCGACGACTGGGCTTTTCTAGCATGACAGCCGTCCGAATGGACTTGGGGTGAGCATACTCTTCGAGATAGCGCTTTAGAAATGCCAGGCTGTTGCCGGTATCCATGATGTCTTCCACAATCAGTACATCCTTATCGCTTAAATTAGGAAGTTTGCCCTCAATCATCACGTTGCCGTTGCTTTGTGTATTATTGCCGTAGCTGGATAACTTAATAAAGTTCAACGAAACCGGATCTAGATTAATTTCCCGGATGAGATCCGCCGTAAAGACACTGGCGCCCTTAAGTACGGATAGAACTGCCAAGTGATCCGTATTCTGGTAGTGTCGAGTAATGTCTTTCCCCATCGCTTTAACGCGCTCAGACAAGGATTTTTGGCTAATTAAGGGCTGAATATTGGAAAACGTGTTAGATGAGGGTTGGGTGGATGTGTTTGGACTCGTATTCGCCACAGAGTGAGCTTGTTGAGAAAACCGGATGGGGTTGAGGTGTTGAGAGTCCTGAGATAGTAGATGAATTTTCATAGACGCATCATGTCATGAACCTTAAAAGAGACTCAAGGCTACTGTTACAGAAAATGCTTGATCGTTAAAATCATATCTTTTTTAATATTTTAATTTTTATTGTAAGATATTCCTTCTGATTCAGTAGGACCTTATTTCCAGGAGTGTCTTTCAGATGTTAGTCCCTATCACAAAGTTCTCGACCGTCCGATTTTACGGCAACCGCAATGACGCCAACACACTAGCGCCTATAAAATCTGAACAGCCTTCCTATTGCCCTGTTAGCGGAAAACCCCTTCTTAAAACCAATGCAGAATGTGATCGCATTGCCTCTACTGAAGATCAGGAAGACTCTCCAGATGCTCTGAAATTCCCGGTCTATAAAAGCTATTATCCTGATAGCTTATCTCCCCGCTACCGAAAGCGTATGCAGCAAGAATTAAGAAAGAACATGCAAGGTTTTATGGGAGAGATCGTTAACCATAACCGGGTGCTGACGGACTATATTAAACCTATGGTGGTCTCTATTCACAAGCCTGATGCTGGAGACAATGATGTAAGCGGCTCAGGGTTCATATACAGAGGCAAATACATCATTACCAACCACCATGTTTTGGATGATGGGTCTCTCCAAAACGGAAAGGTGGCGGTGACGTTTTTAAACGGCAAAATCGTCAACGCTAAAATTGTGGGGTTTGATAAGCAAAAAGACATCATGGTGCTTCGGGTGAACCCTAAAAAGTTGAATATGGACAGACTGCCCAGTGTTGATTTTGCCCCTGCACATACTGTAGAAGAAGGCGATCCTGTTGTTGCTGTGGGGCACCCTTTGGGACACAACCGATGGTCTATGACATTTGGCAATGTCACTAGCGATAACCGTCATCATGAGGCTTCCGGGTTAGATTTATTCCAAATTGACGCCGACCTTAGTGTTGGCAACTCCGGCGGACCCACGTTTAATATGTTTGGCGAAGTGGCAGGCATCAATATTTACACGGCCATGCCGTCTATGGCCGAAAACATTGGCTTTTGCGTTCGGCCTAAAGATTTAAAGCCCCTGGTAGATAAAATTATTGACAAGTTTGAGCAAAAGCCCAAAGAGACCCCACTGGACGTAACAGCTTAATCAGCAGGCTGATCCGGTGGGTAGGGCAGTAG
This sequence comes from Vampirovibrio sp., assembly GCA_019634025.1. Classification (GTDB taxonomy): domain Bacteria; phylum Cyanobacteriota; class Vampirovibrionia; order Vampirovibrionales; family Vampirovibrionaceae; genus JAHQWC01. Next base: position 3,339 of record JAHQWC010000088.1, read on the forward strand.
TTCCCAGGCAATGTCCAAGGAGGGATCATACGGATCGCTGGCAGAATGAGTGAGGCGAATGGCTTCCACCGGCAGCGTTTTCCACGGAATTGCCATTTCCGTAATGTAAGGGGCAATGGCTAGCCCAGAGGGCATATTGTCTAACACCAGTCGGTGCTTTTTTACGGTTCCATCTACCAGGCGGTATTCAATCCAGGCGTCGTTCTCTTTATAGATCTTTCGCTTGAATTTGGCTAACCAGGTAGGGTGGGCTGTTACCCGCGCCCGTAAAAATCCATTGTCCGGCACCGGAACGGGGATCCACTGATCCCATTCTGCCTGCGACGTGTTTAACTCAATGGGATCTAACAACAATCCCGGCTTATTTTCAGTCTGCTCAAACACCACCACACGGCTGTCTTGGGCGACGGGTTTGTATCGGGTAAATAAGGTTGCCAGGGTCATGGGATCATCATTCAACAGGTACCGGTAGTCAATGCTGCCCATCTTGCCGCCTCGGTGATCCCGTTCCCACAGAATATAGCGAGGCGCCTTTGGCCCTCTCAGGAATTCTGCGTTCAACCGGTCAAAATAAGGTCGAATAGTCATATGAGACTGATACACCGGCCGGGGGGTCCATACCAGACTGGGATTTGCCGCCGCCATCACCGCTTCCCAGGGGTAAAAGTCCACCGTTTGCCCCGCCAGCATTTGTCGGATCTCGTCAGACAGCACATCTTCTGCAAGATTCACCTGGGTCTGTTTTTCAAGGGCTTGGGCAACCTTGTCATAGTCCAACAAGGCAGCCATATGAGAGAGTCCCTGGCTGTTTTCTTTGAGTGCGGCAAACTTAATGTGGCTGGTACCGGATAAATTCATGTTCACCAGCATCCCGCCAAATGTTAACGCCGCAATCAACAGTATTCGCCAATTAACTACCTTGGTATAAGCCAGCAAAATGAGGTGGTAAGCCATTAAATAAATTAAAAACGTGATGGAATGATCCTGGCGGGAGAAGGCATATTTCCACAGGAAGTAGGTCGGAATAATTAAGATAATCCAATACAGCAACACTTTCGGATGTTTTGTCAGCCACGGTAGGATCAGCAACCCAGCAAACATAACGCCCAGCGCCAGCCAATTATTTTGCGGGTTTTGGGTAAAGGCGCTGGAATTTCCCTGGGCAAACTCTAAAATGGAATAAATATAGCCCGGTATGCTGGCCAGTTCTCCATAAGGTAAACTCCACAGAATGGCGATAAATCCAAACAAAGCGCCCAACGCTTTGAGCGGAACCGCTATGTTTATTCGGATCCGTTGCCACACATTCCCGGCATCAACCGGTCCTGCAAACAGGTAATACACGGCATAACTAAACAGCGCTGCAAAGGCAATAACGCCGGTAAGGGGGCGATACACAAAAGAGATGGCTGCCATGGCGCATGCAACATAAAACCATCGATGCGGCGTTTTTGAGTCTTCTAATTGAGAGGTTTCATGATGTAAAAGCAGGCATAACGGGGTTAAAAAGATCATCAATAATGGGAGATCGACCAGGAAAGCCGTAAAAATTGAACACGCCACAGCACAATATTTCCAGGCAGAGTGTTGGTCGGCGGTTTGCCGCCAGGACAGGCGGAGCAGTATATAAATAAACAGCAGCTTGGTGAGGGTCAGCAAGGTGAGAACAACCGGCACGTTGTAGCCCACCAAGGGGCCTTGAAGGAAGCCATACGGGCCGTAAGAGAAAAAGACATCCCGACCCACCTGAATGCCCTGGCTAAAAAAATGGTTGAGACCAAAACCACCGGAGGAATCCAGCCCCGTAGAAAGTGGGTGGGCAAAAATAGGCGCCGATACACAAAACACCGCCGCCGCACCCAGCCATAGCCATATGTTCGGTGGGAGCTTCCTCAACGTTTCCTGGATCATCGGTATAGATCCGCCTTCTTATAGATAAATCAACACCACAAAACTCAGCAGCCAACCGACAATGGTGAGCTGCAAAAACCGATCCCGCACCAAAAACCGGGTGGGGCATCCGCTGTTATCTTCGACAAAGGTGCCCTGCATATAGCGCAAAATGCCCATGGTCACAAACAACGTGGTGACATACAGATACCGGCTCCCGTACTGCGCCGTCACTTCCGGCGAAATAGTGTACATCATATACGCCACCAGGGTCACGGCTGCCATGGTCAGCATAATGGCGTTGACGAACTCTTTGTTGTACCCATCAATGTTTTTGCGGGTCTGATGTCCCTGACCGGCCAAGATAATGTCTTCGCGCCGCTTGGCGCTGGCGAGGAAAAGCGCCAGCAGAAACGTCATCACAATAATCCACATGGAAGGCTCAATACTGATGGCAAAGGCCCCGGCAAACACCCGAAGCACAAACCCGATGGCAATAAGGGTAATGTCTAAAATTGCAATATGCTTCAGGCCCAGGGAGTAGGCGATGTTCATCAAAATATAAGCGCCCAAGACGCCCAACGTCAGCGTATTGCCCAGCCAGCCCAGCAGGCCGTAGCCAACCAAAATAAGCCCCACCGAGATGACGCCGGCCATGGCCACAGAGATTCTGCCGGATGCAATGGGCCGATGCTGCTTGGTGGGGTGCTGGCGGTCTTCCGCCACGTCGTGGATGTCGTTAAAGACATAAATGCCGCTGGCGCACAGGCTAAAGCCGGCAAAGGCAATGGCGGCGGCCATCAATAAACCGGGCTGGTTCAGGTTCAGCGAGAAAAACAACGGCAGAAAGATAAACCCGTTTTTCAGCCATTGGTGGGGGCGCATCATCTCGATGCTGTCACGAATCAAGCGGACAGGCGTGGTGGTGGGGATAGAGGTGTGATGGGTGGCAGTCATCAGATGTGTCAGCATTTTAGTGAACATTAAACGGTATTGTAGCAAGGGGGCTATGGGGTCTCAAGAAGAAGGGGTTAAAGTGCTATCCGTCATACAGAACGGGTAATGCCGCCGTCAATGCGTATATTTTGCCCCGTAATGTAGCTGGAGCGATCCGTCGCCAAAAACGCGATAAGCTCTGAAACCTCTTCTATCTTTCCGTAGCGCCCCATGGGAATTCGCGCTCGTCGCTCGTCTTTTTCCGGCAAGCTGTTGATGAACCCCGGCAGCACGTTATTGATGCGAATGTTGCTGCTGGCGTACTCATCGGCAAATAACTTTGTAAAGCTTGCCAGGCCGGCCCGAAACACCCCCGAGGTTGTAAAGGCCGCCTCGGGTTCAAAACAGGCATAGGTTGAAATATTCACTATGGATCCGGATTGCTGCGCCTGCATAATGGGCGTTACGAGTCTGGCAATGCGGATGACATTGAGGAGATAGACTTCCATCCCCAACGCCCACTCTTCATCGCTAAATGCCAGCAAGGCCCCTTTCGGTCCATGACCGGCGCTATTGACCACAGCATCTACCCGGCCCCATGTTGCCATGGTGGTATCCACAAGACGCTTTAAATCTTCCGGCGATCGGTTAGAACCGGTGACGCCAATTCCGCCAAGCTTCTGAGCAAGGGCCTCGCCTTTACCCGAAGAGGATAAAATTGCAATTTTAAATCCTTCCTCTGCCAGCTGCCGAGCAGCATCTGCACCCATGCCACTGCCCCCGGCAGTAATGATTGCTGTTTTGACGGTAGACATCAATATATTCCTTACACGCTGGCCTCTAATTCCTTTATGCCGGTATGTCGGGCTAAAACGCCATGGTTTCCATCTCGCCCACACCGAAAAACGTTTGGGTAAAGGCCTTGGCCTTATCGGCGTCAAAGGCTTTGCAGGTGTATACCACCACCGACAAGAACTTGGCGTTCTCCCACACGTAAATAGAAATACCACTGTCGATGAGGGCCACAAAACCGTCGTACCCCTGGTTCTCTTCCTTGCCCTCA
>JAHQWC010000089.1 GCA_019634025.1 Vampirovibrio sp.
CAGCAAACAAACCCAGGAGCGCGGCGGAATGCTCGAAAGCCTCATGGGGAATACTGCCCCGGCCTCAAACCAAAACAGCTTTCTCGGCAAATTATCCGGCTTTTTAGATGCCGATAAAGATGGCTCTATGCTGGACGATGTCCTGGGGATGCTGGTTCAATCCCGTTAAGCAAATTTTAAAGGCCTCTCAGCCGTTCTGCGGGAGACACAATACTGGTAATACGAAGTCCGAAGTTGTCTTCAATAACCACAACTTCGCCTTTGGCAATCAGCTTGCCGTTGGCCATTAAGTCTACCGGCTCCCCGGCAATCCGATCCAGTTCAATAACCGAGCCTCGAGTAAGCTCTAAAACCTCTTTAATGGAAATTTCGGTGCGGCCTAACTCAACACTTAAGTTGAGGGTAACATCCATGACCAGTTCGAGATTTTTATTCTGCTCACCGTACAAAGACGGTTGATCATCCAGGGAAGAGAATTGGACGGGTTGCACCATCACCGGGTTAGATTGAACCTGCTCTCCGCCAGCGGCATCCCCATCAATGTTAACGGCGGCGGCAGCGTTGGCCATAGCCATATCGGGGTTGTCTTGGGTATTTTCCGGGTTGGCGCTTAGCAGCACCGCAACCTGTTGCTTGGCGTCTTGCATAGATAAAATCTGGACAAGCTCTACCGTGCCGGCATCACCCATATCCAGGGCATAGGTCAGCTGAACATACCCCCCCTCATTGGCGGCAGCTAAGCGTTGAACAACAATGTCGGCATCATACTCGGCAACTTCCGGCATGCCGGCTTCCACAGAGCCAGAGATAATTGAAGCCATGCTGCCGGCAGAGGCGTTCATCATCTGGCTAAGGGCTTCACTGATAGCGCCTGTTTGCATTTCAGATAAGGGACTGTCGTCTGGGGGTGTTTCATCGCCCAGCATCAGGTTGGTAATGTTTTTAACGTCGGTGTTTTTCAGGACGATGAGGGCCAAATGTGGCATGCCGGCAGTATATTGAACAAACGCAGATGTTTTAGCAGATCCGGCAAAGGGCTCTTCAAAACTATCTAAAGAGTCGCATTCCGTCAGCGTTGGGGTTGGCGCGTTGATCTCCCTACCCAACAATGCCGACAAACTAGAGATGGCAGCGCCAATAGAGAGGTTACCCATCTCCTGAATAGTTTCCTGCTCATCTTTACCAAGCGGGCCTGCAGAATCGCCGCCTGCTCCTGCCTCGGCAGAATCACCAGACTCAATGCCTTCGGCGGCTTCTTGTATCAATTTATCCAGTTCTTCCTGGGACAGTTGCTCATTCGCCATAAAGCCCGAATCCTTCTATCGCTTCTTCATCTTCAACATCTTCTGTCACGTAAACCGCCAGCTTGTCTTTAACTTTGCCGGGGCGACAATAAAACTTGGGACGCTTGTTGGCCAAAGCCAACAGGTTATCATTGGCAAGGCGGTCTAGCCGGATCACATCCCCCACCGATAGGTCTAACAGGTCTTTCACAGAGATATCCGTGCCGCCTAAAACGACGTCAATGGGCATTTTGGCGTGGTGTAACTTCATCAGGATTTCATCCTGCTGATCTGCAGTCACATCGCCTTGACCATGGAAGATATGCTGGGCACTAAGCTGGCCGATAACGCTTTCCAGTACTGGATAAGGAATACACAAACTTACCAAACCAGAGTCTTTAAAGCCTAAATTGACTTCAAAAGTAACCAAGGCCACAATTTCCCCCGGAGTAGCAACCTGAATGAGAGCATAACTGTCTTCAATGCCGACCAGGTTGGCGTTGACATTCATCATGGATCGCCACGCTTCTTCCAGAGAGACAGTAGCCCGATCAATGACTCGTTTGATCAGAGACTGCTCAATATCAGTTAATTCTCGGGCTTTAGCCTCAGGAGTGCCAGGGCCACCGAGCATCCGGTCGATAATACTGGAAGTCACCTCGTACCCCAATCCAAGCAAAGTTTGGCCGGGCAGAGGCTCTAGCTCCATGATAGTAACCGTCATCGGGCTCGGCATGGAACGGATAAATTCGTCGTAAGTAAGCTGATCAACAGACACCACATCAATTTCTACGGTCATCCGTAAATATGCGGTAAGGACCAGCCCTAACTGGCGGGCAAAGTTTTCGTGGATGGTTTGAAGCGCCCGAAGATGATCTTTAGAGAACTTGTCAGGACGACGGAAATTATAAAGCTTATAGTTACGTTTTTCCTGGATGGACTCTTCCGGTGTATCAGCAGTGGCGGTTTTATCCAGCCCAACGGATAAAGACGATAGAAGTCCATCAATTTCCTCTTGGGACAGCATCTCGTCTCATTCCTCCTGATACGTTAACCTTGTGCCATTAAACTTGTAAAAGCGTCACTCATCGACACTCCTGCCATTAATACTGAATAATGAAATCAGAGAAGTTGACCCGAATGATTTCATATTTGGGCCCCATCAGAGCATTTGCCTCTTCCTTGATCTCGTCTTTAAGTGCCTCCTGGCCCTCCAAGCTGGCCAACATACCAGCAGTCCGTTTGGTAAGGGCGGAGTTGATAATATCCCGCAGGATCTGGGTATATTTGCCCATATTCTTGGTGAAAGCCGTCATACATCCCACATAGGGATCTGGAGGCGCACCACCGCCGGAAGCCAGTAAGGCATCTTCATCGACAATCGGCGCTGCAGCACCAACAATCTGCCCGTTACCATTGATAGCAATAGTTTGATGGGCAGGAAGAGAGGCATGATGTTCATCACCCAGATTTAAGCAGTCTTCCTCGGCAGGTACTTTGATGTTGAGGGTGATTTTGGCTTTGACGTATTGGTTGCCCTTCAACGAGGGATCACTTTTGAGGTTGGCGACAAATTCATCCAGCTCAAGGTTCAGGCCAATGGTTGGGCCGCTACCATGGCCGCCGCCGTGTTCTTCTCCATGTTCTTCGCCGTGCTCTCCTCCACCTGCCGGAAGCTGTTCGACAACGGCTGGAACAATAACCATGGGCGCCAAAAAGAAAACCGAGCCTACAGAGCCCAGGACGCTGACCAAGGAAATGACGGCGATGATGGCAATGGTTTTAATATCCAATCCGGGTCCTCCTCCGCCATCTGAGGCGGGTAATGCTTCTGCCGGGGAATCTCCTTCCCCTTCTGTTTTAGGCTTCATGTCTTTTGGCTTTGTCGGTCTTGCCATGAACTTTGTCCTATGTGTCCTCTCTCACGCACCTTGGCCGGTGATCCTGTCCAACCTGGTTTTCGGTGTCTCCGGCTCCAGAATGTCCGGGGCTTTGGATGGAGTTGTTGACGCCGAGGGAGCTGGAGATATCAAGACCGAAGGGTCTTTAGATATCAAGGACGTTGCCTGTTCAGGCGCAGATTCAATGGCCGAACTTTCTGCCATACGACCTTTCAATACCACTATATCCACTCGCCGGTTTTTCCGTTTCCCTTCAACGGATGAATTTGACACTACAGGGCGGAACTCGCCGTACCCTGCAGCAGATAGCCTGCCAGGATCCAGACGGTGTTTTTGCACTAAATACTTGACGATCTGGGTAGCCCTGTTAGTCGAAAGTTCCCAATTGGAGGGGAATTGAGCGGTTGCAATGGGCGAATCGTCCGTATGTCCCTCTACCACAATTGAATGAGACGTAGATTTTAAAATCTCAGCCAAGGAATCGAGAGCCGCTTTGGCAGAACCGGTTAATTCAGACTGGCCAGGTTCAAACAGAACACCATTCAGCATAGAAACCACCAGGCCACGATTTTCTTCCCTTACGGTAAGTTCTTTTCGGTCAGCCAATATGGCCAATCGCTGGTTTTGGGCAATTTTTTCTGCCGTAATTTCCGGTTTTTTTTGTACGGGGAGCTTAGATTTTACAGGTTTTTTCGGTTGTTTTTTTTCTTCTGAAAGAGTTCGATCATGACTTTGAATGGCGTTTAGTGCCGCCTGATTTTGTACCAGTTGTGTTTTCGTCTTAACCAACGACTGCGCCATATTATCCGAATAATTTTGCAAAGACTGCATATCTGATGAAGACAGTGCGTACAGCACTACAAAAAATCCCAGCATCAGTGTTAACAAATCGGCATAGGGAATCATCCACCGAGATTGACCAGTGTTGGCCAGGGTAAAGCCACTTTCCTGCTCCAGACGGTCTAATCGCTGCCACACAGTATTGCTGGAAGAATCACTGCTCAAATACGAATCAGCTTTTTGCTTTTGTGGATGCAGCGGATGCATTGTTTTAAAACGAATGCCGCCCATCCGGTTAGCCTCTTACTACTTTTGGCATTGATTGTTTACCGGTAGAACCCACTGCCGGCAGCGAGCGATTGTTTATCCGAGCTTGACGAGGAGAAGTTACGGACGGTTCTTCGTGAATAAAGGCTTTAAGCTTTTCCTCGGTGACAATAGGGTGATCTTCTGCCTGGATACTGATCATGCCTTCCATCATCAGAGTTTTCTTAAAACACTCTTCTCGGGCCCGCTGTTTAAGCTTACCCGCCAAGGGTAACAGGAACAGATTAGCCAGGGCCACGCCATATAGCGTTGCGCTAAATGCTTGGGCAACACCCTGTCCCATCTGAACAGCATCTTGAGAAGCTGCAACAGTATGAATAAGTCCGATAACAGCGCCGATAATCCCCATCGTCGGAGAAAACCCACCGGCATATTCAAATACGGTGGCATATTCAAGCTCTTTACGGTAACTAACCTCGATCTCGGTACTCAGTTTTTCTCGCATATGCCGAATGGAGCGATTATCCACCATCATGCGTAACCCTGTTTTCAAAAATGGAATTTCAATTCGGTGGATAAGCGGAACAAGCGCCAGCATACCTTGCTGACGGACATAAACAGAGATTTCGTTTAAATAGCCTACACAAAGCTCCGGTGTATAGCTATCCCTGTAAAAACACCCTTTGGCTCCTGAATAGGCATCTTTTAACGTGTTGGTTGAAAAACTGATGAGCACTGCCGTGGCAGTACCGCCAAACACAATGAGGATAGCCTCAGGGTTCATAAGCGCCTTGAGGGGGATGTTCCCCATTAATAGCGACACAACCAGAATTGCGATACCTAAGCCAAATCCGAGAATGGTGGTGATATCCATATGGGCAAGCCCCTCGTTGTAACCCTTCTATATAAGGTTATAAATCCTGACACCTAAACCGACACATGGGAGACCGGTACTTTATCTGCTTTTATCACTGTAACGAAGGCCTGACC
>JAHQWC010000090.1 GCA_019634025.1 Vampirovibrio sp.
GCCCATAAAGATTTTGGCTGGATAGAAGTTGTAGACCAAAAAACCCATGCTGGAGCCTGCTAATAAGGCCGCCAACAACCCGGCAATGGGCTGGTTGGTAAAAACGGCAATCAAGGCCAGGGTCATGGCGGCAATGGTGGTAACGCCTCCGGCCAACCCATCAACACCGTCAATAAAGTTAATGGCGTTGGAAAGTCCCACCAGCCACAAGACGGTGACCGGGAAGCTGAGGCCATAAAGGAACAGAACCTTGCCACCAGGAAGATCCAGGGTTTGGATTTGCACGCCAAAGTAAAAGGCGGTGACAGCAGCCAGAATTTGTACGGCCAGTTTAATATAGGGAGACAGATTGTAGAAATCATCGGCCAAGCCCAGCATAAACATCATGCTGGCGCCGATGAGGACGCCGGAGATACCGGCTTCTGCAGGGTAATGCGCGAAGAGGACCACCATCATCACAAAAGCCATGAGGAAGCCCATCCAGATGGCCATACCCCCAATACGTGGGGTAGGGGTGGTATGGATCTTACGTTCGCCGGGGTTATCCACATAGCCCCCTGCCAACGCTTTGCGTCGGACAATGGGGACCAACAGTAGGGTGAAGATCAACGCCAAAAAGAACCCACCGAACTGGGCGTTGGCCATGTGGGCGTAGACTGGGGTGACGGTCATGCAGATGCCTCGTGCGAGATTGTAACTGGGTAGGCTAACTGGTACCCCCTCACCCTGCATCCGTAATGCTCACGTTGTTCGCAAACGGCTACTTCCCTCTCCCACAAGAGAGAGGGGTAAATATAGCTTACCTTGGCATACATAGTAGTATACATTTAGTGGTGAACCGGTTGGGCTAACTCTTCGGCGCCGAGTTCTGGGTAGAGGGGGAACTGTTTGGCCAGGGTGGTGATCCGGCCGGTTAAATCGCCCAGGTTCTCTTTGCGTTTTAAGGCTTCGGCAATAATATGTCCTACTTCCACCATAGCATCCGTCGTAAAGCCCCGGCTGGTGAGGGCAGGGGTGCCTAATCTTAACCCACTGGTAACAAAGGGGCTTTCAGGGTCGTTGGGAATAGTGTTTTTGTTGGCGGTAATACCCGCATCTTCCAGAATGGCCTGAGCAGCCTTGCCGGTGAGCCCCAGGCTTCTAAGGTCCAGCATCATCAGGTGGTTGTCGGTACCGCCGCTGACAATGTTAACGCCATCAGCAATCAAGGTTTGCGCCAAGGCTTGGGCGTTGTTAATGACCTGTTGAGAGTAGGTTTTGAATTCTGGTGAGAGAGCCTCTTTAAAGCTGACGGCTTTGGCGGCAATTACATGCATTAAAGGCCCGCCTTGTAACCCCGGGAAGACGGCTTTGTCTACGGCCTTGGCAAAAGGTTCCTGGCACATAATAATGCCGGCACGGGGGCCACGCAGGGTTTTATGGGTGGTGGTGGTGACAAACTGACAGTGAGGAACCGGGCTGGGGTGAAGGCCTGCCGCCACCAACCCTGCAATGTGAGCCATGTCTGCCAGGACCAAAGCGCCAATCTCGTCGGCAATCTCGCGAAAGGCCTTAAAATCAATCTGCCGGGCGTAGGCGCTGGCGCCGCAAATCAACAGTTTTGGCTTTTCCTTTTTGGCGATTTCCCGTACCTCGTCGTAATTAATGCGCCCGGTTTCCGGATTGACGCCGTAAGCTACCACTTTGTAGAGCAGCCCGCTAATGTTTACTGGAGAGCCGTGCGTTAAGTGCCCGCCGTGGGATAGATTCATGCCCATAATGGTATCGCCGGGTTGCAGGCCTGCAGCTAAGAATGCCGCCATGTTCGCCTGAGCGCCACTATGAGGTTGAACGTTGACGTGATCACAGCCAAACAGTTCTTTGGCCCGGTCAATGGCCAGGCTTTCGGCCCGGTCTACCACTTCGCAGCCGCCGTAATAGCGTTTGCCGGGCAGGCCCTCGGCATATTTATTGGTAAGCACAGTACCCATGGCCTGCTGAACGGCCAGGCTGGTGAAGTTTTCGCTGGCAATCATTTCCAGGGTGTTTTGCTGGCGACGCAGCTCTTCCATAGTGATCTGGTAGATATCCGGGTCGTTTTGCTTCAACAGGTCCAGGTTTAACATGAGTTCAGACTCCTTTAGTGTGGATTCCCCGTGGTGGTGGGGGATGATAATTCTGTCAGCTTATCCACCCGCCCTTGATGACGACCGCCTTCAAAAGCGGTATTCATAAAGACGGTGAGAATTTCTTCGGCCATGGCCGGGGCGATAAAACGCTGCCCCATACACAATACGTTTGCGTCGTTATGCAGGCGGCTCATTTTGGCCGTAAACACGTCATTGGCTGTTACGGCACGAACCCAAGGGTGGCGATTGGCGCCCATGGCAACCCCAATGCCGCTGCCGCAGCAAAGGATTCCGTGGGCAATGTTTCTATCGCGCATAGCCTGAGCAACTTGGGCAGAACTATCCGGGTAATCACAACGTTCGGGGCTGTGGCAGCCCACGTCTTCTACGGTGATGCCCTGGCCTTGTAAATAGGCGACAAGATGCTGTTTAAGATCAAATCCAGCGTGATCCGATCCGATGACAAACGCTTGCATTTAAAAACTCCAGTCCGTGCTGCCACGCTGTATAAACTAACATAAGAAGAGCAGGGTTCACAGGGTGGTTGGGCGAAAGTCGTGCGTCCCTATGGATCGTCGAATTTAATGGAACCGGTGCGAAGGACGCGAAGGGTGCCATCAGATTCGATGGCAATGACAGTACTGGCTAGACGGTCGGTAATGGCGAGATCGTCAGCCAGGACAAAATCTAGATCATTTCCAAGAGTATCACTGACTTGCTTTGCTGTGAGACAAGGGGGTTCGCCAGAGACGTTTGCGCTGGTGGTGGCTAAAACACCGCCAGGAACCAGAGAAAGCAGTTCGGTAAGTAATTCACACTTGGGTTGGCGCAGGCCAACGGTTTCAAATCCTTTGGTGATGGCGTTTGGGACTTTCTCATTTTTAGCCAGCACAATGGTAAGAGGGCCGGGCCAGTGTTCGGTCATCAGTGTTTTGGCAATATCCGGGACGGTTTCCACAAATGCTGTCAGGCTGTCGCTGTCTTTGCCTAATAAGATCAGGGGTTTTTGGGCGTCTCTGCTTTTAAGGCGGTAAATTTTTTCCACGGCTTCAACTCGATCCGGCAGGCAGCCAATGCCATACACCGTATCGGTGGGGAAAGCGATGACGCCATCGGGTTTTTCCAGCATGGCCAGGGCGTTTAAAAGGTCGTACATCACCATAGTGTGTTTATCTGTGTCCCAACAATTTTATGTGCAGCTTTTATCTTACCCGAATTAACTGGTCTGCGGCTGGTGTTTGGTTCGGTTTGTTTAGAGTTTGCATGCCGCTGGCGCATCCGGCTGAACCGGGGCAGCAATAACAGGTATTGTTTGACTGCGAAGCAGTGTGATTGGATTTAGCATTTTGATGTTGGGGTGCAACAGAGAACTGGCTCATTAGGTTTTCTCTCCTCGGATCGTTTCAGAGTAGTAAATAAAGCTCAAAAATAGGCTAAAAGATGTGATATTCGTTTAAGGTATTTTTTTTAGTTCTACCTGAATAACTTCATTGTTTTGCAGACGGAACTTTCCGACGTGATTTTGATTGAATAGACTGGAGGCGGATTTTTCAGCTCCGATAAATTCAGCGTCTTTCAGGGATTTTCTCAATTGTTTTAGATAAGCCGCTTCAGACATATTGGAAGGTACTTTAACTTTTAAGGCGTACCCAATAGTTCCTTGTGTTTCATCGATGAAGTTCCCAGTAGATTGCCGTCCGAATAAAAATCTGTTAAATAAGCTTCTGTCAAAAATTCGGCTAGGGTTCCAATAACTATCGCTTCTTACAAACATAGTCATCGTGTTCCCATTCATGTCTATGTTATCGGGCCTTAACGATGCTTTTAGAACTTGATTGTAATAATCCTCGGGTACAGCTGATTTAAAATCAGTCGATCTCTGCACGCTTGAAGCTCTGGCCATGCTGGGTGTTTTTATTTTGCTGAACACGGGCGAAAATAATGCGCCACCAGCGCCGCCTAAAATGGCACCGGTGGTAAATCCAAGTGCGGCTCCCTTTAAGCCTGCAACAGTGGCTTCTCCCATGCTGCCCCCTTCATACAAGGTGTCTGCCGTTGCACCACTGGCACTGATAACTCCACCAGTGGTGGCGCCAGCTCCTGCGCCGAAGGCTGCGTATTGGCCAGCTCGGTTCCATCCGACTGAATCTTTGAGCGGTATAGCTACCCGATGATTAGGAATAGGTGCAAGATTATTTGGATTACCCCTTAGGTTTGTAAACCTTCTTTTCAAGAATGAGGGTAGCCAATTACTAAAAGCTATCTTCCGATGGAGTTGATTTTTGCGAGACAAGAATCTTGCATACCAGGTGCCTTTGTCGACTTTCATTAGACTACCGCCTAAGAGTCTGCTGATGAAAGTGGATCCTGATTCTGCACCAACCACGGCCATCCGGGCTGCAAATAATGAACCCACGGCTGTTGCAACTGGCGCCATGGCACCAATGATGCCGCCGGTGGCGCCATCATACAATACATCTTTGCCGGTATATTCTCGCCGGTTACCTTGAGTATCCAGCCATTTTAAGCCAATTTTAGCGGCGGCTCCAACACCACCGGCCCATAATGCGGCTGAAACAAGGGGCATGCCAGCGAGCATTAATGCTCCCATGCCCAGACCAATACCGATATCAGCGACCAGGTTTCGGCTGCTCCGTTGGCTGGTTTCGTAATCTGCAATTTTTTGGCTGGCCTTGGCCAGTAAAGATTCCGGTGTAAACTCTCGCTGCAACAGGTTGGCGTCGTTGGCAAACATGTCTTTGCCGGTAAGTTGCTGATAGACGCTGTTAAACCGAGCTACCAGAATGGGCGACATTTCGCGTTGAGTTTCCATCTCCTGAGCTAAGGTCCGTAGCTCTTGCAGCTTGTTTTGTACGGTCTTCATCCGTCCTTGCAATTTATAGCGGCTATTTTCGGTGCCAATGCTTTCGGCAAAAAAGTTCACCACGCTGGTCAATACACCGCCTTCGCCTTCTACGGCAGATTTTGAGTACTGGCGGTTGAGTTGTAAAAAGCTTTGTTCGATTTGGGCAATGGCAGTGCGAAAGCTACCCTGGGTGCCCGATCGTTGTAAAAACGAATCCTGGGGACGCATGTTTGCCGCATTGACCAAGGGCTGGCTGCCGGGTAGCACCAGTTTAGGATTGCCTGGAAAGGCAAAATACCCCTCCTTCGGCTGGAGCGCCGGATGGGCAAACGGATTAAATACCCTCATCTGGTCGAAGCTCATGTTCCCCTAAGTCCCTTTTATTCCCCTTGATTCCCTATGTAAGTGTCTCTTTTTTGTCCCCTTGATGATCCATGACATGGATCCAAATATAGTGTCCCTCATGGGTATAAAAACAGATTGAGCGTTTTTTGTGCTAGTGAAGTAGTAAATTGTCTTGAAATTGGTGTTTTTGCCTGCCTTTAAGCTGTGCGATGTTTTTAGTAAGCTAGTAATCTGGTTTTGCAAGTCATGTGATAGTGGTCACAAGAGGATCTTCGCCGATGCAAAAAGTTGCTTTTAAGCCCCCTACCAAACAGCGTATTGATGGGGTTGAAGTAAAACCCCTGCGCCCTATTGTGGATGAACGCGGGTATCTAATGGAGATGTTGCGCAGTGACGATCCGATTTTTAAAGGCTTTGGCCAAACCTACTTAACAGCCGTAAATGACGGGGTGGTGAAGGCGTGGCATTATCACGAGTTTCAGGTAGACAATTTTATCTGCGTCCACGGCCACATTAAACTGGTGTTGTACGATTGCCGGGAAGATTCACCTACATATGGGCTGGTGAACGAGTTTTTTATTGGGGACCGGAATCCCCAGTTGGTGCAAATTCCGATAAAGGTGCTCCACGGGTTTAAAGGCATTCATGCGCCGCATTCCCTCATCGTCAATGTGCCGGATCAGCTGTATAACTACGAAAAACCCGATGAATACCGGGTCGATCCCCATGACAACGATGTGCCGTATGACTGGGCCAGACAGGATGGATAATCGTCAAGATGGCTAAAAAGGTTCTCATTACTGGCGGCGCCGGGTTTATTGGCAGTTGCCTGGTTCGGCACTGGTTGGCAAACTATCCTGAAGATCAGGTGACGAACCTGGATCTATTGACGTATTGCGGCAATCCAAACAACTTAAAAGACCTGGAAGCAGATCCTCGTTACCGGTTTGTCCACGGGGATATTGGGGATGAAGCCTTGGTCCGGTCTTTGGTGAACGACGTAGACATTGTGATCAATGCTGCGGCCCAAACTCATGTAGACCGCAGTATCTCGGGGCCCAATATTTTTGTAGCAACCAACGTCCTAGGGACTCAAGTGTTGTTGGAGGCTTCTCGACAGGCCAATGTGGAGAAATTTGTGCAGATTTCTACCGATGAGGTCTATGGCAGCTTGGGGCCTACCGGTTTGTTTAGCGAAACCACGCCTTTAGATCCCAGTAGCCCGTATTCCGCCAGCAAGGCCGCCTCAGATATGATGGTGCTGAGTTACTATAAAACCTACGGGTTCCCCGTGTGTGTGACCCGGTGTTCCAATAACTACGGGCCCAACCAGTACCCGGAAAAACTCATTCCGTTGTTCATCTTAAACGCCAGTGACGGCAAGCCGGTGCCGGTGTATGGAGACGGCTTGAATGTGCGGGATTGGATCCATGTAGACGATCACAGCGCCGCAGTGACTCAGGTCGCCTTAAACGGTCGCCCGGGCGAGGTCTATAACATTGGGGCCAATAACGAGCAGAACAATCTGTTTATTACCAAAACCATTTTGCAACTGTTGGAGCAGCCCCAAAGTTTAATTCAGTACGTCACCGATCGCCCCGGCCATGACCGCCGCTATGCCATTGATAGCAGTAAGATTCAGCAGGAGTTGGGGTGGCAGGCGCAAAAACCGTTTGAGCAAGGATTGGCGGAGACGGTACAATGGTATTTGGATCACCCGGATTGGGTGGCCGATGTTCGCCGCCGGGCAGAATCTGCAGGGATGACGGTGGCGGCAGCCCGGTAGTTTTATCGAGACTTTTCCGGTTAGAGAGGGTTTGATCACAGATGGCGCTGAAAAATATACTTGTCACAGGTGCGGCCGGAATGTTGGGGAAGGATTTGGTGCCGTATTTGGCGGCCAAGGGGTATCAGGTTCATGGGCTGGATCGCAGCCAGCTCGATTTGCTGGGGACACCGGAAAAGATTACGGAGACGGTGGCGAACATTGCGCCTCAAATCATTATCCATGCGGCTGCCTATACCGATGTAGACGGGGCCGAATCCAACCGAGAGCTGGCCATGGCCATTAACAAGGACGGCACCCGAAAACTGATTGAGGCGGCCCAGGCGGTGGATGCGATTTTTGCTTACATCAGCACCGATTATGTGTTTGACGGGGCCCAGCGCACCCCTTACACGCCGGAGGATAAGCCCAATCCTTTAAGTGCTTACGGCTGGTCTAAATATTACGGTGAACTGTTGGTCAGAGAGCAGATGGATCTGTTTTATATCATCCGTACCAGCTGGCTGTATGGCATTCACTGCCGCAACTTCGTGCAGTTTGTGTTGGATGCCGCTAAACAGGGGCGGGAGGTCTCTATAATCGAAGACCAGCTGGGGTCACCCACCTGGACCGGCAGTCTGTGTAATTTAATTGAGCAGATCATTACCTCCGGCGCGGTGGGAACATACCATGCCGCCGATGAAGGCGCGTTGTCTCGCTACGAGCAGGCAGTGGCCATATGTAAGGCGGCTGGGTTGTCTTCTGATCACCTTCGCCCCATCGCCAGCCGGGATTTCCCCCAGGCGGCCCAACGTCCGGATTATTCGGTGCTGGATACCGGCGAGCTGGCGGCGGCCAATTGGCAGACGGCGTTACAGGCGTATCTGCATCAGTATATGAATGTTGAGTCTTCGGTGAATTAATACGACCTATGATGTCTTCTCCGTCCCATCGCCAGCCTCATGTTGTGATTTCCGGGTATTACGGGTTTCATAATCTGGGGGATGAATTGATTCTACAGGTATTGACCCAGGCCCTGAAAGAGTTGAATGCCCAGGTCACGGTGTTATCGGCGCATCCAGCCCATACCGAAAAAACCTATGGGGTAAAGGCCATTCCCCGGATGAGTCCAGGGGCCATTTTGAAAGCGTTATCCAACGCCACCCACTTTATCAGCGGCGGTGGAGGGTTGTTTCAGGATACCAAAGGACCCTTGAGTACCCTGTATTATGGCGGTCTCATTCAGCTGGCCAAATGGTTGGGCAAGCCGGTATCCTTCTGGCGTCAGGGGATTGGGCCGCTAAAAGGCGGACTGGCCCGAGGATGGACAGCCCATGTGTTAAGGCAGTGCGATCACCTGTCTGTACGCGATGAAGCCGGGGCAGATTTAATTGAATCACTGACGGACAATCGGCCGGATGTAGCTCCGGATCCCGTGTGGGCCTTGCAGATGCCGGCGGCGAAAGCAAGCTCAACAGATGCTAAAACGTTCAAAATTGGGTTGTCGGTTCGTAATCATGCCAGCTTAACCAAGCCGGTGTTGGATCATCTCATTAAACTGCTGGCAAAGCTGCCGTCCCAATTACCGGATAAAGAGATTGAGTTTATTCTGATGCCCTGCCAAGTGGGCCAGGATCAGCCACCCCTCAAGATGATCCATGAGGCCCTGAAGTTCGAGACGGACACCCCCATTCAGTGCCGGTGGGTGGCGCCGGAGCAGGTTGCCGAGACGATTCCCCAGTGTGATTTAGTGATTGGGATGCGATTTCATAGTCTGGTGTTGGCACTACTGGCCGGGGTGCCGGTGTATGGGTTGATTTATGATCCGAAAGTGGAAAACTTGTTGGATGCCTTGGGGCAGAAGGGTTCATCGGTTAAGGGACTGACTCATATGGGAACGTTGCCCATAAGGGGTTTATCGACGGTTCCCAATGAACGTCTTCAATCGTTGATAGGTTCGCGAGAGAGCTTATTGGAAGAGCTGAATACGTTTTTGGGTCGTTAGATATATAGCTATCCCGCCTGCGCGACTTTGATGGACTGTTGAGCCCATGATTTTAGGGTGTCTGTGTCTTCCAGCACGTCCACCGGGACCTGGTAATAATTCTTTAAGGTCTTCTCTTGGAATTGGAATGGGCCCATACCTGCTTCGATATAGGGCTGTCGGGTGGTCGTGTCGGTTTTTAGATATAGTAAGCCGTCGGCAAAAATGCCGATGAAGACGCCGCCAGCATACAGGCCATGGCCGCCGAACATCCGCTTGGACACCACATCAGGCAGGCCGTCCAGTTGATCTAAAATAAATTCGACAAAGGAAGAAGTGGTCATCGGGTTAGATTAACAGAAATGTGTCTACTTATTTTCAGGACTGATTGTTAACCGTCCGACTTTAACTGGTCCACAACCTTCAAAATGTGAGTATCCACCGGGATTTCAAATTCTAAAGCCTCGTTGCTTACCGGATGCTGGACCTGAAGTCGAAAGGCTTGCAATAACTGACCTGGTGTATTGAGCTTCAGCTGTTTTTCAATGCCGCTGCCGTAAAGTGTATCTCCAATAATGGAGTGGCCCAGGTGGGCCATGTGGACCCGGATTTGGTGGGTGCGTCCGGTTTCTAAACGCAGGTGCAGTAGGGTAAATTTTTGATGGATCCGCTCTTTAACTTGCCAATGGGTGACTGCCGGTCTGCCGGAATCAATGACGCACATCTTATCTCGCTGCTTGGGATTTCGGCCAATGGGCGCATCCATCATGCCTGTGTCTGACGAGAAGTTTCCTTGAGCCAGAGCAATGTATTCTCGGCGGGCGGTTTTTGCTTTGAGTTGTGCTGCCAGCCCCCGATGAGCGATGTCGGTTTTGGCCACCATCAGCAGGCCGCAGGTGTCCCGGTCCAGACGGTGAACAATGCCTGGACGAATCACGCCGTTGATGCCGGATAAATTGCCCCGGCAGTAAAACAGTACGGCATTTACCAGGGTATCCCGCTGTTGTCGGCCTGTGGGGTGGGTGAGCATACCTCGAGGCTTATTGACGATGAGCAGGTGATCGTCTTCAAACACCACGTCTAACGGAATGTCTTGCGGATCCAGGATTAACGGTACAGGCTCCGGTATAGTTAAGGTCACAGTATCGCCTTCGTTCAGACGGATAGAGGCTTTCTCGGCGGGTGAATTATCAATGCATACAGCGCCTTCCTGTATCAGCTGCTTTAACCGTTCTCGTGAAAACTGATGGGTGAGCTCTTGAGCTAAAAATTTATCCAACCGCTCCAACTGGGCTTCTTCTGTGACGATAAATGTCAGGTGCTCGATCGTCATGATTGGAATGAACCCTTGGCAATTTTGAGTAATAGTAGTCCGACACCGGTGCAGATAAAGATATCTGCCAGATTAAATACTGGGTAGTGAATGATAATGACGTCTATAAAGTCGGTAACGTGACCATCAACCCAACGATCGTGCAGATTCCCTAATGCTCCGCCTAAAATTAGGCACAAAGAAATAAGGACTCCGCGTGTCATAGATTTATAGAAAAGTGCGACGGCGAAAAGCACCAAGAAGAGTAGACCGTTGATCCAGAGAAGACCGTTGGGAAAATTATGAAATAGGCTGAATGCCATACCGGTGTTTTTGACGTGAGTAAGATGCAACCAGTCTTGGACAAGTGGAATGGTTTCTCCTACCGGCAGATATTGACGGATAGAAGATTTTACGGATTGATCCGCCAAGTAAAACAGAATTAAGCTAGACAGAAGACCTAGCCGAACGGTAAGAGGCATTGGATTGAAAGCTATCCCGGAAGATTGAGTCGAGGCAGAGTCCATCTCCACAGAA
>JAHQWC010000091.1 GCA_019634025.1 Vampirovibrio sp.
CCTATCATCAACCGGATCCGACGTTACCAGCATGTTTGCATCTGGATGAATTTGCCGGATCGCCCCGGAAACTGCCAGGATACGAAGAAGGGTGGTTTGCTGTCCAGGATCTTAGTTCTGCGGTGGTGTCGACATGGATGAATCCTCAACCCGGTGAAACCATCGTCGATCTTTGTGCCGCACCGGGATCGAAGACAGCCCATTTGGCTGATTTGATGCAAGACACAGGTAGCATTATTGCCGTGGAGCCGGAAAAAGAAAGAATTGCCCGGCTAACGGAAAACCTGATGCGCTTGGGAATTCAGTGTGTCATGGTGGTTCAAGGTAAGGGTGAAACGGTTGAGGTTGATCCGGCCTGGAATGCTATTGATGAAATTTTAGTGGATGCGCCTTGTTCTGGGTTGGGCACGGTGCGGAAGCACCCTGAAATTTTATTGCAATTGAAGGAAGCAGATGTTACTGGGTATGCGAAGTTGCAATTGGCATTGTTACGCCATGCGGTAACTCTAATTAAGCCGGGCGGCAAGCTGATATACAGTACCTGTAGTCTGCATCCGGCAGAGAATCAAGAGGTGGTGCAGGCTTTTTTAAGAGACTGTCCTTCTGCAACATTGGTTCGAGAAGAACAACGGTTGATTACCCAGGTGCAGGATGGATTCTATATTGCCCAGTTTGAGTGCTAACGGGTTTGAGATAAAGCCTGTGACTTCTTTTTTGATAGGATGACGTCTATGCTTACCACATCTATTGATACGGAAAAACTGCTGGCCACCTTTTTAGAGATGGTTCGCATCGACAGCCCCAGCGGGGCCGAAGAAAAAATGCGCGCCTATCTGGAAGAGCGGTTGGTTAGTATGGGCTTGGAAACCCGGGTAGATGCCGGAGGGAATTTGTTTTGTGATATTCCTGGTGAGCAATGCACCCACGATAGTTTACTAGTGGTGTCAGGCCATATGGATGTGGTTCCGCCGTGTTTGGGGGTTCAGCCGATGGTGACCGGCAGTGGGATGGATCGGGTGATTACCTCTGATAACACCACGGTGTTGGGGGCAGATGATAAATCGGCTTTGGCGGTGATTATAGAAGGCTTGGCGGTGTCCATCGCCGAAAAACGGCCTCGACCCCCCATTCGGTTAATTTTGACCACCCGGGAAGAGGTGGTGCTGGCTGGGGCCAAAGAAATTGATGTTTCAGAGTTGGACGGGAAATTCTCTGTTATTTTTGATCATACCGGGGAGCAGGGCATCATTATTACCGAGGCGCCGAGCTTTTATGAGCTGAACGTTCACTTTAGAGGCAAAAGCGTGCATGCAGGCATTATGCCGGAAAAAGGCGTGAATGCTTTGGTGTATGCCAGTAAGGTGATTGATGCCTGGCGGCAAGCCGGGCTGTTGGGCCGGGTGGATGCAGACACGACTACTAACATTGGTACCTTAAAGGGCGGCAAGGGCACCAACGTGGTGCCGGATCATCTGCACTTGTGGGGAGAATTGCGAGGCCATAACCAGGAGACTTTGGAACGGGTAATGGCGGAAATGAAGGTGATTCTGGAAGATCAAAAAACGGAAATGCCCGGCGCTGACTATGAGTTGCTGATTACCGAAGCCTTTACCATGTTTAAAATGGATGAAAGTCATCCTGGTGTGCAACGGGTGGCAGCTGCCGCCGAGCAAACCGGCCTGACGCCGCAGTTTATTCGCACCAATGGTGGTAGTGATAATAATGTGTTTGTGAACAAAGGTTTGCCGGGTGTTGTGCTGAGTGCCGGATATATTGCGCCGCATTCGTTGAAAGAAAGCATTTTGCTGAAAGATTTGACGGTGTGTGGTGAATTTTATATGAACATTATGAACGCCTTTGCCGAGACGTCCTTTTAGAAAGGTTCTTTGATGACCACCCAACCCATTGATTTCACTGAAAAAATGCTTTCCACGACGCGCATCCATGAAGGCCGGGTGGTGAATGTCCGGTGTGATGAAGTGGAGCTGATTAATGGGAATAAAGGGTTTCGCGAAGTCGTAGAGCATCCCGGTGGGGTGGTGGTGCTGCCGGTGCTGCCGGATGGCCGCATTGTATTTGTGGAGCAGTACCGTTATGCCTTGGGGCATCATTTGTTGGAGCTGCCTGCCGGTAAGCTGGAGCCCGGCGAAGATCCGGCAGTGGCAATTGCCCGGGAACTGACGGAAGAAACAGGGTACGCAGCAGATACCTGGGAAGAGTTGAGCTGTATTTATACGGCGCCAGGGTTTTGCGATGAAAAACTGTGGCTGTATAAAGCCAGTGGGTTAAAAGAAGTGAATACACATCAGCCTGATGATGATGAACTGTTGGCGGTGAGAGTGTTGACGCCGGATGAGGTGAAAGATCGCATCAAGCGGCGTGAGATTGTGGATGCCAAGACAATCTGTTTAGTTCAGTTGGCGTTAAATTCTGATTAAGTTTATTTGTCGCGTGTTGTGAAGAAGCCGTCTAAAAATCGCATGGTGATGGTAATAGGGGGGATTAAAAAGGCAATGGGCACAAAAGAAGTGGAAGTGAGTGCAGTAGGAATTGCAAGAAGGACTCCGGCAACCATTAACCCAACCATCCACTTTATATCTTTTGGTAACCCAGACGGATCAAACGGGTAGCTTTTTACCTCTTCCCATCCTTTTTTGAGGTGAGTCTTCATCGGAATATCTCGCCAATGTTTGACGGAGGCTTTTGCTTCCCGGTAGGCCTCATTGGCGTCTGCGGGCTGATAGCTATCCGGTGTGTCCTCAATTTTGATTTCGGCCCCAAACTTTGGCGACAGTCTTAGTTGAGGAGATTGTTGCTGGGCTGGTACTGACGGGGAGAGTGTAGAAGACAGGGGAGTTTGCATAGAACATGGTCCTATATTGGGTTAAATATTTAGTTCTGATGTCTAAAAGCGCCTGATGAGAAAAAGTTGCGCACAAATTTTCCATCATCTTATGTATATGGTCTAAAAACACGCTGAATGGGGTTGCAGGCTTACGCCAAGACTGGTTCAATAGAGAAGAAATAGGTTCAAATAACAGGAATTGCTTGCAGATGAATACCGATATATCGCATCGGCTGATTGTGGCCCTGGATGTTGATAATGCTGAAACTGCACGAGGCTTGGTGGAGAAACTGGCGCCTTTACATGTGACGTATAAGGTGGGGATGCAGCTGTTTTACCGGGAAGGCGTTCAATTTGTTCGGGAGCTGATTGATGCGGGCCATCTGGTGTTTGTGGACTTGAAGCTTCATGATATCCCCAATACGGTGGCTGGCGCTGTTCAAACCTTGGTGTCTCAGGGGGTTCTGTTCTTTAATGTTCATTGTTTGGGGGGCACCCAGATGATGGAAGCAGCGGCCCAGGCGGGGAAAAAGGCGGCAGGGGCTATTGGCAAGCCCCCGCCGTTGATTGCCGGAGTCACGGTGCTTACCAGCATGTCTGAGACCGTGCTGCATGATGAGCTGAAAATCAATGAACCCTTGGAACCTTATGTGGTGTCGCTGGCATCCTCTGCTCAGGCCTGTGGGCTGGGTGGTGTAGTGTGTTCTGCTAAAGAGGCGTCTAAAATCCGCAAAGTGTGCGGGGATGATTTTGTGTTGATTACCCCTGGCGTTCGGCCCAAGGGCAGCGCCAACGGGGATCAATCCCGGATTGTGACGCCTCAGATGGCCATTGAGGCTGGAGCCACCTATATTGTGGTGGGCCGGCCCATTACCCAGGCGCCAGATCCGGCGGAGGCGGCTGCCCGGATTTTGGAAGAAATGTCACTGGTTGGGGTGTCTCAGCCTTGACCCGGCTGAAAACGTTGACTGTGGTCCATCCTGAGCCGGGGTACCGGACCTTTGAAACGTCGGTGTTTCTGGTGGGGGCCGTGTCAGTGGGCAATGGCCTGAAGATGGAGGTGAATCAGGGTGAACCGTTCAGCGTAGACGCCACAGCCAGTGGGTATTTTTCTCAGCAAATCGATCTGATAGACGGAGAAAATATGCTACTGCTGCAAGAGGTGGATCAGGGTGATCACGTGTTGGAGACCCTGAGTTTGGAGATAATTAGAGAGCGGCCTAAAGCGGTTTTATCCAAAAAGATATTAGATGTAGAGCTAGAATCTGTGACGTTGCAAGGCACTGTCATTGTTCAACCAGGTGAAGAAATCACCATGGGATTTCAGGCCACCCCTGGCGCTCAGGTGTCGGTGCAGGTACCGGGGTTTAGTGATGTTCCGGCGGCTTTTCAAGAACAGCAGCATTTGGCATTTATCGATAACCGTCGGACGATTTTTGCGCAACTGCACCAAACCACCCACCGGATTCCGGGTAAAGGCTATTATCAAGGGAGCTTTACCGTTCCTTCTTTGATGGCGGAACTTATGCCCACTAATTTAACGGTGCCGGTGACGGCGTTGGTGTCTGACGGGGAGGAGGCCCAATCGATTGATTTACCGGCCACCATTACCGTTTGGGAGGGTGCGCGTAAAGCTACTCTTACGGCTACCAACCCTGATGGCAGGATTGTGTGCCGGACGGGTCCCGGTGATCACTTTGCCCGGTTGACCCCGCAATGTAACGGTGTACCGGTTTGGGTAGATGGATTACAACATGGGTATTACCGGTTGAGATTCTCTCAAAATAGAATTGTCTGGGTGGAGAAAAAATCGGTTTGCTTTACGTCGTTCGAACCTCAGTCTAATCCATTGCCCGTGTCTACGGCAGTATTACCTTTGATTGAGGTGCAAACTGACTCAGCGAATAAATCTACACTTCGTCTCCCTCTCAATCACCCGGTGCCTTTGGAGATTCAGGTGGCTGAGCAAACCCTTACATTGACGCTTTTTGATACCGTGTCTGGGTGTGATTTTATTCGGGAAGCGATGGGCGCCAGTCCAATTTGTCATGTGGGATGGCAACAAACAGATCCCACCACGGTTGAATTAACCGTTGATCTTCAAGATGCTTCAGCCGGGTATGACTATGGATTTGATGATTCTGGATTTTGGCTACAGGTCAAAACCTTGTCGGCTAATCCAATGGATACCGTTATTTTGCTGGACCCAGGCCATGGCGGAGAAGAAACCGGCACCAAAGGTCCCAGTGGGTTGCCGGAAAAAGATCTGAACCTTACGGTTGCTATGCTGTTTCAAGAAGCTCTTCAAGCGGCTGGATTTGCCAACGTCCATTTAACCCGGACAGATGATAGTGAGGTCAGTCTTTTTGATCGACAAGCCACGGCTCAAAAAACAGAAGCAGATTTAATTCTAAGCCTGCACCACAACGCACTGCCAGATGGACGAGATCCGCAGGCTGTGCAGGGGGCCAGTTGTTATTATTACCATTCTTTTTCTAAGCCCCTGGCCCGTAAACTTCAGCAGGCCTTGGTGACGGATGCTGGTTGTCCGGATTACGGGTTGTTTTATGACAGTCTGTTTTTGCCCCGGATTCATATGGGGGTTTCTGTGTTGATTGAACTGGGGTTTTTCACGCATCCTGACGAATTTGAGCGGTTGTGCGATCCGGCGTTTCAGAAGCAAGCGGTGAGTGCTCTAGTGGTTGGGCTCAAACGGTATTTATCAATTTAACCTACGGTTGCCGGTGCTTTCGCGGCGACTTCCGCAATATCCGTACGGAAGACCTTGGTTTCAAATTGAATGGACTCAATGGCTGTATACGTTTTTTGTCGGGCCTCTTCCAGGGTGTTGCCTAATGCGGTGACATTCATGACCCGGCCGCCATGGGTGACGATTTGCTGATCGGGTTGTTTTTTGGTGCCGGCATGAAATATGGTTACATCTTCCGGGGTATTCTGCGGCAGGGTAATGGGTATGCCTTTTGGGTAATCACCGGGATAGCCTTTAGAAGCCAGCACCACCGTCATTGCGGCTTGGTTTTTAAATTGGAAGGAGGGGTACTTGCTTAAGTCGCCTTTGGCGGCGGCTAATAATACCTCTAACAAATCATCTGCCAAGAGTGGAAGCACCACCTGGGTTTCGGGATCGCCGAAGCGGCAGTTGTATTCCAATACGTTTAATGTGCCGTCTGGGGCAATCATGAGGCCGGCGTACATGACGCCTCGAAAATCAATGCCACGGGCCTTCAAGGTATTTAGGGTTGGGGCGAGGACTTTGTCTTGTATCTGGGCCATCAAGGGTGGGGTCACAAAGGGTACCGGGGCGTAGGCGCCCATCCCACCCGTGTTTGGGCCCTCGTTATTTTCAAACCGTTTCTTGAAATCCTGAGATCCGATCATGGGTACGGCTTTTTGGCCGTCGCAGATGGCCAGAACGGAGAGTTCTTCGCCCACCAGAAATTCTTCAATAATCACCGGTTGATCTTTGGCAAAAGCGGCTTCTAATGCCGCTATGGCGGTGACCTCATCTGGGGCAATGGTAACGCCTTTGCCGGCAGCTAGGCCGTCTTCCTTAATCACAAATGGTGGTTTGAATTCCTTCAGGGCTTTGTCTGCTTCTGCTTTGGTTTCGCAATAGGCGTATCCTGCCGTGGGAACGTTGGCGTCTGTCATCACTTCTTTGGCAAATACCTTGCTGGCTTCCAGCTCTGCGCCGGCTTTGTTGGGGCCAAATACCAGGAGGCCGTCTTGTTGAAAGCGATCAGTAATGCCGTTTGCCAATGGGGCTTCAGGGCCGACTACGGTTAGATCGATGCCTTCGCGGGTGGCAAACAATGCCAGGCCGTCCAGGTCCAGGGGGTCAATTTCCAGCCGCTGGCTGTTGGGGATGTTTTCAACGCCAGGGTTGCCGGGGGCAAAATAAAGGTCTGGGGTCAGGGGGCTTTGGGCCAGTTTCCACCCAATGGCATGTTCACGTCCGCCACTGCCAATGATTAAAACTTTCATCGATTGTTCTCCCATTCCCGCATTTGTTGATAGCCGACTCCGTCGGCACTGGGGCATGTGTCCTGCCCCAGACCCGACCCTGGAATTTTTTTTGGCTTCGCTTGCAGCCTTGCGGCTGCTCGCTCAGCCGTGATAAAAGACGGTATTTTCACGCTCATCCAGCCTTGCTAGTGACTTAATGATAGATAAAAAATACAGGTTCTCCAAGGTATTCAGCCTAATGATCGAAGAATACCCACGATATTCTGCGCTTCTTTAAGAAATACATCTAATGTTCCATTGTTGGTGAGGGTGTAATCCCAATCGGTTACATCATCCAAGTCACATTCGGTGGCGTCGGTTTCACTCACAATATTTCCCCGTTGGGCTCGTACCGATCGATGGGCTTCCAAGCGAATAAGATAAGCGCTTGATGTTCTCAAGAGTTCATACTCACGTTTTAATCGCACGTCTGAAATTACCTTGGGGCCAGGAATTGCCAAGACTTGTTTAATCCAGTAATCCGGGTCTTGCTGCCGTCCCCAATCTCCCAGGGCAATTAACCCTGGCCGGTAAATGGCTTTATCGGCTTCGATCTCAGCTAGTGTCAACCCGTGCTGTTGGGCATAGGCCTGTTTGATGGCCCCGGCCAAGGGGATTTTCTGAAAGCCGGGTAAGTGTTGAATCAGGTAATCTGCCAGGGCGTCCTTGCCGGCATATTGTTTGCCGGAGATACCGATAATGGTAGGTAGATAAGTTTCAGTGTTGCCCATACACACGATAATATCATCGGTATCTTGGCTATAATAGTCACAGGTATTAAGAGGCGGACATAATTTTTTCGTGTTTTTGACCGAACAACAACAAAGCATCCAAGCGCTGGCGGCAGACATTGCTACCAGTGTGATTGCGCCGGAAAATCCGGCGATAGAATCCGGCGATCTCACCGCCTTGCGGCGGGTGTGGGATCAACTGGGAGAGTCCGGGCTTACAGGGCTGGCTTACCCTGAGGCGTATGGGGGCTCTGATGTAGACAGTCTGTCTTATATTTTGGCGCTGAAAGAAATTGCCAAGGTGTCGGCTTCTGTGGCCACCGCTTTATCGGTCCACACATCTGTTGGTGGCCTGCCTATTTTGTATAACGGGACAGAGGCTCAAAAGGAACAATACCTGCCGGATTTGGCGGCGGCCAAAAAAGTGGCGGCCTTTGGATTAACCGAAGCCGATGCAGGTAGTGACGCTGCCAGTGGGACCACCCGGGCGGTTAAAAACGGGAATGGGTATAAACTCAGCGGCGCCAAAATTTTCATCACCAACGCGCTGCTGGCAGATGTGTTTGTGGTGACGGCCCGAACCAATCCAGAGGATAAAGGTCCCAAAGGGCTGACGGCGTTTATTGTGGATCGGGACACAGAAGGGTTTACCATTACCAAGGGTGATGAAAAAATGGGCCTCTGTGCCTCAGATTGGGGCGAGTTGCATTTTGATGATAGCCCGGTGCCGGAGTCTCAGCGATTGGCCGAAGAAGGCCAGGGATTCAAAATTTTTATGCGTAGCTTGGACGTAGGCCGCATTAGCATTGGCGCTATTTCGGTGGGCATCGCAGAAGCCTGTTTGGACGAATCGGTCAAATATGTCCATCAGCGTGAACAATTTGGCGAGCCCATTGCCAAGCGTCAGGCTATTCAGTTTAAGCTGGCGGATATGGGCACCCGTATTGAGGCGGCCCGGCACTTGGTGTACAATGCCGCCTTACGCAAGGACAGCGGCCAGCCCTTCGGTCTGGAAGCCTCGATGGCCAAGCTGTATGCGTCGGAAGTCAGTAACTTTTGCGCCAAAGAAGCCGTCCAGATATTTGGCGGGTACGGGTACACCAAGGACTTTCCGGTGGAACGGTTTTTCCGCGATGCTCGGGTGTTAACCCTGTATGAAGGCACCAGCGAGGTCCAGCGGATGATTATTGCCCGGCAGTTGTTAACGACCTAAATAACACGCGATATAGAAATCAGGTACATTCCTTATGACCAAAACCAAGGCGGAATCAGCCCCTCAATCGGTTAGTGATATTCAAAAAGAGTTGGATGCGCTCGTCAAAGCGGCCCAAGGTGAGTTAAACGCAGCTGAGGATTCTGCTTCGGTGAACGAAGTTCGAGTGGCCTATTTGGGGAAAAAAGGCAAAATTAACCTGATTCGTCGTAACCTGAAAAATCTTTCTGCCGAAGATCGTCCCAAAGTTGGCGCATTGGTGAATGAAGCCGGTGATGGCCTGACGGCGGAGATTGATACTCGCCTGGAGTCCATGGGGTCGGCGGCTATTCAACAGAAAATTCAATCTGAAGCCCTGGATGTGACCATGCCTGGGGTGTACCGGCGTCAAGGAAAACCCCACCCTCTCACCCAAACCACCCGGGAAATCTGCCAGGTGTTTCACAGCATGGGGTTTGAAGTGATTGATGATAATGTTTGCCCTGAGGTGGAAACCGAGTATTACAACTTTGAGGCTTTGAACTTCCCAGCTGATCATCCGGCTCGGGATATGCAGGATACGTTTTATACCGATGTTGCGCCTCAGGTTTTATTGCGGAGCCAGACCTCCAATGCGCAAATCCGTTATATGGAAACCCACGAGTTACCGGTGCGAGTGGTTTCTCCGGGTCGGGTATACCGGAACGAAGAGGTGAGCAGCCGGAAAAACGTGTTGTTCCATCAATTGGAAGGCCTGTTGGTGGATACGGATGTAACCTTGTCTGATTTGAAAGGTGTATTGCAATCCTTTGCGGATCTGTTTTTTGGACAATCCCGTCCCACACGGTTTCGTACCAGCTACTTTCCGTTTACTGAGCCCAGCGCCGAAATGGATGTGCAGTGCATTTTTTGTGAAGGCGCCGGGTGCCGGACTTGCGGCCAATTGGGATGGTTGGAAATTTTGGGGTGTGGGATGGTGGATCCCAATGTGTTGAAAGAAGTGGGCATTGACCCCGAAAAACATGTTGGCTTTGCCTTCGGGATGGGTATTGAGCGGCTGGCCATGTTGAAATATGCCATTGATAACATCCGGCTGTTTTACACCAATGACCTAAGATTTTTACAGAAGTTTCAAGGATAAGTATCTATGCGCGTCTCTCTGGAATGGTTAAAAGAATATGTGGATCTAGACGGGTTGGCCCCCGAGACTATTGCCGATGCGCTGACGGATGCCGGACTGGAAGTGGAATCTATTGAACACATAGGCGGCAATTTCTCCGGCGTGGTGGTGGCTAAGGTGACTGAGACGGAAAAACACCCCAATGCCGATCGCCTGAAACTTGTTACGGTGAATACCGGCAACGCGGAATCCAAGGTAGTCTGTGGCGCGCCGAATGTTCAAAAAGATCAGTACATTGCCTTTGCCAAAGTGGGCGCCAAGGTGATTAACCGGAAAGACGGCAGCACCTTTGAATTGACCCCGGCCAAAATTCGAGGCGTGGAATCCAAAGGGATGATTTGCGCCATTAGCGAGTTAGGACTGGAAACCTTTTATTCTTTTGAAGAAGATGGCATCTGGCCTATTGATGAGTATGTGAGTGATGCGGATTTAGGCAAAGACCTGAAAACGGCGCTGAATCTTCAGGCGGATGTCGTGCTGGATACGGCTCCTACAGCTAACCGAGGCGATTTGATGTCCATGGTTGGCGTGGCCCGGGAAGTGGCGGCGTTGTTTGACCGGGAACTCAAACTGCCTCAGGTCCCTAAAAGTGTTCAAGTCCCAAAAGCCTCGTTTAACATTCGCCTGAATGATCCAACTGCCTGCCGGTATTTTGGGGGGATGACTCTGGAAGATGTGACGGTTGCTCCCTCTCCAGATTGGATGATTCGTCGGTTGGAAGCTGCAGGAGTTCGGGCCATTAGTAATGTGGTGGATATTACCAACTACGTTCTATTAGAGCTGGGTCAGCCGCTTCACGGGTTTGATAAAGATAAATTAGGTTTAGGCGGGGATATTAACGTTCGGTTTGCCAAGGAAAATGAGAAGTTTAAAACTTTAGATGATGAAGAGCGAACGCTGACTGAGAAAACTGCGGTGGTTACCTTAAACGATCAGCCGGTGGCCTTGGCCGGAGTGATGGGTGGGGCGTCTACGGAGGTGGGTGATACGACGACCCGGGTGTTTTTGGAAGGCGCTTATTTTCCGCCGGCGTGTAACCGCCGTAGCGCCAAAAGTGTGGGGCTGCGCTCTGAAGCCTCAGCCCGGTTTGAACGTGGAGTTGACCCGGAAGGTCCTCGACGGGGAATTATTCGGGCGGCTGAATTGCTGCAAAAACATGCTGGAGCAAAAATTACCGGTTTTTCAGAATCTGACCCGCTACCGCCAAACGACTTGAAAGTGACGTTGCGGTTTGCGCAAATTCAACGGATTGTGGGCATTCCCATTGAAAAAGATACTGCGATTAAGATCCTCAAGAAACTGGGATTTCTGTTTCACCCTATGAAGGATTCCGGCTCCGTTCAGGTCACCATTCCCTCTTACCGCCGGGATGATGTGACCCGTGAAATTGATTTGATTGAGGAAATTATCCGGATTTATGGTTATGACAAAGTGCCCTACACCATGCCCAAAAAATCAGTGGGAATTGTGCCGTCTTTACGGCAAACGGTACTAAACCGGTTGCATCAGGTGATGGACGGCGCTGGAGTGCAGGAAGTGGTGACCAATTCCCTAATTGGTGAGGCGCTTTTGGAAAAAACCGGGTTTAGCGTGGACCGATCTCAACTGGTGTGTGTGAATAATTCGCATTCGCAGGATCACACCTTGATGCGTCAAAGTTTGCTGCCGACGTTGATTGAAATTGCTAAATTTAACCTGGCCCAGGGTCTACAGGATGTGTGGATTTATGAAACCGGGCGGACCTATTTTAAAAAAGGGAAATCTGGCCCTAAAGCTTCTGGTGTGGTGGAAAAACTGTCGCTTTCCGGCTTCTTGACCGGCGCCATTGATGAAGGCCGGTGGCATTTGACGTCTGAAAAAAAGCTGGCGGCTGACTTTTTTACAGCCAAAGGATTATTGGAACGACTCTTTACGGATTTGTCGATGTTAGCAGCCGTTGAATTTGTGCCGGAAACTGAGAATCCGGTGCTTCACCCCGGTAAGTCTGCTGCCATTAAATTAGTATCTGAGGGTAAAAAGGACGGGAAGGTTTTGGGGATGATGGGTGAGCTTCACCCTTCCCTTCAGGCCTCTTTAAAATTCCGCCAACCTGTTTTTGTGTTTGAACTCGATCTAGAAGGCATTATCAGCCATTTGAAAAACACCAAAGCTGATGCCCAGACTATTAAGGTTTCCCCATACCCATCGGTTCATCGGGATATGGCGTTTTCTGCCCCTACGACGTTGACCCACGCCGACATTATGAAAACCTTGGGCCAGATTCAAGAGCCATTGGTGAGAGACGTCCAGGTGTTTGATGAATACAAAAGCGACCAACTGGAAAAAGGCCACCGAAGCCTTGCCTATCGGGTGACCCTTCAATCTGATGAAACCACATTAACCGATGCGGATATTGATAAGGTTGTGGCTAAGCTCCGTCAAAAACTGACGGATGATCACAAAGTAAAATTTCGCTAGCAGGCACAATTAATCAGATTTTGCAGGTGACAACGCAAACTGGAAAGCTGGCTTTATGCCAAATTGTGGCGTGCGCTGCATAAAATTCTTCACGGTTTTAAAGTCATTCACCGCCTCAGAACACCGGAGTTGATCTTCTAAAAAGAACTTAGATGATCGATACCGCCGGTCATACATGCGGCAAAAATCCGGATCGTCCTCTGGGTAACCAGACGCTTGGCCGGACTGTGGTTTCTCCTCTCTCGACATCAACAAGATTCTCCCTCGGTTGGGACACCTGCCACTGGGATGATTGGCAGCATATCCGTCTGTGGGCATATACGCACCTGCGTATTTTTATCTAGGGGCTCCGCCCCTTCAGCGAAAAGATTTTTTCTTAAAGCTAAGGTCTTTAGCAAGTACCTTTTCGCTTACCCCGGGCGCACGATGGTTGAAATTGTCTCGGATCGTAACAGGATAGTTTACCGGTTTGGTTCGTTCGCCCTCACATTCTCCCGAAAATGTTTCCCAAAACTCAGATTTTGTATTTTCTCTGTTGCTTATATAAAACCCTGCTTTTTGCGTTTCGTGCCAAAAATCGTTGGGTTATTACAAAGCGTGAATTAACCTGTTTATTTTGGGGTAAAAATAAAATTTAGTCGTGCTTGCCTTTCGGTTAGGATAGACAGCTATGACTTCAGCTTTCCCTTATACCTTACACGCCACCCAGGGCCATGCTCGGGCTGGGACTCTGCAAACCCCTCATGGCGCCATTGAAACCCCGATCTTTATGCCGGTGGCGACCCACTCCACCGTGCGCACTTTGACCTGGCCTCAGGTCAATAGCACTGGGGCTCAAATTGTGTTGTCTAATGCCTACCACATGTATCTTCGCCCCGGCCACCGTCTGGTGGAAAAAGCCGGGGGGCTGCATACCTGGATGAACTGGTCTAAGCCGATTCTCACCGACTCCGGGGGGTTTCAGGTTTACAGTTTGGCCAAGCACCGTAAGATTACTGACGACGGTGTTAAGTTTAAAGACCCCTTGAGCGGTGAATCCCACTTTATTGGCCCCAAAGAGTCCATGGAAATTCAAAACGCCCTGGGCGCCGATATCATTATGGCCTTTGACGAATGCCC
>JAHQWC010000092.1 GCA_019634025.1 Vampirovibrio sp.
GCAATGCCGGCTCGCGCGTACAACAGACGCAAAAAATCATAAATCTCCGTCACCGTCCCCACCGTAGACCGCGGGCTGCGGCTGGTGGTTTTTTGATCAATGGCGATGGTGGGCGACAGGCCTTCAATACTCTCTACGTCCGGCTTATCAAACTGACCAATGAACTGTCGGGCATATGAGCTCAAGCTCTCTACATACCGACGCTGCCCTTCGGCAAACAGGGTGTCAAAGGCTAAAGACGACTTGCCGGAGCCAGACACCCCGGTAAACACCACCAGCTTGTCTCGAGGTAGGGTCAGGCTGACGTGGGACAGATTATGAACATTGGCGTTGTGGATATCAATGACGTCCATCGCGTTTGGATCGCTCCCTCTGAAACTGGTTCGCGTCTTGACTATAGCCCAAACTAGACTTTCAGGAAAACCGGGTTAGACTCCTGAGTAGGTCTATTCGAGGACCGAACCTCTGCCACAAAGTTATCTTCCCTCTCCCGTGTGGGAGAGGGAAGCAGCCGTTCGTGAACAACGTGAACGTTACGGCTGCAGGGTGAGGGGGTATCAGCCTACCTTCAGTTGGCACCCCCTCACCATCGGACTGTAAGGCTCCTAACGTCGCTAACAGTCCGAATCCTCTCCCACGCGAGAGAGGAAAATGTATGTTCTGACGTTTACCCATTATTTCATTACCATTGAAGATCCGCCAAAAGCCGCCGATAAAACAGATAGCGATGGCCATGACACTTGCGTTGGAAAAACAACATTTGAGGGGAAGACGCCGCCAATATGCCGGACTCTACGCCTGAACAAACCCAAACACCAGAACTGCATCCGATTTTCAAATCGGATCATCTCGTGGAAGAGAGCAGCGAGAATCCGCTCTCTTTAAGCCGCTATATCGCCGATCACATCCGAAAGCAGCAAGAACAACCGGAAGCTTTGGAAACAGAAGGCCCGCCTGCAGAAACGCAGGAAATAGATCCTCAAGCCTTTTACTTACCAGAGGCTTACCAGCCTCACACCCATCAGGCCATGGCGTTATCGGCCCAAAACGGCCACCAGCTCAATCACCTGGATACCGAGCTTAGCGCCGGCCTGGAACAATACCTGCCCACCCCAGTCACCCGGCTGCGGATGATTAAAGAACGCCTGAACCGGGAAATGATGACGGTACGAGAAGATATTCAAAAGTACCAGCACATTACCAACCCTTCCGCCGAAGTCCAGGCCAAGGTGGCAGGTCTCAAAAAAAAGCTGTCCGCCCTCACCACGCATCAATGGCAGGTGGATGAAGAACTGGCTGCCTTATACACCAAAAGCTCGTGGATCATTCAGGGCATGGGTTGGATAAGCGGCATGCAAAAACTGTTTAAAGGCATGACCGACTGGTCTGATGAGACTTCTTTCATCGTCCAGGTCGCATCAACGCTGGATCCGGCCCGGTTCAAAATCATCCACACCAACCGCCAGCTCAACAACCTTACCCGAATGTTGGAAACACAACTAACCGACCCAACCGCCACCCCCGGCCAAATCGCCGATTTGGTAAACCGCTATGACACTTCGGTTCGGGAGCTGGATGCTCTGATGCAACTCTACAAACCCTCTACTGTAAAAGCTGGCCCTTGGAATGCTGGTTGGATTCAAAACCATTTAACATCGTTAGCTTCAAAATTCAAAAACCGCTTTTTATAATCCTGTCTAGCTCCACATGTTGCTAAATAAGCCTTATTGGTAGACTCCTAACTTAACTAAGACCCCAAAATTCTTTGTATTGTGCCAGTGTCATATTTGGGAAGAGTTCTTTATACTGAGCATAAGAGCCATCTGGCCCAGCTGCATGTTTTTCCTGGTGAGCGAGGTTTCGAGCCATATCATGTAACCGATCTGCTAATTGGTGATGGTTAGTATGATCCGTGCCAGCTGGAGAAGGAGACATGAGCCCCAACATCGCCCTTAAAGCGGCTGCAGATTGACGTGCATCCGCAACGGCATTTTGCTTATCTTGATACGGCTTATCAGTCCCAACTTCAGCAATTGCTTGACCCTCTTTAGTATCCTCTGGAGGGATACTTGGAATAATAAACCTCTCAGGCTCTTGATCTACTACTTCAATAGGTTGAGAACCAGCTGCATTCATATCAGACGAAGCCAATTGATTGGGATTCATACTAAATTCGTCCTTAATATATGCTGCAAGCCGATCACGAAGTAAGAGATAGCGTATATTTCCAGTTGCCTGTAACTTATTTTCAGCGTGCTGATAAAGCTTACCCAATTGTTCTGAATTGAATTGAGCAAGAAGTTTTCTTTTTCGACTAGGTTCGATTGTATTGTCGAATGCATTCAGAGTAGTTTCTGGGTCAAACGCAACAACCTTTTGCTCAATATTAGATGGTGCGGTAGTATCGCCCACCTGAGCAGTTTGTTGAACTGATGGTAACAAAGGCGTTTCATCAAAAGCAACAAGGGTTTTCAGTACATCAGCAAAACGCTCATCACCAGTCCTATCTTGGAGTTCTTCAATAATAATACGAAGTTCTTGACGGTCATTAAATGTTGTTGTCGCCAAGCCTCTTTTATCTCCTTGAAACAGTTCTACAGCCAAGCCTGAAAGGCGTTGTTGTTGTGGCGTTAATTGTGCTGTTTGGGTAACAGGCCTCTTAGGAGTTTCAGCTATAACCACTCGATCATCAGACCGGACCGCCGGTATAGCTGGCGCCTCTATACCCATCTGTGGCAGCAGTGGCTCTTCGTCAGATAGTTGCGCTACATTCTGTTCTTCAAGGGCCTGAGTATTATCTACTGGTTCATGTTCGGCAACCAGCATTTCAGCTGGTTTTGCATCAGGGTCCGGCTTTTTGGCTAATATATATTCACCAATAACTGCCTCTGTTTCCACACCATTAACTGCGACCTCAATATTGCTGAAAACCGAATTACCAGGGCTGTCATGGTCATACCCAGCCATCATTAGATTATCAATATAATTCAGGGCGGTTTGAATGGTTGGATCGTCAAATTGCGCTTGTGTCAGATTGAAGCGAGGGGTTTCGCTAATTGAACGGTCTGCTTCAGCCGGGTTGGCAAGCGCATTTTGTAATGCGTCTGAAATCGTACCAGATTCAGCTGAGTTCAGCACGGTTTGGATAGCAGTTTCTAACTCTTCTGTCATATCAACCGGAGTTTCGCCGTAGGCAATTAATTGTCCTTCAGTCACTTTGGCAACATTTTTAAATTTTTCAGGCAGATTTCCCATATCCCCATAAGTCATATCCCCATGACCGTCCCTATTAGCATCCTCATCGCCTTTATCAGCTCGTTGTACTGTTTCGGCAATGACTTCGGGGAGTATCACTTCTCTCATAAATAAATCATCTGATAGATCGGCATTAGCGCTTTGTCCTTCTTCCCACCGTTCCTTAAGACTTATATAGAGTGTTGACTCCATAAGTGCTTGCTTTTCTTCTGCTGTCATGGATTCAAGGTCTGCTTCGAAAGCAGTTCTTAACGCTTCTTGATCAGCCGGGCTTGCAAAAAGACCAGCCGTCATTTCCTTATAATGTCCTACTTCATGAGAAAGTGCTTCTAAAATAGATTTATCCTGTCTAGGTCTGAGTGCATAACCACCGTCAGAAAGCTCTCTAATAGCATTTTCTGCAATAATGACGCTACGGTCGTTTTGAATATACATACCTCCTACAATACTCATAAGCGCTGCACTATCGTCAGTACGATAGACAGCTTTACCGTTAGCATCACGCATGGTGTTTGCATGAAAAGCTGTTTTCCCAATCACAACTTCATTCAAACCTTCCATTAAAGGATGGCCTTCATACCGTTCCATATCAGCCAACAACTTAGCTACCAGCGCATCAGAAACATCACCAACCACGCGGAAGGTAACCTCATTATGGGTAAAATCTTTTTCTTCAATAATGCCGGCATTTAACCGATCCAAAACCTGTTGCTGATAGGTTTCCAAGTTTGCAATTTCCGGCTCTTGAAACTGTTGGGTACCGAGTCTTCTAATGCCAACTGTCACTTCTTCAGGATCAATGGAAGCAGCAGCCATGCCGCCGAAAGGCGACGCATTACTCACGCCCGCGAAATACTGCAATGGATCGTCCTGGGATGAAGAAACATTTCTACCGCCAGGCTGGGCATTACCTGAAGCCAAGCGAGACCTGTTTCCATTCTGCTGCCAATTTACAACCCGCTTTTTGGATCCTATAACAATATCATTATTCCCATATGCCATTACTGTATACCTCCAACCTTTTCCCTTACCAAAGAAGGGGGACCGGCGGACGGCTTAGCCATCAACCGGTATAATTAAAGTGTTATACTTACATTATTTATATAAAAACAAACAAATGATGCTTTGTGTTATCTATTTTTGATATATCTTGGCGAAGCAGAATAATGCAGTGTACAAAAAGCAAGCCACCCTCACTTTTAACGACCTATAGTACAATAGCGGTATAACAGTCTTTTCGGCTAACCACTGGGGATGTTCGTCAATACGGTCTCCCAATTTGGTTTTAGGAGTCGGCCTCTAGGAGTTGGTTTATGCCC
Source organism: Vampirovibrio sp. (assembly GCA_019634025.1). Taxonomy (GTDB): domain Bacteria; phylum Cyanobacteriota; class Vampirovibrionia; order Vampirovibrionales; family Vampirovibrionaceae; genus JAHQWC01. The sequence goes on from JAHQWC010000092.1 coordinate 4,575, forward strand.
CGGTATTCACGGCACCGGTATCGTCGCAACTTTTTTTTGGGCAAGTTTTACCTAAGCCCCACCGCGCAGTTTATGACCACCATCATCGGCGCGGTATTATTTGCGGGGCTGGTGTTTTCCGGATATCTGCTCTACCGCCACGCCGACAGCGCCTACTTCATCAACGAGGGCAAAGCCTATTTAGAAGAAGGCAAAGTGGCCTTAGCCGCCAAAACCTTTGAAGAAATGGTGCGCCAGCACCAGGACAACTACGAAGCCTATATCTACCTGGGCCAAGCCTATTTGGAGCTGGGGGAGCGCAAGAAAGCCGAACTGCAGTTTAAAATGGCTTCATCCCTTAAGGCAGAAGGCATGGGCGATCAGGTCGCCAGCTTGGCCATGAGCAAGTTAGATATTGCCCGAAAGCACTTTTTAGATGCCGAAAAACGTCTGGTGGCCCAGCTCGAGACAGAAAAGAAACGCGGTACGCTGGAGTCAGCCCAAACCCGGGAACTGGAAGAAACCTTGGTAGAACTGTATGAAACCTGGGGCAACAGCCTGATGAAAGACACCCCGGATTACAGTGAAGCCATTGATAAGTATGAACAGGCTATTGTCTACAGCCGTCGGCTCCATGTGGAAAACCGGCTCAAAGATAAGCTGGTGGAAGCCATTATGGAGTATGCCGATCAACTGATGGGCGATCAAAAAATGGAAGATGCCGTCAGCCTGTTAAAAAAATCTCTGCGCTACCGGTACTTACCCGATACTCTTATTGCCATTGCCGACAAGTTTGAGCAGTCCGGCGATGTAGACAGCGCCATTGAATGGTACCGCAAAGCCTTTGACGCCAACCCGGATATTATCAGCATTAAGCTCTCCAACATGTTGGTGCGGAAGGGCCGGGATCTATTGGCCAACAAAAAGCCTGAAGAAGCAGAAGCCTTTTTTAACGAAGCCGAAGAAATCAGCCGCCTGGCAAAAATTTCGGTAGATGTAATCTACCCTGTGGCTGTTACCGAAGTGGAATTAATTCCGGAAAAAATGGATCATGATACCGGCGAGTTTACCCCTGTGGCGAAGTTCAAGCTTAAAAGTAAATCCTATCGGCCTCTTAACTTTTTGGCCGCCCGGGCCCGGTTTTATTCTGGTGACAAGCTTATTGCAGAGGCCAGCGAAGTGGCCGCTAAACCGGAATCGCCCCTGTTAAACCCCAAAGAGCCGAACGGCAAAGACGGTAAAAAGCCCACCAAAGAAAAAAGCGGTCGGTTGGTGACTCTGAAAGCCAGTAAACGACTGAACAATCATATGCTGAAGAGTGGCATGCTTCAGGTCAAAGTTTCTATTGCTTATACCGAAGATGCCAATCCAGAGTGGTTCGTCAAAGCCATCCACGAAATTAAAATCCAACGCCGCTCCATCCAGGTAAAAGATACGCTGGAAGATGAGCCTAGTGACAATACAAAACAGGTGGAAGAACCTAAATTGGAAACTCCGGCTGCTGCTCCAACGCCACCACCGGTTCCTGAGTCGAGTCACCCGGTTTAGATCAGCCCTTTCACCAACATCTCCACCAATGAAGCGCTGATGGGGTAGCCGGTTACTGCTTCAAAGTGTAAAAACATCGGGCTGGGGTTGCCTTCGATAAACACGTACTCACCAGTGGTAGAGCGTCGCAGGTCGATGCCGGAGAAGACCAGCCCCAAGGTTTTGGCCAAGGTATGGCAGTCACTTGCAACACCATCCGGTAGGGTAATGGGTGTGATATTCACCTGAGGATCATCACGGAAGTCCAACGCCTGGGTTTGCATCTCAGCCGCAAAAAGCGCATCGCCCACCAAATACACCCGAATGTCGGTACCGTCGATCATCTCTTGAAACTGCACCGGCGATTTATCCAGCTCTTTCAACCGCTCCGGCGCCATATCTTCCGGCTTAATTTGCTGGGTATGCGCCCCACCCCGGATGGGTTTATAAATCATCTTCCCGTCACACGCCTCATAAAAAGGCGGTACGGCTTTTGGATCGTTGGTCATCAACGTCTTGGGCACCCGAAGCCCGTTCCTGGAGAGCAACTGCAACTGATGACCTTTAAACTGGTGCTGTATGACTGCTTCGGCGCTATTTACCCACAAGCAATCCAAGTTGCGAAACAAGCTACCTAGGGCAGATTCAATCTCTCGGTGGGCCATGGATCGGGCAAAATCGTCCGTAATAGCTGGGGTTTTAATGCCCAGGTGGGTCCGCCAATAGACACTTTTGACGGTGGTCAGGTCAATAGAAGGGCTATTTGAGTCCGGCTGAAAGGTGCCAGGCGTGTTGTTATCCGGCGTCAAGCTGAGTGTAGCTTCTGCAGGAAACAGCCGAGTATCTACATACACTGCAGTTTCACCCTGTTGGGTTAGTTTTTGATGGATGAAAGCGGCGTGGGGTTCATCCGGCGCGCCGAGGATTAGTATGGTCATAATATTATTATAGGTAGTTTCTATACAAAAAAATAAAGGGCTTTTTGCAAAGCCCCTTGATTCCACAAGATTAATAACCACCCGCAAGGTTTGTTTTGTTTTGACGTCCCTATCATACTAAACCCCCCACCCCCTGAAACCATCTAAACGGTGGATATTCTGACTAGGAAGGTTTAAAACCTTGCCGAAACGGCTTTATCGCCTAAAATTCAGGGAAAACCGCACAAAAATCCACCTGTTTGTTTTCATGCTTGAAGTGAGAGCGATGAGAAGAAATAGCTGGGGATTGACGTAAACCATGGCTTATCAACCCAATTATCAGCCACCAGGCCATCCTGCAGGGATGATGCCACAAGGTGCAAGTGCGCAGCAAATGCCTAATATACCGGGAGCGCCGCCCAATATGGGGGCCATGATGCAAGGCATCATGAATAATCCGGTGATGCAGCAGGTCATGAGCGATCCCAACACCGTCCAAATGATGCGTCAGATCTCCTCAGACCCGGCCATGCAGCAGTTGGCCATGCAGGCCATGTCTGGCGATCCAAACGCCATGCAGCAGCTCATGAGCAGTCCGGCCATGAAGCAAGCTGCACACCAAATGGCGGCGGCCAATCCAGCCATTATGCAATCGTTGCAAAACCCTAATGCAGCGGATCAGTTTTCACGAGGATCGGAGAAGAGTTTACTCTCTGAAATGGTGCCGACAGCCGGGGAAGCTACTAAGGGGGCTGCTGCCGGGGTACTGTCTTATGCATTGATTCGTTCGGCCTTTTTTGATGCCGCCAGCGGGTATGATAAGCTTCGGCCTGGGGTAGCCAAAGGGCTGCAAAGCCTAGACAACCTGCCGGGGGTCAGACAGGCTAATGGTCTGCTGGAGCAATCCGGTAAACGGTTGGAGCAATTTTCCAAGGGCAAAAGCTGGGAAGGCTTATATCAGCGGCTGGCCGGTATTAAGAATCCGGCAGATACGGAAAAAGCGATTATCCAGAATTATGTGAACAGCCTGACGGATAAGAAGGGCAATCCTCTCTTACCGGATTCCGTGATGAAGCACCTGAAAAAAATGAATAAAGGTTCTGATTGGGATGCTGCCTTCCGGCAGATTGCCAAAGAAACCAATTTGGTGACGGCGACTCAGCAAGAGGCCATGATTAAAAGTATTGTCCCAGATGCCCTGAAGAAGGAGCTGGGATTAGGGGCCAATGCTAGCATGACCCAGTTACAAAAGGCGGTTCAGACAGAGCAGAAAGCGTTAACCACGTTAAAAGCCCAATTAGATCAGGCAGGAGATAAGGCCACTAAAGGTATGCAACAGGCTTATCAGCAAAAGCTAGCCCGGTTTAACCAGGCGAAAGGTGCTGTAAACAGTGTGCAAGGCCAACTGGAAAAAGTGGCCCTGGAGAATATTCGTAAAGGTAAATCGCCTAGCCTGGATAAAAAAGCCGTGAAAGCTTTAAATGGTATCCGTCGACGGGCGAAAGGGTTTGACATGGATATGTTTAGAACCCTACAAAACAACCGCACGCAGTTCCGAGAGCAAAACAAAGCATTGCGGCCTATTGGCCAGTTTGTGGGCAATGCTATGCGGCACCTGAAAACCATTTTTACCTGGGATATCTATACCTCGGCTGCACAACGGTTTACCAACAATATTCCTGGTGCGGCGGCCATTAAAAACTTTGTTGGCAAACACCTTGGTTATGGCGCCAGGCGATGGCTCAAAGGCATGGGCGCTGCTGCGTTTTTTGGTGGAATCATGGGGCTAGGCTTTTCGTTTAAAGAAGCCAATAATGCTCAACCTGGTGAAAAAGCGGCTGCTTTCTTTGAGGATTTTGCAGGTACTCAGGCAGGCTATCTGTTAGGGATTATTGCCGGAGTGCCGTTGCTGAACGTTTTATTGGGTAGCAAACAGGCGCCGGGGTTTTTAAGACGGATGAGCGCATTTAGAGGGATTCCAGGCTTGAGCCGCTTGTCGGCGGGTGGCGTGTTTACCCAGTTGGCGGCAGGAATAGTGCTGTCTATTCCATTTGCAATGGCGTTGAAAAAGATTTCTCATACTATCTTCGGCAAGCCGTCTGAACCGGCCTTTGATGTGCCAGCTGCACAGCAAGGAATGCCGCCAGGCATGTTAGCGGGTATGCCACAAATGAATCTGCAGGGACTTCAACAAGCTGTCCAAATTCCGTCGGCGCCGATGATTCCTTCGCCTCAGGCTATGCAAAATGTACAAGGTTTACAGGGTATGCAAGGCGTTACCAATCCGATGATGCAGGCTCCGCCTCAGCCGGGCATGATGCCCGTGAAGTCGGCTACATCCTATGTGCCGTTGCAACGGCATCCGTTGCATTTACAGACTCTTCAGCACACGCCACCCGCTCAGCTTACGGGAATGCAAAGCCCTGCGGCGGCACCCATGCCTATGACCCGGCCTGTACAAACAAGTCCGGCACAGATGCAACAGCCTGGCTTAACGGAGCCACTCCCAAACTTTAGCGTTAGCCCTGTCGATATTATGGGCTCGGCATCGGCACCTAAAATGACACCTGAGCAGCAATCTGCGTTAATCAGTAAGATTGATGCAGACTTTGATAAACTTGGCTTGCCGGAGATGGATCTACCGAAAGCTTAAGCGCCTTCTCTTTGATCTGTGTAGAAGCGCTGCTGGAATGCTTGCGGTGTAAGTGGGAAGTATGGCTGGATATAAGGGTGAATGGTCTTAATTTCTGTTGGGGTTAAGTTTGAGAAATAAGTCTTTCCGCCTGCATCCATCAAAATAATCCTCAGGGTCTTCTCATACCACTGGCGTAAGGCCGTTTCATCCGATAATCCCCCTTCCACCCAAAAATCAAAGGGATAACCGGTTTCTGGATCCCGGAATCCCAGCACATCTGCATGGGTATCGTGGGCAATGGGAACAATTGTTCCGGTGAACGTTTTGTTCTTAAACTGATGAAACACCTCCCAGGCGTTCATCAGCTGGCCTTTCTTGTTCCGAAATACCCGGTTGTTATCTAAATCTACCAAAATCCATTGATCGTCTTTATCTTTTACTTCCAGCAGCACATGGCTGTTGTCATAGTTGTTCCAGTCTTCGGTTGCCAATCCGGTAACGGTTCGGGTAGGGTAACCCAGTTGGTTTAATAGGGTTGCAGCAAAGTTTGTGATAAAGGCACAGGTCATAGATAGCTTGCGAGTTTGGGCTGCCTGGGCAAGTTGGGCAGTGGGCTTGCCGTCATCTACGTTGCCGTGACTGGTGGTCCAGGCAATGGCGGAGAGGATGTTTAACAGGTTACCGTCGTTGACAATTAGGTACTGAGAGACCGAATGAGGTTTATATAGTCGAAGCCCACCGTGGGTCAAGCTGAACTGATGACCGTAGAGACAATGGCTGCCGGGTTGGACAATTAAGGCTAGTTCTTGGTTGTGTTTTTTCTGACAAGCTTGACCGGGTGTTATGGAATCAATGCCGGAAAGACCGACTGCATAAGCATGCAGGGTGTTCAGGGTGTCATCGTCTTTGCCGGTTGATGGCGGTGAATCTGCAGGCAATGGTGTTGGCAGATTAAAGCTTTTTACCGGTTGGTTGTCAGCTTTTTGTGTTGAGAGGCGAGTTCCGTTACCCAGCAAAAAACCTGTGTAAACTAACACGCCTGCGAGTAAAATTACCCCTATCGAAGCTTTTACGGTCATACAAATCTCTTCATCTCAACGCAATTTCATTATAGAGGATAAGCTTCGTCCGTCGAAGCTAGATTCCTCAACAAACATCTTACTCAACAAACAAATGGTGTATAATGGTCGTAAGTCGGCGATGGAAAATATTGGGTTTTAAATAAAAATTGTATGAAAATCAAGATTAAAGAAGTAGCCCAAGAGAAGAAACAGTGGAGCCTATACCGCCTTGCCAAGGAATTGGGGCTGCCGCAACAAACGGTATACTCCTGGGCAAGTGGTCGAACTCAACCCAGCTACGAAAACATGGATCGACTGTGCGATGTGTTGGACTGCGGGGTTGGGGAACTTTTTGAGCGAGAACCGGTGCAACAAAAGCTTTTTTAAGCGCGAATACCGGATAACGATGTGCCCAATGAAACCTCGTGAATCAGTTTGGGGATGGGAACTGGTGTGGGAGAAAAAGTAATGGCATCACGAAGGAGCTCTGTAGCCTCGTGTTGGTTTTCACCCACATAAAGCTCCAAAAGCGTTTCACCCTCCTCCACAGCATCTCCCACTTTTTTATGAAGCACCACCCCAACACCCAAATTCAAAGAATCTTCCTTGGTATTTCGTCCGGCGCCCATCAGTTTAGCAGCCTGAGCAATTTTTAAGGGATCAATATCAGCTACATAGCCCGCTTGAGGCGAAGGAATCAAACTAATCCTCTCTGGCTGCGGCAGTAATGAAGAGTCCGTCAAAATTTCCGGATCACCGTCCTGGGCATTAATGAGTTCGGTAAATGCATTCATGGCGCTGCCGTCGTGAAGTTTCTTTCTTAGCAACGCTTCAGCAGCCTCTCGGGTATCGCAACGACCGGCATTGACCATGGCCAGGCC
>JAHQWC010000093.1 GCA_019634025.1 Vampirovibrio sp.
ATTGATGGTGATGCTGATGGGGCTGTCCTTGGTACAAGTCCGATACTTTCAAACTGCGGAGCCAAAGACAAGATGATACCATTTGGTTTCAAAAAAGCTGTCCATTACGGTGCACTGCTATTGCTGGTGATCATTGCCGTAGGACCCTTCTTATGGCTATTATCTACAGCCTTAAAATCTGGGGAAGAAAACATTTTCGCCTACCCCCCTCAGTTGTTGCCTGAGGCGCCGACCCTAGAGAATTTCACTCAGGTCTGGCAACAAGCGCCAATGGCCAGTTATTTTTTTAACAGCATTGTGGTGGCAATTTTAACGGTAGCGTTCAACTTGGTGTTTAGTACTTTGGCAGCTTACCCCTTGGCCAGAATGCAGTTCAGGGGGCAACAAGCTATCTTTCTGGCCATTTTGGCTACGATGATGATTCCCTTTCAGGTCATTATGATTCCGCTTTATCTCATCATGTTAAAGGCAGGGCTCACAGATACGGCAAATCCGGTTCAACTGTGTCTGCCAAACGCTGTCGGCGGTTTATGCGTTTCTCTTAATACAGTTATCGGTCTGGCAATTCCTTTCGCCATTAGCGGCTTTGGTATCTTTTTTATGCGCCAAGCCCTCATCAACTTGCCCAAGGAGTTGGAAGAAAGTGCGGTGATGGACGGATGCAATAGTTTTCAAGTCTTATACAAAGTCATCGTGCCGCTCGTAAAACCGGCTTTAGCCACCCTGGCAGTGTTTACCTTTATGACCAGCTGGGGAGAATTTCTATGGCCAAGCATCTTGCTGAGCGACCCACAAAATTACACACTACCAGTAGGGCTAGTCCACTTACAAGGTGCTTTTAGCGCAAACTGGCGGCTCATTGCAGCCGGTACAATGATGTCCATGATTCCAATTCTAGTATTTTTCTTACTCCTACAACGATATTTCGTATCCGGATCTCTGGCAGGCTCCGTCAAAGGCTAGTTCGCCTGGTGGGCCTTTACGGGTCAGTTATTGCCTTTTTCATGCAGCATCGGTATCTTAAGAGAATACGGATTAGTAGCTACTCTACTATTCTCGTTTAATTTGACGGACGCCCTCTATGCCCTCTCCATACCGGTGCATTCAATGTAATGCCCAGGATTTGAGCTTTGATTACTGGACCCAGGAGCATCTGCGCCAGGGACGACTGTTGTGCGCTCAATGCGGTCAAAACTACGATCTACACATGGGAGTCTTAAACACCCTGACTGAACCATCAGGTCGAGTTCAATCTGTGTTGGCTGACCGCTACCGAAAAGGTCTCGGCCATGGAGACAAAGCTCCAGCTAGTGGGCAAGGAGATTGGCAGGATTTTTTAGTTCAGCGGGTCCAATCCTTGGGGGAATACCCCGGGTTTGAGGTGCATCGAGTCAATTTTGAACGGCTGATGGACAGAGTCTTCCGCAAGCAAGCTCACAGCCGGTGCACGTTTTTGCATCTGGGTTGTTACCAAGCCGATTATTTTTTAAAAAGGTTAATTTGGCGCAAACATACTGTTTACGGGTGTGATCTAAATTTAAACATGTCTGAAGACATGTGGGTTTGGTTAGAGTCTCCTGAAGATCCTAGGTTTGCCGTCAGTGACTTTGCCAAACTACCTTATAAAGAAGGGGCGTTTGATTATGTGTTGGTAACCGAAAGTATTGCCCGGACACCGGAACCGGAAAAAACCCTTAAGGAGATATTACGAGTTCTAAAAAACCAGGGCGCTATGCTTATTGTGTCAGAGCCTCTTCAAGGTTTAATCGGAAGCAGTGGTGGGTCAGATGCATATTCATACGGATCTTTGCTCAAAAATCTTCGTAAGGCAGGTTTTGGACGTCGACGAATTTATTTTCCGGAATATTATTACCAGATGATCTCCCTGGGACGGTTTTCCGGTCTAAAGCGAAAGGTATTAGCCAGGGTACTACACTGGTTATGGAAAATTCCCGGTCTCGCCCAATTTACGAAGCATCAGCTTTTAGTTCCAGCCCATCAGCTTTTAGGGTTACCGGTCACTATGGTGGCTTATAAACCTAAAAAAGCGATAAAAGATGGGATCTTCAGTCTGTTCCAAGATGTTCGGGTTGAATGGGAGTCTGGCGCGGATGAACCTGAACTCCAAGACGATCCGATGAAGCGCCTCAGCATCCGGGGAGATGTGGGAGACCGTCGTACCGATGGGCGGGATGATAAGGGTGATCGCCGTAACTAATGAACAATAGGAGGCGCTTGTGATAACGGAACCATCAGCCGACAGTTTGAATATAGAGCTATTGGTGCTGCTGGTGGCCATTGCCTCTCTTGTCGCCATGGCAGTCAAACGGATTCGGCTGCCCTATACCATTGCTTTGGTTATTGTAGGGTTACTCCTCAGTACCATCCATGCCTTACCGCCGGTGGTGTTGACGGAAGACATTTTGCTCTTTATCTTCTTGCCTGCCTTACTGTTTGAAGCGGCTTGGCACCTCGATATCCGTCACTTAAGGCAAACGGCTCCAGCCATTGCCATTTTGGCTGTGGTCGGCGTGTTGCTTTCTACCAGTATTATTGGGGGGCTACTACACGTTTTTCTCGGACTGGATTGGCTCGTGGCTTTTTTGTTTGGCGCTATGATCTCTGCCACAGACCCAGTGAGTGTAGTCGCCATCATGAAACAGATGCGATTGGATCACCGGCTGTCTGCCACCTTGGAGGGCGAGAGCCTGTTTAACGACGGGACTGCTGTGGTGCTGTTTAAAATTTTGCTTGCCTTACTCCTCATGGGTAGCACGCTTTCTGTTGAGTCTTGGGCAGGGTTTACCTTGGGCGCCGCAGTACAGTTTTTGGTGGTCGTATCCGGCGGTGCCTTAGTTGGGGGAACTCTGGGATTTTTCTTCTCGGTACTCACCAGCCGGTATGAAGATCACCTACTAGAGCTAACGTTCACCGTAGTTGCCGCCTATGGCGCCTTTCTCATTGCTGAAAATATTTCCGTACCCGGCGCTGTGCCGCATTTGCACCTGTCCGGGGTCATTGCCACGGTTACAGCTGGTTTGGTGATGGGCAACTATGGCCGTCATACCGGTATGTCTGCCACCACCCGGATTTCGGTAGACAGTTTTTGGGAGTTTGCGGCATTCTTGGTCAATTCCCTCATCTTCCTGATGCTGGGGCTCGAAATTCATATCAATGAACTGTTGGGGCACTGGCAACCCATTGGTATTGCAGTATTGGTGGTGTTATTCGCACGCTCAGTAGCTGTGTATGGATTAGTCCCTTTGGTCAGAAAGCTTTTGCCACAGCCCATTCCTATTGCTTGGCGGCATGTCATGGTTTGGGGCGGGTTGCGAGGTGCACTGTCTATGGCTCTGGCGTTAAGCTTGCCCACCAGTATGGGAGATCTGCGAATACTGATTATTTCAGTTGTATTTGGGGTGGTGTTGGTCAGTTTGTTGGGTCAGGCGTTGACCATTCCAGCTTTGTTGAAAAAGCTGAACCTGGGTCATCAGTTGACCGAGGAGATGGCAAAGTACCATACCCTTCGGGCAAAACTCTTATCTGCCCGAGATGCTTTGGCAAGTCTGAAGCAGATGGAAGCTGCCGGAGAACTGTTGCCTAAGGTTGCAGAAGAGATTAAAGGAAATCTGAATGAAGAAGTCACCGGATTGGAGACCGCAATTCATCAGTTGCACCTGACCAACCAAGAACTGGAAGACGAGGAGCGTCAGGATGTTATGTCTAGGTTGTGGACAGTTCGCAAAAATCGGCTGTCAGAGTTGGTAAGCCATGGTGTGATTGCACCTGAGCTGGGAGAATCCATCAAGGTAGGCTTAGATGAATCGTTAGATTCATTGAATCAGCATTCATAACGATCTGATTCAAAAAGTGTTAATGCTGCCATATTTTTTCGTGGCTTTTCGCCGCAAAGAGTGAGAAAATAGTGATCCAAAATTGACTGGGGTTTGCCGGGAGACAGCTTGGCGATTCACCGGGAAATAGAGAGTGACAGAAATCCTGAAGAAAAACTTTTCATCACTATGACAGATGTTTCTGAAACGGAAGCAATCGTTGGAGACGCTTCTATAGTGCCTGAGCCAGAGGGTGCAGATTTACCAGAAGGACTAGTCGATTCAATAGAATTGACAGAAGAAGTGGCTGAGGAAATTGTTGAAGCCGAAGAGAAGCCGCTTCCTCGACCCTTCGTTCCGTTGCACGTCCACACTCATTATAGCCTGCTGGACGGGGCCACTCGCGTTAAAGACATTATTGCTATCGCTAAAGAGAGTAATATGCCGGCGGCAGCCATTACCGATCATGGGGTAATGTATGGCGCCGTAGAATTTTATAATGGGGCTAAAGCGGCAGGGATTAAGCCCATTATTGGTTGTGATATGTATGTGACGGATGGGGATATTACGGATCGGACTGCACGTAAGCCCAACTTTGGCTTAGTGCTCCTGGCCAAGGATCTTGTCGGGTACAAGAATCTGGTGAAGATGGTCTCCACCTCTCATCTGGAAGGCTTCTATTATAAGCCCCGGATTAACTGGGAAATTTTAAAGACTCATTCTCAAGGCTTGATTGCCTTGTCAGGTGATCTAGCCGGTCCCATTGGCTACTATGTGATGCGGGGCAATATGGAAGCTGCTCGAGAACGAGCTCGGAGTTTGAAGGATATTTTTGGAGACGATTTTTACCTGGAGATCTTTGATCATGGTAAAGAGACGGAAACCCGGTTTACTCTGGAATCTCTGAAAATCTCACAGGAGTTGGGTATTGAGTTAGTGATTACCAACGACAGTCATTTCTCCCGTCCTGGAGACCAGGAGATGCAGAAAATCCTGCTCTGCATGCAAACCGGCAAAACCTTGGAAGAAAATACCCGAGTCCAGGAGATTTACGGTCCAGAATATTATCTTAAAAACGGAGATGAGTTGGCCGAACGCTTTGCGTTTTTGGATCCGGTGGTGAAAGAACACGCGTTGGACAACACCTTGGTCGTGGCGGAGAAATGCAACCTGGAACTGGAACAAGGGGTCTCCATTCTGCCAGAATTCCCATTACCAGAGGGCCAAACGCCCGAAGAAGCTTTGTTGGAGGTGGTGAACGACCATGCTCGCCAGCGTTACGGAGAGATTACGCCGGAGATCCGCCAGCGGTTGGATTATGAGTTGGGCATTATTAATCAGATGGGATTTCCGGCTTATTTCTTAATCACCTGGGACTTCATCAACTATGCCCGTAAAAACGATATTCCCGTGGGACCCGGACGTGGATCCGCTGCCGGTAGTTTAGTGGCCTTTTGTTTAGGGATTACCAATATTGATCCTCTTGAGCACAACCTGTTGTTTGAGCGGTTTTTAAATCCGGAGCGGGTGAGCATGCCCGATATCGATATCGACTTTTGTATTGAGCGTCGGGATGAAGTCATTCAGTACGTCGCCCAGCGGTATGGTCGAGAACGTGTCTGTCAAATTGGCACCTTCGGTACCCTGGCTGCCCGGGCAGCGGTGAAAGCGGTTGCCAG
>JAHQWC010000094.1 GCA_019634025.1 Vampirovibrio sp.
ATCATGGGTGATGGACGAGTGGCTATGATTTTAGATGTTACTGGTATTGCCACTTACGCCAAATTACAGTTTGCCGATGTTCAAGCCGAAGAGAACCACCGGAAGAACATGGTGGAGCAAAGCACCACAGCTCATGATGAAACCCGAATGGATGTGTTGATGTTCAATAATGCCGCCAACGAGATTTTTGCAGTTCCTCTAGCATCTGTACTGCGGTTGGAAAAATTTGAAGCCGACCAAATAGAGCGTATTGGGAACAAAGAGTTCCTCACGTATCGAGGACGAGGCCTGCCTCTTGTTCGGATTGAAAATCATCTTCCCGTTCGCCCTGCCCCAGACGATACGTCTGAAAAATACATGATTATTCCTCGAAAAGGCGACGGAATTGCCGGTATCATGGTGTCCAAGATTTTGGATTCTCAGCAAGTCTCTGTCAACCTAGAACCCGCCTTGGGTAACTGTAAAGGCGTTATGGGGTCTGCCGTTGTGGGTGACCATCTAACGGTATTCATCAACCCGGATGAAATCCTCGACGCCGCAAATATTGATATTCGAGAGTTCCAAAGCTCACCAGCATAGTAATAAAATTAAAGTAAGAATCAAATAAAAAGGATAAAACGTTGGAAACAAACGGAAAGCAAAATACAGATAACATAAACGACATCGGTAATTCGAAATCTACTCGGAGTTACTCCACGTTTCGCCTAGATGGAAAATTATTTGGTATAGACATCTTATTTGTCCGTGAAATTAACCGTCAACTAGAAATGACTGCCGTACAGCATGCACCGGAATTTATCCAGGGGTTGGTAAACTTACGGGGACAAATCGTGACCGTCATGGATCTCAGTCGCAGGATTGGCCGGATGGCCCAAAACATTACGACTGAATCCCATAACATGATTATTAAAACCAACTCGGAACTCCTACCCATTCAAGAGAGGGAAGACCGCCCTGATTTGGTCAGCTCCAACGATATGGTCGGCCTTCTAGTAGAATCTATTGGGGATGTTGTCACTGTAAAAGCCAACGAAATCAGCAGCCCACCGGCGAACATCGGTGCCTTTGACGGCGAGTATTTTTCCGGTGTCGTTAAACTGGACGATGACCTGATGGCAGTAGTCGATGTACAAAAAGTATTAGCAGTAGCCGGTTCTAAGAATTAATTATTGGAGTATTTAAGGGGACATCGTGACAAATCTTGATCCATTAAAATTGATGATCGTAGATGATACGATTACCTACCGAACCGTCTTAAAGCAGGTCGTTCGAGATATTCCTGATGTTACTGTAGTCACTACTGCCAGCAATGGCAAATTTGCCTTGGAGCAACTTGCCCAAAACGAAATTGATCTGGTATTGCTGGATGTAGAGATGCCCGAAATGGATGGGCTGGAAGCACTCCGGTTTATCCGTAAAGACTACCCTCATGTATCTGTGGTCATGGTCAGCGGCGCCAACCAAACCAGCGCAGATATTACCATTAAAGCGTTGGAAGCTGGCGCGTTGGATTTTGTCAGTAAGCCCACTGACACAAGCAGCTCGGAAGAAAGTATTGTTTTCTTACGCGAGAAGCTAGCGCCTATTATCAGCCATATTCAACATAGTCGTGTACCTAGGCAAGAAACATCCTCTCCCTCAGTCACGCCCACTCAACAGCAAGTTCAGCCTCCCACTCAAAGCACCTTTACTCAACCTTCAACTATTTCTGGCTCAATTGACTTAATTGCCATCGGCATTTCCACCGGCGGTCCTAAAGCATTAAACGAGCTCATTCCAAATCTGCCAGCAGATATTGGTATTCCCATTCTCCTGGTTATTCACATGCCACCTTTCTTCACAAAATCTCTGGCTCAAGGTTTGAACGATAAATCCAAACTCGCTGTTAAAGAGGCTGAGCAAGGTGAAACCGTATTACCTAACACCGTCTACATAGCCCCCGGCGGTTTTCACATGGCTGTGGCTCCTCATGAAGGAAGTCAGATCAAAATAACCCTTAATGAGGATCCTCCTGAAAACAGCTGCCGGCCAGCAGCAGACGTCTTATTCCGATCCATTCTCAATACCCCTAAACAACATGCCTTAACACTGGTCATGACCGGTATGGGTAGTGACGGCGCCTTAGGTGTAAAAACGTTAAAAGAAAGCAACCGTTGTTACTCTCTCACTCAAAGTAGTGACACCTGCACAATCTACGGCATGCCAAAAGCAGTAGATGATATGAATCTCTCCGATGAGCAAGTCCCACTAGAAATGCTGGCTGGTCGGGTGGTTGACCTGGTTCAAAAATATACTCGGATTGGAGCAGGGCGATGAATATTAGCATTGAACAAGATGAGTTTGACCTGATTCGTCAATACATCGAACAGGAATGCGGTATTGCACTGGAAAATGATAAAACCTATCTGATTGAAAGTCGGCTGTCCCGAATGGTGCTGGAGAACGGCTGCGATAATTTCAGGGAATTTTATCAAAAAGCAAAGAATGACACATCTAGCCAACTCCGCGACAAAATTGTCGACGCCATGACAACAAATGAAACCCTGTGGTTTAGGGATAATCATCCCTACGAAGTTTTAAAAACCGTTTTGTTTCCAAAGTTTGTGGAACAACTAAGGAATAAAGAGCGACCTAAAATCCGTATTTGGTCCGCCGCATGCTCGACTGGGCAAGAACCCTATTCTATAGGAATACTGGCTCATGAATATGCCAAAGCACACAATGCCCCTGAGCTGATTAACGGCGGTATCGAGATTATTGCTACTGATATCTCTACCTCTGCTTTATTCATCGCAAAAAATGCTCGATATGATGGTATTTCCATGTCTAGAGGCATGAGTCCGGATATTCAGAGCCAGTATTTTGCCGAAGCTGGCCGGGCTTTTCAATTAAATGACGAAATAAAAAAAATGGTACAGTTCCAACAGTTCAATTTGCAAAATTCTTTTGTTTCTTTGGGCTCTTTCGATTTAGTGATGATCCGCAATGTCGCCATTTATTTTTCAGCCGATTTCAAAAAGGATCTGTACGCAAAAATTGCAACCGCGCTAAACCCCGGCGGTTATATGTTTCTTGGAAGCTCTGAATCCTTGATGGGTTACAGCGATGCTTTCGATCTGCTCAAGGCGGATCACTGTCTTTACTACCAAAAGCGAATGACTTAGAGGAACGACACATGAAGATACTATCTGTCGACGATTCAGCCATCATCCGAAAAATCATTTGCGGCTGCGTAGATGTGCTGGGATATGACTTTCTGGAAGCTGAAAACGGCCAACAAGCGCTAGATATCCTTAGTGATCAATATCAAGACGTGCAACTCATCTTACTAGACTGGAATATGCCCGTGATGGACGGATATGAAACCCTTACCAAGTTAAAGGCAGACGATCGGTTCAAAGAAATTCCGGTCATGATGGTGACCACAGAATCAGAAAAAACCAATATCATTGCCGCCATGAAGGCCGGCGCCAAACATTATGTTGTTAAACCCTTTTCTCAAGAAGACTTAACGTCCCGTATCGTAGAATGTATGGGACTGGCTGTTTAAGCAATTTTACACCCATAAATGACAGGAGGATAAAACATGACAACCCAGGCAGCTGGCACCATTGATGCCGAGTTGGTTAATGCCTTTATGAATGCCACTACCGAGGTATTGGGCACCATGGCTCAAACCGAGGTCAACTTTAAGGGCGCTAAGGCCGAAACCGATTTCAAGCCTACTGGCGATATTTCCTCCGTCATTGGTATCACGGGTCAAAAAGGCAGTGGGGTTGTTATGTTATCTTTCCCCATTAATGTCGCCAGTCTTATTGTTTCGCGTCTATTGGGCACTACCGAAGCACAGGTCACCAGTGAAGACCGGTGCGACGGCATCGGTGAGCTGGCCAATATGATTTCTGGAAATGCCAAAACAAAAATGTCGGCAGGAGATGAAGAGCCTTATAAATTATCGCTCCCCAGCGTCATTTTAGGTACAGGCCACAGCATTTCGGGCCATCCCAATAACCAACCGAACCTCATCATGGTATTTGGAGTCGATGAGGAAGATTTTACTGTACAGCTTTGCTTCAAATATAATTAGAGAGGAGCATTGAGATATGTCAGCCAAGGTTTTGATTGTAGACGATTCTGCCGTGATGCGGAAAGTGATTATTGGCATCCTCACACGGATGGGTGTTGAATCAGACAGTATTTCCCAAGCCGAAGATGGTGTTCAGGCCGTTAAAGCGGTTTCGGACGGCGGGAATTTTGATCTGATTTTGATGGATTGGAATATGCCCAACATGCTAGGCATTGACGCCGTAAAAACCATTCGGGGCAATGGAGATAAAACACCCATCCTGATGTGTACGACGGAAGGCGAAAAACAAAATGTCGTCACCGCCATTCAGGCTGGCGCCAACAACTATTTGGTCAAGCCGTTTAACGAGAAAGATCTTCGAGAAAAACTGGAGCAAATGGTTCCTGGTTTATGCTAAAAGGCGTTTTGGCAAAGAGTTGAGAAACTTATTTAATATGCCTTTCCCATAAACCTAAAGTCAGCTTAGTTTAGTTGAAGAACCTGATCTTTGGCATGTGGTTCATCCATCTGCTGTTGGATCACTTGATGGATCGCCTGACATAATACCTGTTTGGTCCCTCGATTTACTTCCAACAACCGTTGGCCATTATCCGCCATATTGCTGCAAATTTCTGGCTGGGTTAATAGTTCCGTCACTTTCGCACAAATTTCCGTCACATTTTCTACCTGGTAGCCAGCATGATTGTCCGAAATCAATTTAGAAATTGCTGGAAAGTTAAACATATGAGGCCCGAAAATTACCGGTACATTCATTGCAATAGGCTCTAATGGGTTTTGGCCACCATGCTCAATAAAACTCCCACCCATCACCGCCACATGGCTCAAGCTATATGCGGCCATCAACTCCCCAATAGTATCCAGTACCACCACCGGCTCTTTATTGATTTCTTCTTCGGTTAATTGACTGCGCACACTATATTGAACCGATTGAGCGGTTAGAATACTTCTGATCTCATTCAGCCGTTCCGGGTGTCTGGGGGCCAGAATTAGCTTAAGCTCTGGAAAATCCTTTTTCAGTTTTAAGTACTGAGTAACCAGCGGCTGATCCTCTCCTGAGTGAGTACTAGCAAAGGTCATTACGGTATCTTTAGCCGAGAAATTCAACAACCGCTGTAACATAGCTTTTTGAGCAGGATCCACAACAGGATGAATATCAAATTTAATGTTCCCGGCGACTGTCACAGAGGATCCCGGCGCACCAAGTGCTACCACCCGATCCCGATCCGCCTCAGACTGCATATACAAATGGGTAAACCCCTTTAACATCGAAGCTGCCAATGGTTTTATTTTTTGGTATCCCTGAAACGACCCCGGAGAAATCCGGCCGTTAATCAATAGCAAGGGAATATGCTGTCGTGTCACAGTGTGAATAAAATTCGGCCACAGTTCCGTTTCCGTCAGCACAACAGCATCAGGCTTGATCAATTGGAAAAAACGACGGATCACCAAGGGAAAATCAAACGGAAAATAAAACACCAGATGCTCTGGAAAGGTCTTTTTCGCCAGATCTTGTCCAGTGCGGGTCGCAGTCGTAACAATTACCCGGCAAGCCCCTTCTAAATCTTGAATCAGAGGCTTTACAGCATTAAATTCCCCAACCGACACCGCATGTATCCACACCACCTTATCCGTAGTCGCTGAAACCGTACCATGAGGAAGACTCTGAAGAACATGAAATTGCTCCATCAGACCAGCATCAAAGAACCCCGCCTTTTGCCAAAAGCTGTGCCGCAGCTTTGGTGAAACCGCTGCGTAAATCAACAGCAACGGAAACCCTAATAGCAAGCCCATTATCCACAGTACATTGTACAAAACCAAAGGGACACTACTAACGCTACCAGAGGCACTGGCAACCGCCTTAAAGTTCCCATCAGCATCAAGATTTTGTTGCTGCTGGGTGTTGTCCATCATCTCAAAAAGAAGCTAGGCTTCTTCTTCGGGTTCATTAGTATTATCAGCAACTTCAGCGTCTGCAACCACAGGTGGTGCTTCATCAGCAATCTTGTCGGTTTTGCCGCCCATTTGCTGCTGTTGAAATTCCATCAATGCTTTCTGGGTTTCCGGATCCATATCGGCGCCCAGCACCTTCACCTGAACTGAAGCACTGACTTTAGGAGACAATTTAATGTTCACCGTGTACTCACCCACTTGGTTCAAGGGGTGGCTCACATTAATATTTTTCCGTTCAATCTCCATCCCGGTCTTCTCTTGCAATACTTTGGCCAATTCCTTGGTGGTGATGGTACCAAACAGCTTACCGGTATCCGGGTTGGCATTAGCTTCAATGGAAATGGCGCCAACATCAGAAACTTGCTTAGCCCGTTTCAAATCTTCCTGATGTTTCTTCTCTGCCTTTACTTTCAATCGCTCAATCCGGGACTCCAGGTCTTGCAGGGCCCCTTTAGAGGCCAGTCTGGCATACCCCTTGGGCAACAGGTAATTCCGGGCATAACCGTCTTTCACATTGACGATATCTCCGGCAATCCCTAAAGAATCGACATCTTTGTCCAAAATAAGTTTCATGATGAGGAAATCTCCACGAGTATCAGGGGCATATTTAAACCGTATGTTTGCTGTTTAAGACGTTTAAACATCTTGTTCGTAAAGGTATCTTTACAATCCATATCAGCTCAGCGACTGACTTTACCATAAACACACAAAATCCAAAACCAGATGCAGCTGCTCTTATAGATTAACGTCCAATAGATTGACAATTTAATGGCCCGGTTTATATACTACATCTTGTAGTAGGGCTTTCCCGTTGGCAGGCACAGGACTCCGGGAAGATCACAAACAGAACACCCTAAAGTTGGGATTGAAAGTCAGGTTATGGAAGACCTCATCGAAAAACTAAAGGGCTTAGGATTCAACACCTACGAATCCAAGGTATACATTACCCTCCTGAACCATCACCCTGCCACAGGATACGAAATTAGCAAAGAGTCCGGCGTCCCTCAAGCAAGAGCGTACGATACCCTCAAGGCACTAGAGACCAACCGAATAGTGGTTTCCAATGGCGGTAAGCCCACCACCTATATGCCTGTCAGTCCACACGAGCTTCTGGACCGTCATGAACGCTCCTTCAAATCGTCCATGGCCTATTTGCGAGAAACCTTGCCCAACCTGACTGAAGAAACCATCGCCCCGGTACTCAACCTTCGGGGAGAAGCGGCTATTTTTAACCATGCGATTGAAACCATCAGCAGCGCCCAAAAAACTATTTTCATGGAGCTCTGGCTGGAAGATGGTCCTAAAATGGAGCCCTATTTACGAGAAGCTTCTGAACGTGGCGTAGAAATCCGCATTGTTGGCTATGATGGCCTTTCCTTTGATTTTTGCCCCGTCTATTCCCACGGCCACTCAAAAACCATCGACACCCCACCGGGCAGCCGGTGGGTCATGCTCACTCGGGATGAATGCGAGAGTGTCGCTGGATTTTTCACAGCAGATAAATCTTCCCACGGCGTTCTTACCCGAAACTCCGATATCGTGCTGCTTATTAAAGAACTGATGATTCACGACATTTTCCTGCTGGAACTAGAAAACAAGTTAGGCCCTGAAATCGAAGCCGTCTTCGGCAAAGACCTAATCCAACTCCGGCAAGAAGTCCTCGGCGCTAAAATTAATTTGGAAGCCATTGGCGCACCCGAAGGCTTTTGATACAGTAGCTTTACTCTGGTTTTACCGCAGAGTTCCTATAACTCTGTGGTAAAACTACCAAGCCAGACTTTCTGATGGAGAAGCACCATATGTCACAATCTACCACCCCTGTTCCTCAAGGCACTCGGCCTAAAAAACGTACCCACGTCACCGAAAAGTTTATGGGTATTCTGATCCTGGTATTCTTCGTGGGTATTTTCCTCTATGCCACTATTCCTGCTGGCTTTGTTAGAGTATTAGCACTCACCGGCTTCACCGTCGGCACCACCTACCTCCTCTTCAAATTTGGCCGCTAACACGCACATGCGTGTTTCCTTAAGCGCTCCACCCTTCGGTAAGCCGGAACCACTCTTTTCGAACTCCTGAGCATGAAGAGCTCGGGTGAGGGGCAACAAGCTCATCGCCTAAAACGACGGCTTGACCAGTGTCTGCGTTTTCCGCACCTCAATCACCTGTCCCAACACCTCATACGTCTTATCCAAAAGGGTTTGTGGAAATAGCCCATCATCCTCTGCTGTAATCAGCCACTGCTCCGGCTGCTCCGAGTGTTGCATCAAGTACTTACACGTCAGCTTCTTGCGGTGACGCAACAAATACACCCCACCAGACACCAGAGGTGCGCTTTCTATCTGCGGCTGCACCACCGCTAAATCCCCGTGCTCCAACTTGGGTGACATGGAGTCCCCCATAATCTCCACAGAAAACAAGGTCGGATCCGGCCGGTAATAAGGCACCCCCACTTCTCGATACTCCTCCGGCAAGGCACTGGCCTCCGGCCCGCCGGCTGCACGGCCTAACACGGGAATCATCGGCTCTTCGCCTTGTAATAAGGCTTGCTGTAATACCTGCACCGGCACCCCTAACCCAGCAGCCATGGCCTGCACCTTCTCCACCCCCACATTGGTAATCCGCCCAGTCTCAATAAAGTGAATATACTGCTGCGAAATCCGCCCCCCAGAACGGTCGGCCACCTCCTGACGCGAATACCCCAGGTGTTTACGCAACGCCTGCAACCAGCTACCAAATTCGAAGTTTGTCGTAATCATTTTTCTAGTATAATAGAAACCAAGAGGTAACCCAATTCATAGCACATCAAGAACTCTCCTAATTATAGGGGAGTGGCTTATCATCGCCTAGTACTTGTTGGATTCACTCATGTGTAGGGGCGCACGGCGTGCGCCCGAATGAACCTGCCCAAGAACCTACAACCTCATCAAACAAAAATAAAGGAGCACATCCCATGACCGACACCCCTCAAGCTTACCTCGCCCTCTTCAACCACGCCCGGGACTTCCTCAAAAGCTACTACGAAACTCAACATCGCCTGGCCCAAAGCCGTCTCGATAACTTTGAACTGGTCAACTGGCCCGGCCTCAAAAAACAATTCGCCCTCCACCTCTCCGAAGATCCTCAACTCCTAGAGGACAAACACCACACCCTCACATTCTTGATCCAATGGCTCGAAGACACCCTCACCGATTAAAAATTTGTATCTCATAGGATAGGAACGACCCTCTGCCCTCCAGCCTTTGCCTGCAGGGCTTACGGCTGGTGAGATCCGAAGGTGCCCGCTCCTCAACCATGCTGACGCTATACCAACTCAATCTCCTCCACATGCATGAGGTCTCCCTCGCCATAATTTTGTAGAATCATTCTTGTCAGCTAAATCAAGCTGACACCAATTTTTAGCTTGGGCGTGGCAAATCACATAAAGCCACACGGGGAAATAAAGAAAATAGGGGAATATCATCCTACGCGGATGATGTGTTCAGCAGGATTCATGAAAGGCAAATTGATGCCTGCACCTTACCAAAGCAACCCTTCAGTTTTACAGCTGCAAAAAGTCTTTTTTGCAGTATTGTTGCTGTTCGTAACACTTATCACGCAACGGCAGCCAACATATGCCGCCCCGGTGGTATCCAGCTCTCACCATGGCGCCGGTATCCAACAATCCCAGCTATCCAACATTATCCTGGCCGATTCAGTCTTAACGCGTCAACTGCTTGTCTTAAACGCCACCCGGCACCTCACCCCGGTGGATAGAGATCGACTAACCTACTGTTTCCTGAATTTTCGCCAACAACTCACCCAGGAAACCCGCCGCATCAACAATCGTCTCAGCGGATATGACTTGCAAAAAGTTCTGTCCCCATCCTCCTTGACCACTCTCACCAACATCAACACCTCTCGCCACCTGTTGGCAAAAGTTCGTCAAGGACTCCTCAACCATCAAAGTAAGTTGGAGAGCCTTATCAACGCCTTCCAACAAGACGCCCGCCAACTCCCCCTAAGCGACGCCCACTTCAAAACCGGTTTTGTCCGAGGCGTACAGATAAAATCCAAAGACATCAAACACAGCTTAAATCGCTTTTTCACCTTGCAGCATCAAATGATAACCGAGACAGAGCAAATCCTCAGCTTGCTGCAGTCTCGCTACGGCAATTATCGTTTGGTGGGCGATCAGCTAAAGTTCAAATACCCGCAAGATCACTATCAAATGCAACACCATCTCACCCGCCTCAATAACCTTTCAGAAGCCGAGCGCCACCTCGTCCAACAATTCTCCCTCCTCTCCCAAGGCCACCTGGACTTCATCAGCACCCCCAACACCTTCCCGCAGCAATAACAAGTTGTTATTGCGAGACTAACTAATAGTAAATGTTCGTTTATGAGCGTTGCTAACATAAGGAGGTTTATAAACATAGGTGCCCCAATGGATGCAATATTGTATCGGATTTACGTTGATCTATGATCTATACTAATTCCATATGAAACTTAGAACTGTTCTCTCTTCTACCGCACTGTCAAAACGTTTATAAAAAGAATATTCCTCTCCATGTGGCAACCCCAAAACCCCAACTACCAAGTCCGCTGCCAAGATAGCTTTAGCCGACAACCTCTTATGGCATTTATTGGCGCCATCCTGGCCAAGGTTGAACCCGGCGTGTGCGAAATCCACCTGCCCTACCGCAAAGAGCTTACCCAACAACATGGTTATCTCCACGGCGGCAGCATGGCCATGCTGCTGGACGCCACTGCCGGCTACACTGCCTTCACTCTCATTCCCGAAGATGCCACCATGCTTACTGTCGAATCCAAACTCAATATGCTCCGCCCTGGCATCGGGTCTACTTTCATCGGCGCCGGCCAGATCATCAAAGCCGGCAAAACCCTCACCATCGTCCAGGCCGATCTCTACGCCGTCTCCGATACCGGCAAAAAAAACCACTGCGCCACTTCGATTCAAACCCTTATGACTATGGTAGGGATGAGTGATGAGCATCAAGTGAATAATAACCAACTCGAAACAAAGATCTAATCTGCTACATATCTGAAGAATGCTATCTGATTTTATGATTTCGGTTGCACCAAATAATTGGCAATAGTCTTTGAAACCGGTAATCTAGTCTTTTTTTAATTCAAAGCCATAGGCCCTTGGGGTTTATTTCTAAAAAATATTGCCTTTTCTCCAAACCTAATTACGGTATAAGTACCTCTCAAAAGAGTCTTATCTTAGGAGCGTCTGATAGACCTTAATAATCGAATAACCCTCCAACTTAAATGCTGCACTCCCGTATTGGTCTTAAAACCTATACCCAGCAACATATTCCACCCCTTTTTACCAATCCCGAATGATCCCAAAGATCCCAATTTTTTTTCGGACACTTCCCAAAAACTCGTAATAATCCGTCACAAAAACACCCTACAGTCAGGGTTGTGTAGGAGCTGAACCCTCTTCCGGCTCCCCTGCAACAGGCTCCTCAGTCACAATCACCTCCCACTCCTTCACCGGATCCCGCTGCAACAACTGCAACGCTTCTCCGGCAGCATTGGCCACCACCGGCGGCACTTCCGGTATCCGGGCTAATTGCCGTAATACATCCATGGTCCGGCGAATTAGCCGCACCATATCGCCCTCAGCAATGTTGGTGGCGCTAATCAACCGTTCCCAGGGCACCCCTTGTGCCCAGGCTTCAATTAACCCACTGGCAATGGGATTCAACGTCGTTCCAATGTCAATGTGATGTTTCTGCTGCAGTTTGCTAATACGTTTGCCTAAGCGTCCAATCTCAATCACTGCGCTGCGGCTTTCTACAGAGTAGCGAAACTCCGAATATAAATTCGGCTTGTTGGTCTCATTCACCATGGCGCACACCACTCCGGCCAAATGATCCGGCCGTAAGCCATCCAACAATCCGTCGGCAATGATCTCTGCCACATACACCTCATTCTCTGCCCGAACCTTCGAGGTCAGTATCCCCGCTCCGGTGGGCTTGTTGTCTTCAGACAGATACCCCATCTCCCGCAACAAGTTATAGATATTCAGAAAACTCCGCCAGTAAATATCTTTCTCGTCCTCATAGTAGCCTTTTAACCGCTTCAACCGTTTGCCCACCCGATGCGCCCGTTCCGCCGCACGTTGATGCTTATACAGAATTTCGCACTCATGGCAGGCAGAGGCTTCCATGGTGCTGAGTAGGTTGTTCTTCTTTCCCAGCTCTTTGCTGAGTTCATCATTAATTTCGATGGATTCCCCATAGCGCTTAATTTGTTTGCGTAAAGATCGAATAAACTTCTGGCTTTCGTGCAGCATATCTTTAGATCTTAAATATGCTTGAAATTCTTTATTAGAGAGTGATGCCGGGCAATCAAAATTTTCAGCAGAATCAATAATGGCTTCATCGGCATCAATATCTTGTTTTAACGGCGCTAACCGCTGTGCCGAGGTGAATTGGCCGAAGCTTTTTAAAATCAAAAACTGTGCTTCTTCCAAAGAATAGCGCTGCAACAAATTCAGCACCATTCCGTAAGTTGGGGTAAATTGGCTGTTCAACGGATCTGGCCCGCTACTGGCCAGCTTGGCCGCATCCCGAGCGCTTTCAAAGGGGCTGCTAATCACCATCACATGCCCCACATCATCCATCCCTCGCCGGCCAGCCCGGCCAGACATTTGCAGGAATTCACTGGCGGTGAGTAATCGATGCCCATCATCGCAGCGCTTGGACAGTGTGCTAATGACGGTGGATCTGGCCGGCATATTAATCCCGGCGGCCAAGGTCTCGGTAGCAAACACCATCTTAATCAACCCTTGCTGGAATAATAACTCGCTCAAGTGCTTTAACCCCGGCAGCATCCCGGCATGGTGGCTGGCAAATCCGTTTTCAATATAACGTAGGGTGGGGTTGTCTTTTAAAAACGGATGCTTGCTCACATAGTCCGCCACAAACGCCCTAATTTGCCTGGACTCCGCATCGGTCAAAAACCGCAGATCTCGGGTGGCTTTTAAATACCGGTCGCAATCTTTACGGCTAAATACAAAAAAGATGGCGGGTAACATGTCTCTTTGTTGCATCTGCCGAATCAGTAAACCCGGGTTAAATTGCCGCTGGTGCCGGGGAAGCCGGTTTCCTTTTATATCTGTTTTGAGTTTCCGGTTCAGCTTATGGTTGCCTTCAAACAATGGCAAAATGGTTTCCCGGTTAAAAAAGTGGAACCGCAACGGTACGGGTCTAAAATCACTCCACACAATCCGGGTGTCATGGTGTACCTCATTAATCCAATCCGTTAGCTCCACCGCATTGGCCACTGTGGCGCTTAGGGCAATCACCTGAATGGTTTCCGGGCAGTAAATAATACTCTCTTCCCAAACGGTTCCACGCTGGGCATCATTCATGTAGTGGCACTCATCCAGCACCACATACCCCACCTGATCCACCAGGCTGCTGTCTTCGTGAATGCCGTATAACATGTTCCGAAACACTTCAGTGGTCATCACCACAATTTGTGCGTCCCGGTTTACCGATTGATCCCCAGTTAATAAGCCGACATTCTCGTCTCCATAGGCGGCCTTAAAGTCAAAAAACTTCTGGTTACTCAGGGCTTTAAGTGGCGTGGTATAAAACAGTTTTGTCCCCCGGCGAATGGCTTCTGCTGCTGCGTATTCGGCAATCAGGGTTTTTCCGCTCCCCGTAGGCGCACAAACCACCACACTATGACCGTCATCAATGGTCTCCATCGCCTCGCGCTGAAAATCATCCGGGGTAAACGACAGGTTATCAATAAAATTAGAAACAGCAGTCACAATACACGGATATCCATCAAACCGCCGCAGAAGCAGATAGCTTCTGTAAGATGCCAGAGAGCAATTGGCTAAAATCTGCTTCGACGCGCTTACCGGTATCCAAAACTTCTTGGTGGTTCAAGGTTTGACTGGATAGCCCTGCCGCCAAATTTGAGATACAGGAAATACCCAGGACCTTCATCCCCATATGATTGGCTGCAATCACCTCGGGTACGGTGGACATTCCCACCGCATCAGCGCCCAAGGTTTTCATCATTCGAATCTCGGCGGGGGTTTCATAACAAGGGCCTGTTAATCCGGCATACACGCCTTCCATCAGCCGGGTTTGCAAATCCATCTCGTTATAAACACTTCTGGCCACTTTCTGTAAGTCGCGGTCATAGGCATTGGACATATCCGGAAACCGGGGACCCAGTTCATCCAGGTTTGCCCCCATTAAGGGATTCGTTCCCATCAGGTTCAGATGATCGGTAATCAACATCAAATCTCCGGCCTGAAAACCGTCTCCCAGGCCTCCGGCTGCGTTGGTCACAACCAAGGTTTCACACCCCAACGCTTTTAAAACGCGAGTCGGAAAAACCACCTGATCCATAGAGTATCCCTGGTAATAGTGCAGCCTGCCCTGCAAACATGCCAAATGTAGCCCATTATTTATTTCACTAAAGACCCATTTGCCCTGGTGCCCGGCAACACCGGCACCTTCCTGGCGAGGGAAATTGGGTACCTCTTCAAAAGGAACAAAAGTTGGCGTTTTTACGCACTGTTGGCTTAAAGAATCCACAAAAGATCCTAACCCAGAGCCCAACACAACAGCTGCTTTTATGGGGTGGGGATAAATCTGCCGCAGGGCATCTGCAGCCTGTTGAATAGATTGGATCTGCTCGTTCATGTTCTCATTTTGCCAGCGGCACAGCCTGAAGTCTATAGAATCCTATTTCCATTTACCCCGGTTAACCCTGATCTGGGACGCTGTTTTCCTTATAATAGGCAGGTGTTTTTTCAAACTGGATTGGTCAGCTAATCCATAGATAGAGTGTCGTTGAATTTTATGACCCATGCTCCTTTTAATATCGTTCAGCTTTTAGATAAAAAGCGCCAAGGCTTAGCACATACTGAGGCTGAAATTGCCTACCTGGTCCGCTCTCTATGTAACGGGCAGGCAACCGACTACCAGATTTCTGCCTGGTTGATGGCGGTTTGCCTCCAGGGACTGAACCTGGATGAAACAACCTGGCTGACCAAGGCGTTTGTCGACTCGGGTACCGTCATGGACCTGTCTGGCGTTGGTGATGTGGTAATAGACAAACACAGTACCGGTGGTGTTGGGGATAAGGCGACCTTGGTATTGCTACCCTTATTGGCTGCTGCGGGACTTCATGTGGCAAAGCTCTCCGGTCGAGGGCTGGGCTTTACCGGTGGCACCATCGACAAGTTGGAAGCCATTCCAGGGTTTCGGGTTGCTCTGTCTACCAAAGCGTTTATCAGTCAGATTAAAACCATCAAAATGGCTATTTCCAGCCAAACAGCAGAGCTGGCTCCGGCGGATGCCAAGATGTATGCCCTGCGGGATGTTACTGCCACTGTAGCCAGCATTCCCTTGATTGCCGCCTCCGTGGTATCCAAAAAAATTGCCGCCGGCGCCGATGTCATTGTTTTAGATATTAAAGCCGGTCGTGGCGCGTTTATGAAAACCCTGGAAGAAGCTCAGGAACTGGCGGAGACATGCCGAGAGGTGGGGAAGCGCTTGGGTCGATCTATCTCTACGGTCATCTCCACGATGGATCAACCCCTGGGATATACCGTAGGGAATGCG
>JAHQWC010000095.1 GCA_019634025.1 Vampirovibrio sp.
AGCGCCTAAGCGGTCTTTGGTATCTTTTAATAAGGCAATAATACTTTTGTTCCGTTCCTCTTCAGTTGTTGGTGTGTCACTGGACACACCCAATAGTGCTTTACGAATTTCGGGGGTTAACCAGCGGTTAGACTTAATTCCTGGAAACGGGTCTAGCCCATACTTCTTTGCCAAAGCATTTACTACAAAGCCAGAATCTTCAGCCAAAATCCATTGGCTGCCGGGTACTGGTGCACACTGTTCTGCTTTTAGCCGGGCGTTGGCCATGAACGTATCGCCAGTTTCATCTACATCTGCTAAGTTTTCAGGCTGTACAAGCTTCACCGGTAATCCTGCCTCAGTAACACATCGTTGCAGCTCTCTACACTTGTTTTTATTGGTGGAGGCCAATGTGATGATCAGTGCTTTCTGGCTTGTAGGAGGAGGTGTTACTGACATGAGGAGATATAATCCTTTCTGGACGACAGAACCAGCCATATCGTGGGTATTGATATTGGATGAAAGGCGAGTCTAATAGCTTTACGGCTGTAGTGTTTAAAGTTACTCCCAATTTAGGGTCACCGTCAAGGCGTTTAAATAGTTCTTCTTGCTTGTCGCGCTCTGATTCTCCCTGATTCATAACTAGCAAGATGCCGCCTGGGGCCAATAACTGGAGTAGTTTCGCCAGAAAAACCTTTGGACGAAAATAGGACAAGGGCAACCCCCATGCTAAGCAGGGCTCTTCAAAAACGAAGGGCAAGAAACAAGAAATAATATGGTATTGTCCCTGGTGGTTCATGATATCACCCACCTCATAAGTAGCCTGTGAAATCGTACTGATATAGGTTTGAGCATAATCAGCACGGGTGTGCAAATCGGTATAACGTCGGTAGCCATCCAGCTCAATGCCGGTAAGCTGGTAAATTTTCGTGTTTCGTTTCAGCCACCCGTCAATGGCCGCAACATAGGCCCAATTTTTCGCCCCGACATCTAGCCAGGTGACAGCTTTACCCTCATGTATTGTCAGAGGTTCTGTTCCGTCCATCAACTGCTCAATAAAATGCAGATAGGTTAGAGTCTCTATATAACGGGCGTTGCTGCTCTGTTGCTGAAGATCTGTTAACGAGTATGTGTTGATCAGCTGGTTCTCCAGCGACAATGTGGCTTCATCGGTAAATAAACCGGTCTTGGACTCTCTTGGCTCCACATAGGCGCCCGGTGTCCAGCGTAATGCCTGACGCAGAAAAAGCCCCCATTGATTTAATGTGGACTGACATCTAAAACTGAGCGGAACCTGTGGCTTACCCATCTCTTGATTGTATCAAAGGATTGGTAATGCTAATCCAAAAAGCACAATGTGCCTGCAATAATGATTAGGCAAGCGGCTTTCAGGTGTTGCTCTCACTCATTTTTTAGGTGAATTGGATGCGGGAATGTATGGTGCGGGTTAGGGGTTAGTCTTTAACGCCATCAGTTCTTGCTGGCCTTTAAGCTTTGCCAACCGGATCTCGTCGGCATTGCCCACGTTTTTCCCATCCAAGGTGTCTAATACGCTGATACTGAGGATCATCAGCATGGAAATCAGCAGCATTTTTTCCATGGAGGATAGGGTATGTGGCGTCTTCCAGACTGACTGTGCAAACCGCCGTTTGTACAGCCCCCAAGACAACCAGGACTTCATTTAGCGACTCATTCCTTTCGGTTCAAATGCTCTTGTGCATACTCGGCACTTGCACTCTATACACTGTATCGTTCAAAGTTCCGGCAACTTTAGACAAATAGTCCGATCCCATCATGCAGCAAGATGGGTGGTTATTTTTCGCAGAGATACCCTCACATCACCACCGGAACAATCCGAAGAAGTGACTGGAACTATTGAAAGTATAGCACCATCAATAGTATAGCCGGTATCGTACGAAAAATCGAGATCGTTTTTTGTTTTTTTACGCATGAAACTGATAATTTTTGTAAAGGTTCTCATTTCAAAGGGGTTTTGAACCGGTTGCGTAAACAAAAAATATCTCCTCCAAAAAATATCCCATATATAGGCGAGAGATCAAGTGGTAACCGCAAAAAAATAAACCTGAGGAATCGCAAACAGGTTTGCCCTGAGGGGAAAGGGTCTTGAGGTGTCAACATTCTGCGTTCTACCAAGCCTTTCCGTATTCAATAAAAATGTGCATAAAAAAGCCGCACGTCTGCCCCTCGACCACCTTGGCCACCAAGCAATTGGGAGGAGTCCTCCAGTGTGACAGCCTTACACTACCCGCCGGGGTTGACTTAATGCTGCTGCGTTCCCGCCCTGACATGGTTCATCATCCAAACGCCAGGCAAGACGCCACACCTTCACCGGATCCTCGTCAACTGTCAGTCAACAAAGCGCCTCAAGGCAAACATCCACCCCGCTAAAGCGGATTGCGGGTACAGGGCACCGCTGGCTCCCCGTGGTGTGCGGCACGCCTAACATAGCACATCCAAGCTACTGGCAATAGGATTAACAGGCAATTTCATGCCATCGCCCTGGCAGGGTTACCGCCATGGGTGCAAATTCGATTTTAAGTTTATTTGGGATCATGTTGGAAAGTTTAATTTGGGATCATTGGGATCTTTTTTGGGGTGTTGAATGATCTTGTAGATCTTTGTTGGAAGGGTATT
Source organism: Vampirovibrio sp. (assembly GCA_019634025.1). Lineage (GTDB taxonomy): Bacteria > Cyanobacteriota > Vampirovibrionia > Vampirovibrionales > Vampirovibrionaceae > JAHQWC01. The sequence continues at coordinate 2,635 of JAHQWC010000095.1, forward strand.
CGGATTGGGGAGGATGTCAAGGGCGTTGGATATTCTTCCCAGAGTGCTTGCAGGAACAGGCAATCTGGCGAAATGTTTGTTGTTTTAAAATTATCCTCAACGTGCAGCTCACTGTTCTCAGAAACCCCTACTATGCTTGCTCCTACTCTTAATTACCTGCGAACCCATAACACGGTTGATTTCCTCTTCCGGGAATCCGTGGGCAACAGCTTGCCTCGGGTGTTGATTGTCCGCAACGGTGATGAATTTCTGGATCAAGCCACCAACCAGTTGGGTCTCCTTGGCGCCTTCTTCGGTACCGGGTATGTGATGAACACCCTAGTGGAAAAACTTACCGGTGGCCTGCAACAAAAGCTCAGTAAGCCGGGAAAGGAGTGGTACCGGTTCGGCAAGTCTTTCAGTATTTTTGCCATGGCGTCCGGGCTTCTATTTGCCATGCCGTTTTTCCGAAACTACGTGACAACCAAACGAACCGGCACTACCGATTATGCTCAGATGATTGGCGAGAAAACCCGGCAGAAACTAGATCAACGCGTTTTAAACCAAAAAGTAAGCCACTCCCGTAACCAGTTCCTTACTATCGCCGCAACCGGCGCTTCAATTTCTACGGCTATCCTTCTAAGCAGCCTGGCTTTAGCCCGGCGGGGAGTGCAGATGCCCAAACTTATTCAATGGCTGCATCGGCGGTTTAGCTTAAAAGAAGGCAATATCGGCAAGCTTCCACTGCCGTCAGCAGTGGTGTTTGGCACGGCCCCTATTTTTGGCGCCGCCTTTGCTGCTTCCAGAGATATTTACGAGAAAAAAGAAGTGGCTCTCCGGTTTGTCGGGTTTACGCTGTCCTTCTTTGTGTTTCCCCGGTTGGTAGAAAAAGCTGTTGCCAGACTGGCAAAATCGTCAATACCGCCCAAGTGGCTGGGAGACTTTCGTAATGTTGCCTATGTGGGTAAAGTGCTTAGCACGCTATTGTTTTGTAGTACTCTGACGAACCTTGCCAATATCTATATGACGCGTCGGCGAGTCAAGCGCGATATGACCAAGACAACGTTCTCTCCGTTTCTTACCAACCCGCAGAACTATACTCCTCTAAATCGAAGGCCTCTGATTTTTACCGCTTATTCCTAATCACTATAGGTATCCGGAAATCGCTATTCTATCTATGGCAATTCTTTAGGCTGGCCGGTGTTTTCTAGTATACTCAGCATTTCGCCCTATTCGGTTGAACTCGTGGGTTCAGGGTTATCAATCAAAGTAATATTATGTCGACTCTTGCCTCTAGCATCAATTACCTGCGCAATAACACTATGGTGGATACCTTGTTCCGGGAAATTACCGGCAACAACATTCCCCATGTGGTCATTGTCCGGAATAAGGATGAATTTGTCGATCAGTCTCTCAGTCAATTTGGCAACACGGCTGCTTATTTTGGTACCGGCTTGTTAATGGATAAAGGGGTCAACCGGGCAACCCGAAAGTTTCAAAAAACACTGAGTCAGGCAGGTAAAGAATGGTTTCGTTTTGGTAAGTCCTTTGGCATCTATGGGCTCATTGCCACCATTATGTTGGGGATGCCATTTCTCCGGAACTATATCACTAGCAAGCGAACAGGGACTACTGACTATGCCCAGATGATCGGTGAAAAAGAACGGGGAGAGGTAGATCAAAAAAAACTCAAAGAAGCTACCGATGGATATCTAGGCCGGTTTTTAAAAACGGTTAGTGTCGGCGCAGCTCTCTCTTCTGCAATATTATTTGGTAGCTTGGCTTTGGCTAAAAAAGGGAGAGCGATGCCGAAAGCCATTCAGTGGATCCACGACAAACTCAGCTTGGAAGGCGGGAACTTTGCTAAACTTAGCCGATGGGCTGCCGTCTACTTTTGGGTGACACCGACGTTTACCGGACTTTTAGCAGGCTCTCGGGATATATACGAGAAAAAAGAACTTGCCCTCCGCTTTGCTGCCTTTAATTTGGCGTTCTTTGTGTTTCCTGCCACCGTAGAAAAAGGCATTGAAAGGCTTAGTCGATCCTTAAAACCTTCTAAATTACTAGGCAGTTACCATAATGTGGCTTACCTAGGCCGGTTTTTTAGCTCCCTGGTATTCTGTAGCGCCGTCCCAACGGTTCTCAACATTTATCTGACTCGTCAGCGGGTCAAACGAGATACGGCAAAACAAACAATTTCACCATTTTTTGCTGATCCGGCCACTTATACACCTATAAAGCGTTACAAACTGGGGTTTAACACTCAGTTACAAAATTCTGTAACCGGCTGGTAAACATTCTCATGCCATGCCACCCACGGCAGGTTGTTTTCAGTATACTCTAACCTTCCCTATTCCCGCCGACATAGCGGTTTAGATTGTTAATTAACATGGAATTCTCATTAAGATGCTTGCTTCCGGCATCAATTACTTGCGGAACCACTCCACTATTGATGTGTTTTTTCGCGAACTTACGGCCAATAACCTTCCTCGGATCGCTATTGTGCGAAACATGGACGAAGCTGTGGATGTCGCGATTACCCAATTTGGAAATATGGCGTCTTTTAATGGCACCGGCTTTTTAGTTCAAGGCCTGATTGATAAGATGACGCCTTCTTTACAAAAAAACTTGAGTGATCAAGGAAAAGAATGGTTTCGGCTGGGAAAATCCTTCAGTATTTTTAGCATGATTGGTGCCATGATGTATGGCA
>JAHQWC010000096.1 GCA_019634025.1 Vampirovibrio sp.
ACCAACATATAGACCAGCTACCACCCAACAAACTTAAAGAAAAATTGGAAACCTATGCCGACCAGGCAAAGCTCAGCCAAACATTGGCAACCATTGTTCTGGATACTCCTGTCGATGCCGATTTTGACGACTGTAACCTAAGTATCCCAGATCTACCTGCTTTTATCGGGTTTCTCGATAAATGGGAGTTCAAACGCTTTAAAGAACAGGCGCCGGATCTGTTGGCTCCGTTCTTAAATGGTCATCCGGTAGTGGAGCAGGGGACTCATAACCCCTTGGCTGTAGGTTCCGATAAATCCCCGACGAATGGGTCAGTAAACGCTGATTCGGCTGGTATGCTTCAAGCCCTTCAAAATGAAAGCAGTCCACTTCGTGTGGAGCATCAAGTTGTTCAAACACAATCGCAATTAAACGACATGATTGCCGTTCTAACCCAGGCAAAGGTGTTTGCTCTGGACATTGAAACCACCGGCCTGGATGTCCTTAATGATGAATTGGTGGGCATTGCTATTTCTGTTATCGATCCTGATAAACAGCAGCCTTTTGAAATGTTCAGGCGGCCGGCGGTCAACATCCTCAACCTGTCTAAATATCCAACGGAGTTTGATGCCATTCAGCTCAAAAAAACCGATGGCGCCATTGATTTTTCACTCTTCAAAACCTGGTATATTCCTGTTGGCCATGAGCTGGCGGAACAGCAATTGGATAAACAACAAGTGCTTAAAGCCTTAGAGCCATTATTAACGGCCAAGGACGTGGTGAAGATTGCCCATAATGCAAAATTTGAGCTGAACTTCTTTAAAAGCTTTGACCTTTGTTGGCAAGGTCTTGTCTTTGACACCATGATTGCCAGTTATATACACAGTCCAGAACGCCGCCATGGGCTAAAAACATTATCCTATGATGTCTTGAAACTCCAGATGCAGGAGATCAAGGAACTTATTGGCAGCGGTAAAAAAATGATTCCTTTCAGCCAGGTGCCTGTTTTAGAAGGCGCTGCCTATGCAGCCTGTGATGCATACGTCACTCTCGCATTGGCTATACATTTTTTACAGGTGTTGGATGAAGACGCCTGCACACTGTTTTACGAGATTGAGCTGCCGCTAGTCCATGTGTTGGGTGAAATGGAGCGACACGGGGTTGGGCTGGATACTGCCTATCTGGGCGAGTTAAGTAAGCAATTGGATACAGAGATCACCCAGGTCGAAAAAGACGTATACCGCCTTGCTGAGGTTGAGTTCAATATTAACTCTCCTAAACAAGTGGGTGAGGTCCTCTTCGATAAGTTGGGTATTACCCCTCTCCGTAAGACGGCTAAGAAAACCGGTTACAGTACCGATGCCAAAGTACTGGAACAGTTGGCTGGCGAACATGAGGTTGTAGAAAAAATACTCGACTACCGTCAGCTGTTTAAGCTGAAGTCTACGTATGTAGATAGCCTGCCCACCCTCTGTAACTCCAAAACGGATCGAATCCACACAAGCTTCAATCAAACCGTTGCCGCTACGGGTCGTTTGTCTAGTAGCGATCCCAACCTGCAAAATATTCCCATTCGTACTGACTATGGCAGGCTGATCCGCAAAGCCTTTATTCCTGCCCACCGAGACGGTTGGAGCTTACTGTCGGCAGATTATTCCCAAATTGAATTGCGCTTGCTGGCACATTTCTCTGAAGATCCCAATCTCGTTACGGCCTTCCAAAACGGTGAAGACATCCACACCGCAACAGCATCTTTGGTATTTGGCATTCCCAAAGACGCCATCAAAAAAGAACAACGCTACAACGCCAAGGCCGTAAATTTTGGCATTATCTATGGTCAAACGGCTCACGGTTTATCTCAACAGCTTAAAGTCCCACGGGCCGAAGCTCAATTTTTTATTGACCGATATTTTCAGCAATACAGTAAAGTCAAAGCGTTTATTGAAAGTGTTAAACAAGAGGCTCACAAAACCGGCCGGGTTAAAACATTATGCGGACGCATCCGCGATTTTACTGAGGGACTTCGTAGCAGCAACCGGTCTGTTCGGGAGTTTTCTGAAAGGGCAGCCTTTAACACCCCACTTCAAGGCTCTGCCGCTGATCTCATCAAAGTGGCCATGATTCGTCTGGCTCGCACCTTGGAAGAATCCGGCGTTCAAAGTAAAATGATTCTTCAGGTTCACGATGAGGTTGTATTAGAAGTGCCTGACGAAGAACTGGCTCAGGTGACAGACATGGTGATTTGGGCCATGGAGTTAAACCAACCTCTGAATGTTCCGTTGGTGGTGGATGTGAATATTGGCAAAACCTGGATGGAAACCTAAACAATGGGGCCTACAATGTCTAGTTCTAAACAGAAAGCGCAGTCTGGCGGTTCAGCCGGGGGGCAAGTGAATATCCAAACAGTAACGGTGGTTCAAAATGTGAGTACTGATCCTGACGGACAGTGTCTTCAACAGGTCAAAAACATCCTGCAAGCCAGTCATAACATTACCATCCATGTAGTCCCGGTGGATAATAAGACCGATCACCCTGAAGTGCCAAAAGAGGCTGCTAATCCAGACTTGGTCATTGTATTGGGAGGAGACGGCACATTCCTAAGAGCTTCTCAATGCTTTGTAGAACAAAAGATTCCCTTGGTGGGTATTAATACGGGTACGTTAGGATTTCTAACCCGAATTGAATCCGATAAAATTGAGAGTTATCTCAGTCGCCTGTTGGCTGGTGAGTATCGAATTGAAGAACGGATGATGTTGGCGGTTTCTTTGGAAACTCAGCCTCAAACACTCCTGGTTGCTGCCAATGACGTGGTGGTGAAAAACCGAAACCCCAGCCAAATGTGTTCCTTAAATTTATTCATCAACGATGTCCTGGTGTCTACTTATGATGCCGACGGTATTATTATTGCAACGCCGACAGGCACAACGGCTTATACCTTGTCTGCTGGCGGTCCGGTTATCTCGCCGGAAGTTGAAGCAATATCCATTACGCCGATTTGCCCTCATAGCCTGTCGGCAAAACCAATCGTTATCCCGGCAGGTAAAACCTTACGGGTAGAATCCGCTGTTAAAAACCGGCCGGTGGTGTATTCCGTGGACGGCCAAGAATCTGGTACTTTGGAGCCTGGCCAAAACCTTACCTTGTTTCGGGCGCCTTACCCGCTCAAAATGATCGACTTTGGCCAGGAAGGTGAAGATTTCTATTTACTGCTGAAACAAAAACTCCACTGGGCCATGAACCCTCGTTGGAAAACCCAGTAGAGAGTGCCACATAAAATTTACTTTTAAAGCCCTGAGTGTATCTCCCCAAATATGGGGAGATACACTCAGGGCTTTTTTTGTTGAAAAAATTACTGCTGCCGGTATGCCAAAATTGCATAACTAGACTGCAGTGCCTGGTATAATTCCTGAAAATCTTGGGCCGTGTATTCAACTGCTCGCCCGTCAATTCTGGTCCAGCCCGGCATATGCATCACAATATCCGCTGCTACCGGGTGAATAAAAGTTACCTGTAAGACATAGGGGGTCCGCATTTTTAATAGCGATGGTTTTTTCGTTTTAGATTGAGTAAGGACCTGTTTTACCGTGTCTCGATATTCGGTAAATAATCCTGCTTCATCCCGGTTCAATGCTGCTGCATAACCCAGCCCGGTTTTGGTACAAACGGTTTCTAATGTGGGCAGAAGTTCAGTCACTTCTTCACAAAATGCAGCGTCTCCACTGGCAAAAATTATGGGTACCTGGTGAACCAAACTAGCATAATAGGCATTAACCCCACTTTCTCCCAATACTTTGCCGTTTACAGACACCTCAAAAATTCGATCATGAAAGGTATGGGCAATCACTCCGTTTAAAGCGCCAGCCCGTGCATGGTAGCCAATCAAGAAAGCCGCATCAAACGTCTCATCCAGTCCAGCTTCCATGGCGCATATCTTCGGTTTTCCAGATAAAAGCTTCACCTGCTTTGGCAATAATTCTGCGCGCAGGTTGGTCATCGGGCCGTGTGCGTCGTTAACAACCAATTCTGTTACTCCTGCCTCTAGGGCAGCCACAGCTACAACGCTAACCTCTCGGTTCATCAATGCTACAGCGCGTTCATATCCCACAGAATCTTCTTGCGGGTAACACTCGCTGTGAGACACAATCCCCCCAATGCCTTCCATATCGGCAGAAATATAGAGCTTTTTCATCAAGATACCCTATTTGCAAACTTCAAAAGCTGATACGGAAGTCAGCTCCTATGACTTGGCGTTTTCTGGCCCGGATACTTTTTTCACCGTTTTCCGACCAATTTCTTCCAGCTCATCTGCTAAGTCTTTTGCCTTTTCACTCCACTCATCGGTTTTCTCTCGAACCGTAGATTTTACTGAATCCACCCGATCTTTGGCTTCTTCCAGCTTATGTTGAACGGTATGAGACACTTCATCAGCTTTTTCTTGAACCGTTTCTTTTGCCTGCTGGTATCGTTCGTCCATCTCATCGCGAATCAGTGCCCGTGTGTCCTCACCACTGCGAGGGGCTAGTAGCAAGGCAACCCCGGCGCCAATTGCGCCGCCAACCATGGCGCCAAATACAAATCTTCCAAAACACATTTGCTGATTCTCCTTCTGCGTTACTTTTTCTTCCCGCTAACCAGGGACCGAATCAGCCCCCCTAAAAAGCTGCCACTACCGCCTAATACCGAGTTGGTCATGTCTTTTACTTTCCCCACACCTTTTCCGGCAGCTGATACATTCTTTTCCAATGTTTCCACGCTGGCAGAGGCTTTTGCACTAATGCCTTCTACATGTTCTGAGATTAATTGCACGTTTTGCATGGTGGGAATCAACTCAAACCGGGCAACAGTCATCAACTCATCTACATCTTTCAAGAGTAGGACGACTCTAAACAATACCCACGTCAATAAGCCGCCTACAATCACCAGTAGAATCCAGAGTGTCCGGACTAAAATATCCATTTCAATGTTGATGGTGTGTACCGATTCCATGAAGACAAAAATGCTCCTTCGTGTCCGCCTTTAACAAATAAAAATTCTCACCACAGGTAAGTATTTGATATATAGAACTGTGGTTTGTCATCAGTGTTAATTCTGCTCGTATTAGTTCTGGTCGTACCCAGACGCCATTTCTTCCCGGCGTTTTGCTTTGGCCGTCTTGCCTGCTTTTCTGGATTTGCTTACCTGATCCACTTTGTTTTCCAGGTTGTACAAGGTTCGGTCAAAAAATTCTCGAGTCTTTCCGTGGCGAATGTCTTCGTTCACCTTGCCGGGCAATGCTTTGGCATAGATCTTCAATTCTTCCCGAGTGTCTTCCCCAGGCTTGGGAGCATATAAGAGCGCGGCAATCCCGCCCCCTAAGATACCGAAGACCATCCCCAGTAAGAATGCAAATATTCCATCATCTCCGCTGGCGCCACCTTCTTTGGCCATGGTCAGTCTCCTTCAGGCTTGTGAATCGGATGTTAATAATAGTGTAGGCGAATTCCCGTTGCGCTTCAAGTTCTCAGAACCTTCACCGGACTCTGCAAATCGTTTCAGAATCCAAAGAAACGCATGTAACTTCTTATGCTTCGATAGTGGATTAAAGTCGGTTTTAGCCTCAACATCCCTCAGGGTTCTTTTCAACGTCTTCAGTTCCCGAGCCTTTTGCCGCAGCACCGGTACTTTTGTTCGCTGAATATCTTCTAACGCTTTTTGGGCTTTCATCACTCGATGATCTGTCCACAGCAAACCTGCAATGGCAGGAAAACAAGCCAAAATCCAAAAAACGGTCCATCCAAAGGTCATGACACTATCCTGAAGTTGTTCGGGCAACAAATGCTTATTAAACGGCCTCTATTGTACCCTGATTTCCTGGATTCGCCAAAACGCTTTTCTCAACACTTTTTGTATATGCAGGACGCCTAATACTATATAATTCACTATATTTTTGCCACAGGTAGTCAATAAAATATTGGGGATTTAAACCTTCTCCAGTTACCGCCCTCAGCAAATCCTCTGGTGTTTCCACCATTTGCCTACCCCAGCAGTGAATATTACGACTTAGCCAATGTTCTAAAGGCTTAAAATTTCCTCTGCGAATATTGGCATCTAAGTCTGGAATCTGTTGCCGAGCAGCATGGTAAAACTGAGCAGCATAGAGTTGTCCTAACGCATACGTCGGAAAGTACCCAAAATCACTGTCGGCCCAGTGCGCATCTTGCAATATACCTTCCCGATCATTATCAGGTATCACGCCCAAATAATCTGCCATTTTTTGATTCCACCGCTCAGGCAGTTTCTTGTCTACCGGAATAGTACCTTCTATCATTCCTTTTTCCAGTTCATAACGCACCAGGATATGCAGCATATATGTCACTTCGTCTGCATCCATTCGTTTGGCAGAGGCCTTTATAGTGTTCGTTTTTCGATAATAGTTTTCCAAATCTGTGTATCGATAACGGTCCGGAAAAGTCTCTTTCAGCTTCGGCAATAAGTACCTTAAAAATTCCTTACTTTTACCAACATGATTTTGAATCAGTAATGCTTGAGATTCATCTAGTGCAGTCGAGGCAACATCTGGTAATAATTCCAGCAGCGGATTTCCATTTTGTGCGTATAAGGCATGTCCAGCTTCATGCAGGGCAAAACCCTTTTCTAAAGCATCTATGGTGTCGGTTCCTTTACGGATCATAACCCGCACATCTGAAGAAGGAGACACGGAAATATATCGTGGATGACTTGAGGTGTCCAAACGAGCGCGACTAAAGTCGATGCCCAATGGCTCTAGCAATTCTTTCTGAATAAATGCCAGCTCTTTCATAGTGTCTGCAGGATTAGTTAGATTGGCAGCACCTTTCGTTGAACGATCTGATGAACGGAGATTCTGTTTTAACTCAATCTGTTTCAATAGCGTCTGAAGTTCGCTGCTCACATCTTTAAAAATCCGATCCAGACGTTTTACATCTATGCCAGGAGCATGTTGGGCCAGTAAAGGATCATATGGATGATAGCCGAGTGTTCTTTTCTTACCAGTATTCAGCTTATTCAGGTGCTCTACCTTTTTCCGTGATAATGCCACCAGTGTTTTGAGGTGAGGTAAAAATAAGCTAAAGTCTCCTGTTCGTTTTGCCTTGGACCAGGCAAACTGAGCTTGAGTCTCAGCCTCATTTGTTTGTCGCAATAAATCACACGGTAACTTATCGGCAATGTTGACCCGCTGTTTATAATATTGCACCAAAGAACGATCCAATGGATCTACAATTTCAACACCGTGAAGGCGGCTCAATATGTTTTTAAACCGTGTTGATTTCAGCCTGTCCTGAATCACTTGGGTCAAGGAAGCCAATTGCTTTCCCCGTTGTTCAATGGTGCTGGTATGAGTGGGCATATATGTAAACTGATCCCATCGGACAATATCGCGAACCTGTTTTAAATGGGTAATCTCTTCTGCCATCGCCTTGAGTTGTTGCAGATCTTTTTCAGGCTCTTTCGAGTCCTGTTGGCGTGAAAACCGAGGGAAGTGCCACTGCTCACCATAAGACAGTGCTTTTGAGGTAAAGGTACGACCGGCTTTCCCACTGTGGAAAATGGGGAAGGCTGGGTTAGATATATTGGAGTTGATGTGCATCAGTATTTTCAAAACCGCTTTTCGTTGAAAACGAGCCATGGTAAAGGATGAATTATAGGTACTTTCCCGTCAGCCTGTCCAGGATTGTAAAGCCAGAACCCGAACCATGTTCATTTAAGTAAAGGAAATATTTCTACACCTGTCTGTTCCACGCTTCCCCTTCTCAAATCCTCAATTTAGTAGTCTAATAAAGGGCAGGACGTTCGTCTATTGGCAGTTGCATGAATATCACACTTCAAAAACGCTTTTTATGGCTTTTTTCGCTTCTTATCGTGGCATTTCAGCTTGTCTGGAGTTGTTTTGGCTGCGGCTGGATTACAGTTGCCCCTGCCGTGGCGGCAACCAAGGCGGTCTCTCTTACTTTTTTTGATATCGAAGATGTCATTCTTCTGCCTACCGTCAGTTCTCAGCGGGTCATCCCATTTACGGTCCCCAAAACCTGGCAGCTTCAATCCGGCAGTAAGCTCCAAGTTCAGTTTCAGCACTCAGACGCTCTCATTCCCGGATCTCACCTGCGAATTCTAATCAATGAGCAACCGGTTAAAACCATTCCTTTGACCCACAACAATGCTGGTAAAACCGTCGTAGATATCCCTCTCCCTATTGCTAAGCTTCGCGAACACAACACGTTAGCCTTCCAGGTAGAACAGCATTACACGCATAAATGCGAGGACCCCCTGGATGCCTCTCTGTGGACCCAGGTCCTAGGCGAAAGTCGCCTCACCTTTCAGTACAACACCAAGCCACCGGTGGCAGATCTCAGCCAGTTTCCCTATCCCGTGGTTGATCCCACAGACTATAGTCCCTCCAAAGTTCATTACCTGCTGCCTGCTTCTCCTGCCCTTCAAGATATTCAGGCCATGGCCTACCTCAATACACACCTGGCGCAGTTTGCCCATGACCACGAAGTGTCTGCTGATATCACCTTAGGCAATAGTCCTCAAAAGCTTCCTGGCGGACAGACACATTTAATGGTCATTGGTACCCCGGCACAAAATAAACACGTCAAAATGTTGTTAACCCCACAGTCCCCTTATCGGGTTGAAAACGGCCAGTGGATTCACGGAAAAACCAAAACCGTTGTTTCAGATGAAACCGGGCTGGTTTTTTATGCACTAAATCCCAAGAATCCACATCAATTGGTAACAGTCGTAACCGGTAATACTCCTCAAGGCGTCTTTAAAGCGGCTCAATACCTTACCGCACTTCCCAGAACTGATGCGTTCAAAGGTGGATTTCTCTCGGTAAATCCTTCTTGGTCACCGCCTACCTCCGCCATTAATTCCGCTGCGCCTTATATCGAGTTTGATAGCCGGATGTTTAGCGAGTTAGGCTTTTCCACTCAAACGGTGCAATCCATTAACGCCCCGCCCATCACCTATGAAATTCCGGTGGTTACTAAAATTGATGGAAAAAACGCCAACCTCACCCTCAGCTTGCAATATAGCTATAGTCCCGAGCTAAACCCTCGTTTTTCCTCCTTAGAGTTACGCCTGAACGACCGCTCCATTGCAAACATTCCTTTAACCAACCCTAAAGGCGAAAAATCCCTCTCTCAAAATATCCAACTTCCTGCAGAGCTGCTTCAGCCTCAAAATAATCTTGTGGCCCAGTTTCACCTCATGCCCGATAAATACGGTTACTGTGTCGATACCTACAAAGATGACACCTGGGGCACCATCCACGAAAGTTCTGCGGTTTTGGTGGGTGGTCAGCCAACACCTCGGCTGCCGGATATCGGCCTGTTAAATAAAACCGGATTCCCCTATACCCGCTTCAGTAACTTTCAATCCACCACCATGGCTCTTCCTCAAGACCCTCAACAGGTAACCCTTAAAACCCTGCTGGCAACCACCACTCGGTTGGGTCGTTCCAGAGTCGGAGACAGCCCTCTCCAATTAAAGGTTGTACAAGCACAGCAAAACCTTCCTACTGAAGGTGATGTCATTGTGTTTTATAACCCCGCTGCAAATGAGGAGAATATGCGCCCTTCGGTAAACGGTCCAGGGTACTCTTTGTCCTGGCCGGAATTGGGTATTAAGCAATACAACCAACCTGACGGGCTAGACTGGCGGATTCAAGATGTTGGGACCGGTGGCTATCTTGCTCAAGGTTTACTGCCGAATAACAATCGAATTGTGTCCTACTTTTGGAGCACAAATTCTCCCACCCTCAGCCATATCAGTAACTTCCTTAATCATGATCGTTACTTCGAGATGTTGACCTCAGGTGGTCTCAAACAATTGCCCCCGGTGGGTTATCAGCTCAACAGCATTCTTTCCCAGGGCGAACAAACACCTGCCGGATGGCCTTGGTGGGGCATCGCCCTCACGGCCTTGGCTGTGTTCCTCATTGCTGGTGTTGTCGGGCAACGCTTGGGAGGAAAGTAGAAGAAAGTAAGTGAAAAATAATATGCTTAAAGACCGACTTTTGAAAACCAAAGGAGACAGAACATGCAGATGAATCAGGGGCGCACCTGGCTGAGACAATATGCCTCTCTTAAGAGTATGTTTTGGATATCCCTGGCAATTCTGGCTGGGGCCTTATCTCTTATGATGGGCATCAATGTCCAAAGCGATGCTGCACCTGCCAAACCTGCTGCAAAAACAGAAAAGGCCTCTGCTCAAACCGCGTCTGCCAACACTCAACTACTCACCTTGTCCGATCTGGGCAGCCCGGATGGCCACACTCTCAAGACGGTTCGTTCTGAACGACGTTACGCCTTTACTCGTCCTCAAAACTGGAAGGTTTCCAAAAACACTGCCATCCAGTTGGTCTTTCAGCATTCCCCGTCTCTGTTGCCAGAACGTTCCCACCTTAATATCCAGGTGAATAACCGCATTTTAAAAACCATCGGTCTCACCAAAAACAACATTAAACCCACCCGGGTCACGATTCCCATCCCCCCAGAGATTCTAAAAGATCGTAATACCCTCAGTTTTCAGGTCGATCAGCACTACACCTACAAGTGTGAAGACCCGTTTAGCCCAGAACTCTGGACCTCCATTCTGCCTGAAACCAAACTTGCCCTTCATCATCAAATCCAGGCCATCCAGCCGGAACTCGCCCAATTCCCTTTCCCGTTTTTCGATGACCTCAGTTACGATGCCGCCCGAGTGGGCTATGGCATTCCGTCAGGCTTGTCCGATGAATCCTTAAGCGCGGCTGGCAAAGTGCTGGTCAAAATGGGGCAATGGGCCAGCTGGCGAAATATTTATCCTTTTATTTTGAAAAAAGCACCGCTTCAGCAAGCAGACAACCTAATCTTAATTGGCACGCCTGAAGAAAACCAAGAGATCAAAGCGCTGGCGGCTCACCTTCCGTTACCGGTGAAAGGCGCCACAGATGGCCAGGACGTGAATTGGTTCACCGATCCAGAGGGCAAAACCCTGGGCAAAGATCAGGGCGTTCTTCAACTCCTGGCGCATCCCAACGCCAAGGGTCGAATGGTTTTAGTGGTTACCGGTAACACCCCAAAAGGTGTCCTAAATGCAGCACGGTTTCTGGTGCAAAATCCTGTTAATAAACTCATGGTGGGTAAATATGTCATCGTCGAAGAACAACACGCCGCCAAACCCCACCCCTTCCGAGACTGGCAAGGGTTTGTACAAACTGCCGATAAAACCACCTTTGCCGACTTAGGCCATGACACCCTCACTGCCAGAGGCATTACGGCTTTGCCGCTTTACTATACCGCCCATGTTATGCCGGATCTCTTTCAGGCCGGCAACAATCCTGCCACCCTTAAAACCATTTTCAGCTATAGCTCCCAGGCAGATGGCAGTCAGTCCAAACTGGAAATCCGTCTCAACGGTAAAGCCATGAAAAGTATTCCATTAAATAATCCAGAAGGTGAGGCTCAAAAAGTTGTTGAAGTTAAAATTCCCGCAGCAGAGCTCCATACCTATAATGAAATAGAGTATCAGTTCTTCCTGTATCCCGATAAATACGATACCTGTAAGTTTGTTACCGACGTTCACCTGTGGGGAACGGTACACAACACTTCCAGCATTGAAGTCCCTGCCCAAATTAAAGCGCCCATGCCGGACCTGGGTCTGCTCAATGATGGTGGCTACCCCTTCACGGCTAACCCAGATCTAACGGATGTTAGCTTGGTGCTACCCCAGCAGGCCTCGGCAACCGATCTCAATGTAATGGTCCAACTCCTCACTCGCCTGGGCCGTCTCTCCCACTCCAACTCCGGCATCGAATTAAAAGCCCATCACGAAAACACCTTGCCCGAAGAGGCGCGTAAATCCAATCATCTCATTGCCATCGGTAAGCTTGGCGCGCTTAAACTGACCGAAAACCTTTCTTCCAAACTTCAGCTCTTGGTGGATGAAGTCAGTAAGTCGGTTGCCTCACCAGAAACCAGTGGCAGCCTCTTAACCAAACTCCGGTACAAATCTGATCAGGGCTTAATGGAAGAAATCCTCTCTCCCTGGAACGACAACCGGGTTATTCTCCTGGCTTCGGGAGAATCCGACACGGCGTTAAACCGGTTAGCCAACCTGTTCCAACAAGACAAACGCTTTGGCGCCCTAGAGCCCGGCAACGTTGCCGTGGTCAATGCCACCGGTTCCAAAAGCCTGCAACTCCTGGAAAAAGGCGAAGCCCGGTTTATCAACAAACAGGGTGGTAACGGTGGTCTCACTCTCCCTCAGTGGGGCTGGTTCCTCCTCTATTTCTTTGCCGTCGTCGGCCTGTTCAGCTTGATTCGGTTTCTATTCTTGAAATAGTAGAATGGTGGAATTGTTTAGGTTTTAAGACGGACAGAGAAAACGATGACTTCTGATCGTGCTGAGGCAAGCACAAAAAATCAACAACAACGCCCTCCAAAGACAGTAATGTCTGGTATGCGTCCCACTGGTCGGTTGCACTTAGGCCATTATATGGGGGTATTGAAAAACTGGGTATCTCTACAGCCTCAGTATGACTGTTACTTTATGGTTGCCGACTGGCATGCCCTGACCACTAAATATGACGACACTGCCTACCTGCAAGAAAATGTGTATGAAATGACCCTGGATTGGCTAGCATCTGGTGTGGATCCTAATGTTTCCACCTTGTATGTTCAGTCTGCCATTCCTGAAATTGCCGAGCTACATTTATTGTTGAGTATGGTAACGCCCAACAAGTGGGTGGAAACAGATCCAACGCTGAAAGATATGGTGGCCATGCTCCATGAGGATCTGACATATGGATTGTTGGGATATCCTATTCTGCAAACCTCCGATATCCTAGCGGTGTTGGGTGACTTGGTGCCGGTAGGCAAGGATCAGGTAGCGCACTTGGAAATATCCCGGGATATCGCCCGGCGGTTTAACCATCTGTTTGAGACGGACCTGTTTCCTCAACCCAAGCCACTGCTGACAGAGACTCCCATGTTATTAGGTCTGGATGGACGGAAAATGGGAAAGTCCTATAACAACGCTATTTTCCTGGCAGATACTGAAGATGAAACCTGGCAAAAACTTCGCACGGCTATTACAGATCCTGCTCGGATCAAAAAAGATGACCCTGGGGATCCGGCAAAATGTGAAGTAGTCTACCCCTATTACCAAACCTTCGCCTCTAACGGCGCCATAGAATTGGCCGCCAAAGAATGCCGGGAAGCAGCAAGAGGCTGCGTGGATTGTAAAAAGATTCTCAACGAGTTTGTTATTGAAGAGCTAAAGCCCCTGCGAGAGCGCCGGACAGAGTATGCCAAGGACCGGGCTCAGGTAGAGAAGATCTTACGGGAAGGGTGTGAAAAGTCCCGAGCAGTTGCCCAGAATACCCTGAAACAGATTCGGGCTGCCATGAGACTCTACCAATCCCCTGCACTGGTTTAATAGGATTTAAGCCTAAAAAGAGTAAGGTCACATCAATTGATGTGACCTTAAGAGAATAGAAATTTATAAAGCAGTAGAATTAGCTGTTGCCGATATTCCGGGTGGCGACTTCGGCTGGTTTTAAGATGTCGACTTTTACTTGGGCTACACCAGACTTAGTTAAGCCAATAGACTGAGCAGCGGCTTTAGAAAGGTCAATAATCCGGCCATGGGCATAGGGTCCTCGGTCGGTAATTTTGACGATGCAAGACTTCCCGGTCCACTCGTTCTTTACCCGTACCAAAGTGCCAAAGGGCAAGGTTTTATGAGCGGCGGTCATTTCGTACATGTTATACCGACTGCCGTTAGCAGCGGTGCGTCCATGGAAGCCAGGACCATACCAGGAAGCCATACCTTTCATGACGGTACCGGAGAATTCATAGTTCTCTGCTTTAAAGCCTTTAGGGACGGCAATATCTTTTAACTCACCATTAAATGGATCAGCACCCAAAGCCCGGCGAAGGTAGTTAGACCAAATACTGGCCAGTCTGGCTTTCGGCACCTCAGCCTGTTCAGCAGTTTCAGGATCTACTGTCGCCAACACAGCATCGTCGGCCTTGATAACGGTTGCTTCGCCTTCATCATTGACGGCAATGGTATTGGGATCATTTTCCTGTTTCACAAACTCTGCAATCCGGCTTGCCGTCCGTTTTGCCCGAAGTTCAGGATCAATTCCGTCTAAGGTGGCGCGGAATTTGACCACTTCTTTGTGGTTTACAAACACACTGCTAAAACCAGTTTCAGCGTACGTATGCACTTTGACTTCAACAGTATTCTCATCTTGCTGCAATTGATAGGTGACCGGCAAAGCCGTCAGAGTATTGATTTCTTCAGATTGAGCGGCCACTTGCTGGGCAATGGCTGCGGAAAAGTATAACGTCAGTAAGGCACCTGTCATCAAAGCTACCTGCTGGTAGAATTTTGGTCTCAAGAAAGGTGTATGAGCTAAAAAGCGGGTGGTGGAAAACATGGGTTCAAGTTTCCTATTAAACTTCCAAAGCTTGAAAGACTGGCAGATACTGTACATCGCAAGGATGTTGGTCGCAATAGTTTTTTATGAGAAACCGCATTTTCTATATCTGTCATAAATGTTGCCGGGCCTGACTTAAGAGTATTTTCTTTGTTTAAAACCCTTGAGTACAGCGGGTATTTCCGGCATCTTGGGCAAAGCGCCCATCTTTCATATCCCAATAAACAATGGAGCGAATTTTTTTTTGCGCCGAGTTAAAGAAATCTTTACATAAATATATAATATATACCTTCAACCTCCCTATTTTAGATAAAAAGAATATATCCTTGCTATTGATATCTGTAATCAATACGCGGCTAAATGCAACACTATATTGGGGAATCGCATTGACAGTGAATGCCTTATTTGGTCTTATAGGTAGTGGATTGTCAGGAATCTAATTATAGATTCTCAGTCTCCTCGATATTGTGTCCTGATTAACCCGTAGTTAGCGTTTTTTGACCAAAGTAGCGCGATGAACACCCTAGCAGTTGATAGTTCTACGAAGACAACGCCGTATTTGTACGGCCAAGTTAACTACTCCAGGCAATCTCCCATTACCTCGGTTAGCTACGCCATGCCAGCAGAACAGGCCGGTCAAACATTCAGATACCATACAACGAATCATCATCAGATTTTTCAACCAGATCCAGCCATGAACTGGCATACACCTTTAACATTTTTGGCTGCAATAGGTGGGGTTTGTTACTTGGGAGATTTTATTGCAGCCAGAGGGCCACAGCTTTACCGAAAGATCGCTTCTTTTTTGAAGTGATTCGACCAAAGGTTCGACACAACCCTGATTGACTGACTACAAAAGATAAGGGTGTGATACCCTGGAGGGGTTACGTTTTCACGAACCAATTAGGGCTTTATGGACTGTTCACATTCTCATCATGCACCAATGGTTGCCGGGGATAAGGCAACAGTCAACAAATTAAAGCTGGTCCTCTTCCTTGTAGCAGCCTATATGGTGGCGGAGGTCATTGGTGGTCTGTTATCCGGCAGCCTTGCATTGCTGGCCGATGCTGGACATATGATTTCGGATGTGGGGGCTATCGGTCTTGCCTTGTTTGCCGCATGGCTAGCCAGTCAGCCGGTGTCTAGCCAGAACACGTATGGCTATCATCGAATAGAAATTCTGGCAGCGTTGCTGAATGGCGTGTTTTTGAGTTTGATGTCGTTGTGGATATTGTATGAATCCTTCCAGCGATTTTGGGAGCCAGAAGCTGTGGAAGGTGGGTTGATGTTTTGGGTGGCTCTGGGTGGGCTACTGGTCAATGCGGCATCTGTGTGGCTGTTGCACCGGGATAAGGATCAGAACCTGAACGTTCGCGGAGCTTATCTACATATTCTGGGAGATCTTCTGGGTTCCGTCGGCGCCATCATTGCAGCAGGGTTGATCCTTCAGTTTGGATGGACTTGGGCCGATCCGGTAGCGGGATGTTTAATTGCAGTGTTAATTCTGTTCAGCGCCTTTCGACTGATTCAGGAGGCAGTAGCAGTATTGCTGGAAGGAAGTCCGGCACATCTGGATGTCGGGGTGATTCAGGAAACTGTCTTAAATTTACCGGGTGTGCAATCGGTGCATGATCTTCATGTATGGACTATTGCAACCCAAAAAGAAGCACTGTCCGCTCATGTGACGGTGGACGAGGCAGCCTTTACACCGGAGACGATTACGGCGATTCAGCATGCACTGAAGGAGCAGTTTGGATTGTCGCATGTCACGATTCAAATAGAGCCCCCAGGATTTGAGGAAGATGAGATCCATTTTTAAGCGGTTTGAGCTATGATGGGCGGGTGATGATGGATTGAGAGAGATGGTGAGGTAACGATTGATATGACCACCACGGCAACAGCTCCATGGATTTACGTTGAGAAGATTGGCGGGTATGACGGCCAAGTGGTGACGTTGAAGGGGTGGTTGTATAACAAGCGATCGAGTGGAAAGTTGCATTTTTTGCAGGTGCGGGATGGCACCGGAGTGATTCAATGTGTGGTGTTTAAGGGTGATGTGAGTCCTGAAGTTTTTGAACTGGCCGGCGGAATCACGCAAGAGTCTGCGGTGATGGTGACGGGAACGGTGAAGAAGGACGACCGTTCTCCTATTGGCTTTGAACTCGGGGTGTCGGATGTGACCCTTGTAAATCCTGCTGCGGAATATCCCATTACGCCAAAAGAACATGGGGTAGCCTTTCTGATGGATCACCGACACCTGTGGCTTCGGTCTTCTCGTCAGCATGCCATTATCCGGATCCGGGCGGAGATTATCCGGGCAATCCGAGACTACTTTGACGACAATGGATTTACCCTTATTGATTCGCCTATTTTTACCCCCAACGCCTGTGAAGGAACCTCTAATCTGTTTGAAACGGATTACTTTGAGAACAAGGCCTATTTGACTCAAAGTGGACAGTTGTATGTAGAAGCAGCAGCAGCAGCGTTTGGGAAGGTATATTGTTTTGGGCCGACGTTTCGGGCGGAGAAGTCGAAGACTCGGCGGCATCTGACGGAGTTTTGGATGGTGGAGCCGGAGATGGCTTATTTTGATTTGGCCATGGATATGGATTTGGCCGAAGATTTTGTGTGCCATATTGTGCAGCAGGTGTTGAAACACCGGCGTGCGGAGTTGGAGGTGTTGGAGCGAGATATTAGTAAACTGGAAGCCATTCAGAAGCCGTTTCCGAGAATCACCTATGATGAAGCCATTGAGATCTTGAGGGCGGCAGGCAATGAAGATACGCCGTGGGGAGAGGATTTTGGTGGAGATGAAGAGACCATTATTTCTCAAAAGTTTGATAAGCCGGTGTTGATTCACCGGTATCCGGCAGAGATTAAGGCATTTTATATGAAACAGGATCCAGAGAACGCCAAGTTGGCGTTGAATGTGGATATGATTGCACCGGAAGGGTACGGAGAGATTATAGGAGGTGGGCAGCGTGAAGATGATTTGGACGTGCTGTTGAGTAAACTAAAGACACACGAGTTGCCGGAAGAGGCGTTTAGTTGGTATTTGGATATTCGGAAGTACGGGAGCGTACCGCATGCCGGGTTTGGCCTGGGGGTTGAGCGGACCGTTGCATGGATCTGCGGGTTGCACCATGTGCGGGAAACGATTCCGTTTCCTCGGTTGATGGATCGGTTGAGCCCTTAAGGTTTTAGAGGATAATTTTTTGTGAAGTTTGGTGATGATTTTGCCCCATCGGTCCCCAAAATCAAAAATTTCAGATGGGACATTTTTGGCTAAGAAGTCTCTAGAGTCTATGATGTAGCCATGCCCTACTTGTGCCCTATAGGGCATGGAGTTAGTCAAAGTTTTATCGGTTTTAACGAGGTCCTGCTTATTCATCCGATGGAGATTCCGAGCCGTATTTCTCATGCCATTGCTGGTTATAGGACGGGGTGAGGGGTGGGGTCGTGAAATCTTCTAGAACTAGATCGATAAGTTCTGCTTTGGTTTCTGGGTCTAGAGAATCATCTTGGACCGGGCGTTGGTTGAGGTAACCGAACATTTTGTAGTAGAGACGAATAGCAGACATATTGCCCTGTCTGGCCAAGGTCATGATATGCCTGTCTATTTCTCTGACTCCCAAACGCATATGGCTAAACCGGGCCGTATCTAAAGCCGCAATAAACGTGGCGTCCTGGCGCCAGCGATAAAGAGTTTTACGGTCTACGCCAACGCGCTGAGCGATATCCCCAAACGTGAGGTTATGGTAAAGAAGGGAGGACATCAGGTAGATGGCCTGGTGTTGTTGCGTGCTGAGGAGATTTACCGGATCCGGCAATGGTGGTGTGTTCATATTTATTCCCAACCTTTATTTTTTGTGTGACCTACTATTCTTGATATTGGTAGGGTAGAGAGGTTGAGAGAACGCGCAATTAAATGTATAGGGATGTAAAGCCTTTACTTGAGTTACATATTATTTTTATTCAGATAATAAGTGACTCAAGGTAACACCCTCTATCTCATTCCTTAAATAAATTCACCCGAAAATTTTTGAAAAGTACGATGACATTCATACCGATTACTTTTGGAAAGCAAGTGGTCTTATCAGATTCTCAAAAAGAATGTGCTGTTTTTGGTGGGGCGTTTGATCCCCCTCATGTTGGACATGAATTAATGATAGAAGAAGCCCGAAAGCAACATGGGATTGACCGATTTTGCTTTTTACCTACTGGAAATACGCCCTTAAAGCCTAACATCTCTCTTTTCCAAGAACGTTTGGAAATGTTGAAAGCTTTTGCATCTTATTTGAACAAGAAGATAGGCGATGGCAAAAATCATTTCGAAATATCAACTGCTTATCAACACACGCCTAATTTTATGGATGCACTTCGAAGATTATTTCCTGACTTAGCAACCCGCAAAGAAAAAGTCGTTTTTATGGCAGGCTCCGATGCTGCCGTTCTCGGTCGAGATGAAAATAAACTATTGGGTATTTTTGGCAATGCTATAAACGCTTTAGAATTTTACAAACGTTTTGTGCTCCTCATAAATAAACGAGGAGACGAAGCTATCCCAACAAAGATAAATATTGGTGGTAAAAAAGCTGATCTTGATTATGCTATCCAAAAATTGTCCCCAAAAGATCAAAACATCTCTTCTACCATCATACGTACCCAATTAAATGCTGAAGAAGATAATGCAGCTTTACCTTTCAAAGTTCCAAAACCGGTATTAGGTGTTATACAGAAACTTAAACTCTATGGTTCGAATTCAACATTATTAAAGTAAAAACTTATTATCTTATTTAAGAGGTTGTAATTTGAATGGCGTTTCAGCAGCTTTACATTTTTTAACAAAATGTTCAGACTTCATGAACACAGGTCGATATCCTATTATTGATGAAAAGAGTCCGAAGGGTATAAACATCGTGGATTGTCGCTGTAAAGGCCAGTCTTTAGGAGAATACTCCTTTATTGGGTTGATTATCGCCATTGTGAGTATTGCCGCCATTGGCGCCGTTGCCACGGAGCTGGAAAACGGAGCGGCTAGATTGGCAGATCAGATCTTTGGCGGTCCGGCTGTTGCAGCAACACCTGCGCCTGCAGGATTACCCACTGCCACTCCACCAGCCACAAGTGGGACAGCACCGCCACCCACTACAACGCCACCAGCGCCTACAGCAACACTCCCTAAAACCCTTGGCCCTGGAGAAATAGGGTTTGAATTAAGTGATGGAACGATGATTAGCTTAAAAAATTACCCTGTTGATATTGCTTCTTTGGTGGAATCTAGCGGCGCCAATGGCGCCACAGAAGTGTTGCTTGCAAACCTGGAATCTTTGAGTCAGCAATTACAGGATGCCGGTGAAATTGATGCGTTTGAAGCAAATTTACTGGCCAAATTGGCAAACCAGGGACATGAAATAGCCAATATTCAAAGTTTTATGGAAGATGCGTTGATCTCTTGTAACGGGAACAAAAAGCAGATGAAACAAAAGACCATGATGATTAACGGAGAATTGGTAAATGCCGGGCAGCTCAACAAACTCACCAATCTTATTGGCTATGAAGAAGATTGGGTAGGTGGTAATGTAAGCCCCTTTGACAATAAGGTATTGAGTGGCACCGAAATTCAAAAATTTGCCAGCATTTATGATGAGGCCATTACCAGCGGCGCCATGAACAACCCGGCAGTTCATCAAATTGTGACTGAACTAACGGGCCAAATTATGAACCTGTCTGGCGTTGGTGAAACCACTTACTATAATTATATGGGCGGCAAGGTGAACTACAATAAAATGACCAAATTCCAGGAAAAAGAGTTCAGCAAATATAGCCATAATTTTTCGTCTGGTATTTGCGTAACCGGTGGAGCTTCATCTACCGGCATTAGCTGTGGGTAAATAGTAAACAAAAGAGAATTAACGATGAACAGCGAAAAAGAAGGCCAACCTTTATTTAAATATTTTATGATTGGACTACTCACTATAGGTGCAGTTTTCTTTTTAGTAACCATGGCATCGAATTATTCGGGCCGCAACCATAAAACGCTGAAGGCTGACCATTCTATAGCAGCAGTTATGCCAACAGATTCTTTCTCTGTACCCAAATCGGACTCGCCTTTAACTTTTAAGCTTAGTAATGGCGATATTATTCACTTAGAATCGTACCCTGCAGATATGGGGGCAGTGGTAAAAACTGGTGGCGCCAGTAGTGCTGCGGGATTACTGTTGAGTAATTTAGAGTTTGTTGCTCAACAACTATACGATGCCGGTGAAATTGATGCTGACGCACGGAAACGTATGCAGGCATTAGTGAGCCAAGGACGAGAAATCGTTGAGATTCAAAAATTTATGGAAGATGCCATTGTTGCTTCAGGTGGTGATATAAAGAAGATGGCGCAACAAAAAATGACGGTAGACGGCATTACCTATACTGCTGGGTCTGATGATATTAGTGACCTGATTGGATACGAGGAAGATTGGGCTAGCAGTAAACAAGGGCCTTTTCATAAGGAGCTGTTAACCGGCTCTAAGACAGTAATTTTTACGTATCTATATCATCAAGTCCAAAAAAGCGATAGCTTGAAACACCCCCAAATTAAGCAGTTTTTGACTGATAGCGCTGCTCAGGTATTACAGCTTACCGGCGTTAGCGAGTCATTATATTATGCTTATCTGGATAAAGAAGTTGCAATTGAAGATATGAGGGAGTATCAGGAAGCACAGTTTAACCGATATAACCATTATTATGCTTCAACCGTCCAACCGCCATCTTCTGCCCTGGCCGACGTCAAAGGCGCTGCAGGTGGTATTGCCTTTAAGCTGGAAAGTGGCAAGCTGATTCAGCTAAACGACTACCCGGTAAATATAGAGGCACTGGTTAAAACAAAGGGTGCCAGCAGCGCAAGCTCTGTTTTATTGGCTAATCTGGATTCAATGGCGACACAACTTCATGATGCCGGTGAGATTGATACCGAGGGTTTTGAAGCGCTGAAGGCGTTAACAGAGCAAGGACAAGAAATTGCAGATATCCAAAAAGCGATGGAAACAACCATTGTTATTTCTAACGATGATGTCACCAAAGCTCAGCATGTCACTATTATGGTGGACGGGAAACCTGATAAGGCAAATACGGATAAAATTGGCGATTTAATTGGCTACGAAGAAGATTGGATGGACGAGGAAACAAAGCCTTTTGATGCGGAGGTGTTGAGAGGTACGAAAACCGTGGTTTTTGCTCATTTATTTAAGCAGGCTCAAAACAAGGGCGCCATGAAACACCCCACCGTAAAACAGCTGGTCACAGATATTACAGCTCAAATCTTACAATTAACCGGGCTGAGTGAAACCACCTATGACGCCTATTTAGACGAAGAGATCGCAGTGAAGGACATGAGTTTATTTCAGGCAAATCAATTTAGCCAACATAACCGGTATTATTCATCCGGAATCTGCTCGGGTCATAATGCAGAATCGGTTAGCGGGATTCGTTGTTTATAAATTTTTGAAAAGCCAGTCTCTCCAGTAACGATGGGTATTTACCAATATCGTGAGGACTATTCTATGAAGGAGTGGATACTTAGTTAGCACAAAGTTTCTTTAATCTGTTTTTATACTCATGATGGCGCTATAACTTTTTGATTCTCTCTCAGCATGAAGACTTCGTTAGAGCGGTTATTCGTCATCTGGACAGGGCATTTATTATTTATTTGCGTGGCAGCACATAGCAGACATATGAATTGGGACAGGGGGACACCGATGAGTGTTGATCAAGTAAAGGGCTTTTCAGCCTCTACAAAGGGCGATTCAGTCGCAGCGCAGTGGCAAAATACGGCCAAAGCTTTTGACACAGGGAATGATGGCGTTATTAGCAAGGCTGAGTTTCGCGAGGCAATGAGCGTGGTTGAGCGCACTTTTAATGACGGTACGCCAGCTTTAACCGCTAAGAATATTACGGATCTTTTTTCAATGTTTGGGGCGGCAGATGGCAACAAAGGAATGACCACTGCTGAATTGGGCAACGCCTTGGCCATGATGAGTGTGGCACCTGGCACGACTTACCGGAATGGTATTGGACACTCCTCTAATGCAAAAGAAACCATGACGGGGAAAAGCGCCGCCAACGTTATTGATGATCTGCTGCACGAAACCACATGGGACTTTAATGATCAAGCGCAGATTGATAAACATTATGCCGTGGCTGTGCCGGCAGAGACTTCTACGCCCGTGACTAAGCTACAACCTGCGGATACAGAGCCAGCATCTCTTGAGGTAGAAACAACCGGTTTTCAGTTAGATCAAGATATGGATTTTGGTGAATTTTCAGATCAGATTTTTGACCTGGGTGTTCCGTCAGCCAGTGCTTCTAAGGTATATGGGGTTTTTGCACGCCTGGATGGATCTTATGGCGTTTTGGGCGATGAATCTGGCGCAGAGGGAGATCGACGTGCAGGTAAAATTCAACGTGGCCTAAGTGATCTGGAATTTGCCGCACTGAAACACGCCCTGGGCGAACTGAAAGCCAATGGTCAAGACGTCACACGATGGGCGTTACAACAACAGGCTGCCAAGAGCTTTGAGGCGGTGCAACAACAACCGGTTTTGCAGGAAAAGGCACAGGTTGCAAACACTGTTGAGGCTATTGATCAAAATCAACTAGCCGGCTTTTTGGACGCCATTATTGCCCAGGCAAATCAGACTCGGCAGTTTGGACAACACGGGCTGAACTTCCAACCTCAACAGCCAACTGTACAGGGTCAAACTAATGGACACCCACAACAGAACATGATGGATTTTTTAACAGCGTTTGAAGCCGAATTGGCTTCCGAGATGAGTGGTATGCATCGCTACGGGTATGACCCTAACGTTTTTGCAAACAACACAACTTTCGATACACCTTATCAAACCCGAGGAATTCAGCAATTTTTACCGCCGGTTAACAGCTTCTCGAAAGATATAGGAAGACAAAAACCAATTCATTCAAAGTTGAGTGAAGAAGCCTATGCCGAGATGCTTGAACAAGAGGCTATTCATCAGGATATTTAAGGTTTAATTGTCTGATGACTGTTTAATGAGGTTTTTGCCCCAAATATTTAGGGTGTTGACCAATACTTTAACAGCGGTTTCCATGTCTTGGACAGGGACAAACTCTGCTCGAGAATGAGCATTTTGGGCGCCGGAGCCAATGTTGGGTGTGGGCAAGCCTCGGTTGGAGATGCCGAAGCCATCGGTGATGCCTCGGATTCCTTCTAATACCGGAGTAAGCCCTGTTTTTTGCAGGCCCTGTTTGGCATATTCCACAACAGGCCAAGGAGTTTTTGCAAATGCTTTACGAGGATTTTTGTATTGTTCTGTTACGGTAACGTTTACATCACCTCCTGGGTACTGGGCTTTGATCTCTTTTGCAAGTGTTTGAATATGTTGGATGAATGCGTTGTGTTGGCCTTCTTCAAAGTCTCGCACGGTCATTTCTAAAGCAGCTTTTTCCACATCACCGCCTTTAAGGTCGTAAGGGTGAATGAACCCCTGGTTGCCTTCAGTCGCTTCTGGAGACTGGTTCTTGGGTAGGCGGTGGATAAAATCGCCCATCATCCGAATGGCGTTAACAAGTTTGTTTTTGGCCCAACCCGGATGAAAGGCTTTGCCGATAAAGGTTACATTAATTTTGGATCCGTTAAAACTCTCTGTGTGCAATATATGATTTTCGGCGCCATCCATAGTATAGGCGGCATCTGCGCCTAGTTTATCTATGTCCATGAAATTTAGAATTCGTAAAATCTCTTCATCTGGTGTGAACACGACTTTGATATGAGGCCGTTTCATTTCAGGGTTTTCTTGCAAGAGACGAACGGCTTCAAAAATTTCGGCAATCCCGGCTTTATTATCTGCCCACAACAGGGTGGTTCCGTCTGATGTAATAATGTCTTTGCCAACATCTGCTTTGAGCTTTTCGGCATTGATAGTCACACCGTAGCCGACAGTTAGATCGCCCCCTGCATATTTTTTATGAATTTTGGGTTGGATGTTTTTCGTCGGGGCGTCGGGAGAGATATCCATGTGAGCGATAAGGGCCACAGTCGGAATTTTTTCATCGGACTTGATGTTGGTAGGCAGCACGGCGGTGACGACGCTGTGCTTATCCATCTGGATTTGTTCCAGGCCCATCGCTTTGAGGTCTTGGACCAGTTGTTTGGCAAATTCGGTTTGGCTGGGGGTGCTTGGGATGGTGTCTTGGGGCGTGCCGATTCGGCTGCGGTCGGAGACGGTATCCACCTTGGCCATACGGACGAAGTGATCGGTCATGCGGCCCTTGGGGTTGATGGTAAGAGGCTTCGATTGGGCGGCAAAGCGGAACAACGATATTGAGTGAAATTGAGGCTGATTTATTGAGGAAACATTCACTAGACTTATTTCATGTAAGTGGAAACGGTCGCTCCATGAATTAACACGAGTTCAACGACTATGCAATATTGTTTTATTTATTGAGCCTAAATAATGGCAGATATATCTACAGCAACTTTGCCTTTTAATTGATTTAATTCCTCAGGTGAATACTTATCGAGTACTCCTAAATCTTGGAGAAGTTTTCTTGATCTTAATTTTAAACTACTTTCGTTTCCAATATTTGTCGGTGAGCCAGGTATGATCACTGGTGAATATATTGTAGTACTTGATATCTCTCCTTGAA
>JAHQWC010000097.1 GCA_019634025.1 Vampirovibrio sp.
ACCAGATTACCCCGACCCGGCACATACTCGCTTTTAGGGCTCACAAAGGCCACTCGGCCTTTGTAGGTGGCGCCGTTAGACGAGGACACCACTTTTACCTGCTGGTTAGGACGGGCAAAGGCGAGTTGGGATTCTGGCAGGTACACGTCACTCCACAGGTTGGTTTCATCAATCAACGAGATAACAGGACGCCCCGGCGGCACCAATTGTCCTTGCTCTATGTTAATGACCTGGACCAAGCCGGCAAACGGCGCGGTTAATACAGATTCACTTAACGCTGCTTCCGCCATTTTCAGATGACCTCGGGCCTTATCCACATTGGCCATGGCAATATCAACGTCGCCTTTTCGGGCGCCTTTGGCTACTTTTTCATAGACGGCCTGTGCTTCCCCCAACTGAGAACGGGCAATATTCACCTGCTCAGCCGGGGCGCCGCCCAGCATTTTTTGCTTTAAAGATTGTGCCGACTTCAATCCGGCTTCTGAGGTCTTCAGCTGCGCCTGCATTTCATCATATTTCTGCTGAGAAATGACACCCTCTTCCAATAAAGGGGCCGCATTATCCACAGCTGTTTGGGCGGTTTGGTAGCTGTGTTGGGCGGCTTCAATTTTGGCGGTGACCTGAGCAAGCTCGTTACGATCTGCCCCTCTGCGAGACAGATTTAACGATTGTTGTGCCTGCTGAACCCGAGAATATGCCTGGCGAATATCTTCTCTGTCCGGTCCGGCCAGCACCATGCGCTGCTTCGCTTCGGCTTGGGTCAATGCTGCTTTGGCCTGCAGCACCTGGCCCTGAATTTCCGTATCATCAAACACCACCAGCTTTTGACCAGATTTGACGGTTTCACCTTCGTGCACCAGCACTTCCAGTACACGGCCACCCACTTTAGAAGCGTTTTTAAACTCTTTGGCCTGCACCAGGCCAGAGACCGTTAAGGTTTCCTTCTCCGGCAAAATCAATAATGCTGCTGCGGTAACAATACAGGCCAGCGCCAAAGCGCCTAATACATATACAAGCTTCATCAGAAAATTAAACCGATTCTTGAGCCACTACATAAAAAACCAGATAAATAACCAATCGCAACTGACACAAACCGCTTTTGGCTTTGGGTAAAGACACTTTATCTTAACAGAAACCAGTACGCACATGCGTATTTATCCAGGAGCTCCGCCCCTTTGGTAAGAAGGGATTATCTACACTCCACCTGGCTTTTCAGTCATTCTTCCTTCTTACCTACCCCAATCTTACAATGACGGGACCCACTTAAACTAATATGGCAGCCCGCAACTGTCTTCGTCTTTCGCCGCATCCAGCGAGGTTAAAGAGCTGATAGTGACCCATTGCTGTTGATTTTCAGGAATATCAGTGCGTTTAATTTTTTGATCCTCACAAGAAAGATACACCGGCATCCCCTTCTTCCAGTCAGTGGTTTTCCCTCGGCAGGTATCGGCCACCTGCCACAAAGAGTCATCTTCCAGCACCAGAATTTTTCCATGCTCAAAGACCTGCTCCAAAACATGTTTTTTACAGGCAAACCCAACAGACACAATACAAAAGAACAGCGCTATAGCCAAAGATAAAGAAGAGAAGAATTTAACGCGACGTATTAGATACAAAACAAAGAACCTTTCCATGGAATGAATGCTGCCATTTCATCATAACAGTTTCTGAGACTGTAATCTAAAACGCACTAGCCACCCGTCTACTAGCCAAATGGGGAAGGTTTGCGTTTTCTCCTTTTAATACCATTGTCTTCGGCGTAGCGTTAGGGAACCAGAAAGCGATATGTAACCCCCTCTCATTATTTACATTACGTCGGTAAAAACATTTAGGGGCTGTTATGGAAAACATGATTCTTCCAGATTTTCAGCCGGTGCCATTTCCGGCGCCGTTGTGGCTGCTAAAAACCCTGCTTGTATTGGGGTTCTACCTGCATGCCGTTCCCATGAACGTGGCGCTAATGGGTGGATTGGTTTCAGCGCTTTACCTGCTTAAAGGCAAAGCAGATCCCCAATCCAACGCTCATCGGCTGGGCCACAGCTTGGCCTTATCGCTACCGTTTTTTGTCTCTTTTGCCATTACCCAGGGCATTGTCCCACTACTATTCTTACAATTAGTTTATGGTCCACTGTTCTACACCTCTTCTATTTTAATGGGCGTACCCTGGATACTGTTGCTCGTCGCCCTTATTATCGGCTACTACGGACTGTATGCCTACAAATTAAGACACCAACAAATCGGCAGCCGGGCGCCGTGGATGTTGATGGGGGTATCCATCTTATTTTTGGGCATCGCATTTTTGTTCACCAACAACATGACTTTGATGCTGACCCCTGAAAAATGGCCTGCCGTGGTCCATCAAGATCAAGTCGGCTTTTTCTTTAATCTTACTGAACCTCAACTGATTCCCCGCTACCTGCACTTTGTCTTTGCAGCGGTGGCGGTTACCGGCTTGGCCATCGGCTGCTTTGGTCTCTACCTTTATAAGCGGGATAATGATTACGCATCCTGGTTGATTCAGCAGGGGGCAGGCTTGTATCTCATCATAACCTTGGTGCAGGTCGGCATCGGCGGTTGGTTTTTAATGAGCCTGCCCAAAGCGCAGATGATGAGTTTTATGGGCCAGGACACCTTGGGAACAGCAGTCTTTGCCGGTTCAATGATATTGAGTTTGGTATCTATTGTGACCATGGCCATGGCCTGGAAAGACGGCAAGCCGGGTATGTTCAAAATCGGCTTGGGATCCGCCTTGCTGGTTATTTTGCTGATGGTGCAAATGCGTCATCTGCTGCGCGAATACGCCGTCAGTTCGTTTTTTGCTCCTCAAAATGTGCCGGTAGAAACCCAATGGGACCTGCTCATTGTCTTTATTGTGTCTGCCATTGGCCTCATCATTTACCTGGGCTGGTTGCTTAAAATTGTCTGGAACGCCTTTCGGCATAATCCTCAACACACATAAAACAGAAACGGTATAACACCAACGGATAAAGGAAAGTTTGATGGAAGATACTATGAAATCCCAACAACCTGAGGAAAGCAGCTCTGGGTTTCAAATTTCCCGTCGCCGGTTTATTAAGGTGGTGTTGGGCTTTTTCGCCCTGCTTTGGGGCGCCGTCACAACCTTCCCCATCTTCAAATACCTCACCGCCACCTCTGATGAAACGGCGGGCGAAGAAGTCGCCAGTGTTAGTCTGGGCTCAGCAGACGCCATTGCCAAAGGCACCGGTAAAAACTTTCAGTTCGGCCACAAGCCCGCCATTATCTACCGCGATGACGCCGGTGACTTCCACGCATTCAGCGCCATATGCACCCATCTGGGGTGTACGGTGCAGTTTAGCCAAGAGAAAAACAACATTTGGTGCGCCTGCCATGGCGGCCAATATGACGCCGCCTCCGGCAAAAATATTGCCGGCCCGCCCCCAAAACCTTTGGCTCCTCTCAACGCAGCCGTGGTAAACGGCGAAGTATTTGTCTCTCGGGCTCCAGCCGCTCAAAGCACTGATACTGATAAAGTCACAGAAGAAATCCCTGGATAAAAGGACGACAGGATAAAACAGATGTCTACGGTTACTCAAAAAGCATATCAATGGTTAGACGCCCGACTCTCCATCAGCGCCTGGCAGGCAATGGCTGAAAAGAAAACCGTGCCCCATCACGAATTTTCCGTCTGGTACTATATGGGCGGCATTGCCCTAGTCTTACTAATGGTGCAAGTCGCCACCGGCGGGTTACTGATGGTTTACTACATCCCGGAAATCGCCTCTGCCCACGCCTCCATCCTCAAAATCAACACCCAAATAGATTTTGGCTGGTTCATCCGTTCTTTGCACAGCTGGGGCGCCAACCTGATGATCTTGGGCTTGTTTTTCCACCTGTTCAGCACATATTTTATGAAGGCCTACCGGGCGCCGCGGGAAATTACCTGGCTTACCGGCCTGGGCTTACTGGTCTTATGTTTTGCCTTTGGCTTTACCGGCTACCTGCTCCCCTGGGATGAAATGGCTTTTTTCGCCACCAAGGTCGGCATCGATATCACCTCCAAAACCCCCATTATTGGCGAATACATGGCTACACTTTTTCGGGGAGGTCCCGAAGTTTCTCAAGTCACTCTCTCTCGATTTTTTGTCATCCATGTTTTTGTCTTGCCCGCCTCCCTTTTAGGCTTGCTAGGTATCCATTTACTCTTAGTCCAGCTCCACGGTATGTCGGAACCCAAAGTGTTTCGCGAGCGCCCCAAAGAACAGCAGAGCGTGGAAAAATTCTTCCCCACCTTTGTTCTCAAAGATTTGATGATCTGGATGCTGGTTCTCAACGTCCTAGCCGCCGCTGCAACACTGGCTCCTTGGGGATTAGGCCCTGAGGCAGATCCGTTTGCGCCAGCCCCAGCAGGCATCAAACCTGAGTGGTATTTCCTGGCCATGTTCCAAATCCTCAAAATGATTCCGGCCTACGTTGGCCCTATTGAAGGCGAGCATGTGGGTATGCTCTTGTTTGGCCTGGTTGGCGCCTTGTTTGCCGCCATTCCCTTTTTAGACAGACATGGCGAAGGTAAGAATCACCACCTCATTTCTGAAGCCGCAAAATGGTTTGGCATTGTGGTGCTGGCCGGATTTATTATCTTTACCATTTGGGGGATGTTGGAATGAATTATCCTGTTTGGACCGTCCCATTTTTAGGCACCACCTGGATCATCGGCCTTGTAGCCTGTATCCATATCTTTATTTCTCACTTTGCCGTAGGCGGCGGTATGTTTTTTGCCGTCACAGAATGGTGGGCTTACAAAACCGGGGATGATCGGATTTACGATTACCTCAAGAAACACTCCCAGTTCTTCCTTATCCTCACCACCGTTGCCGGAGTGGTCACCGGCGTGGGCATCTGGTGGGCCATTGGCCTGGTGAACCCCAGCGGCACGCATACCCTGATTCAAATTTTCACGTTGGGCTGGGCTGAAGAGTATCTGTTTTTTGCCGCAGAACTGGCCACCATTTTTGTCTATTACTACACGTGGAACCGGATTCCTCGAGAGCAACACCTCTCTCTGGCCATCTGGTACGCCATCATGTCGGTGTTCACCCTGATCATTATCAACGGCATCATTACGTTTATGCTGACGCCTGGAAACTGGCTGGAATCTCGCTACTGGCTGGAAGGCTTTTTTAACGAAACCTACTGGCCGTCTCTGTTCCTGCGGTTGCTCATTATGGCAGCCCTGGCCGGCATGTACGCATTACTAACGGCCTCACTGATTAAAAGTGACCTGGATTTTCGGGCCAAGATGCTGAAATACGCCTCCAAATGGTTTATTCCTATCTTTATTCTCGGTCCTATTATTGGTTATTGGTACTTTACCAACCTCCCTGCCGACGCCGTAGAGAACATTATGACCGGCATCCAATCCTCCGGCATCGGCAACTTCTCGGTGCTGGCCCGGGCTATTTATCTCAGCATGATCCTTTCCGGCACCATTTTGGTGTTTGTGTTTGTGGGCCCTTACCTGAACCCCAAAGGGTTTTCCTTCAACGCCGCCCTGCTGTTTATGGTGTGTGGCCTGGTGGTCACGGGTATTGGCGAATGGTCCAGAGAAATGCTGCGCAAACCTTACGTGGTGTATGACTATATGTATTCCAACGGCATACTTAAAGACGACGCTGCCAAGCTAAATGCCCAAGGCACCGCCTTTGCCATGGTCGCCAAATGGACGCCAGAAGGTGCTTCTACCCAACGGTTGGGTAAAGATATGTTCAAATACCAATGTATGAGCTGCCACACCCAAAACGGGTACCGAGGTATTAAGCGCCTGTTGGGAGAACGGGATGAAGAGGCCATTGTAAGCTTTCTTCAACTCTTACAAGAAAGCGATCCGGATAAAAACCCTTACCACGGTATTATGCCGCCACTTGTGGGTACCGACGCAGAAGTGGCCGCCCTGGCAAAATACTTGGCCACCCTTAAGGAAAACGAACCAGCGACTCAACATGTTGCAGCAACAACATCCGGTGAGCCAAGAACCTCTCTCGAATAATTGAAACACCCAGTGAAAACTATGCGTGGTAGTTCAATGTTCCAGGAGCTGATGTCTGTTGAGCTTGTTGGCGCTGCCGAGCTCGCATGAGCTGTTGTAACTGTTCTGCATCGCCCATCGCAAATTGCCAGGCTTTTGATAAAGCCGGGTTTTGAGGGTGCGGAGTCATGCCCCATGCCACCATACTAGCCCGAGGATCCAACATAAACGCGGCAGCCGGACCAAATTTTCCCAGAGCCTGGTTATTCGCCAGGTAGGCAGCTGCAATTTCTTGTGGCGCACTATCCAAAACGGCTTGGCGCTGAGGAGAAGGAATACTTTTCCACTGTACCGAGGCATCATGAGCGGCATGCTCCGCTGCGGTTACACCCTGGCTAAAGGCTTGTTGAGTAGCCTGTTCAGCCACGGTGAGCCCTTGATTTAGGGCCTGTTGGCCTTGGCTTACTAATTGCTGGGTTGCTTGTAAAGGCGCTAAACCGGTCATCTTCGTCACCTTTTAATTGGATCATAACCCTATAACCATACAGTGCGCAAAAAACGACTTCAACCCCGGCGAAACTCGCCAGGGTTGAAAACCGGCCAAAAAATTGGCAAAAAAAAATGAGGATCGAAGAGCATAATCCTCATTGATGAAGGAGAGAGCAAACTTTCAGTCGTCGTTCGTACTGGGAGTTAACCAGAGTATTCTTCTTCCCCGAAGAACCTCCTCCTAAATGTATAAATCTTGGTTTAAGACATGTATTCTCTTTTCCTCTACTCAAAACTCTCTTTGCCTGTAAGGCAGGTCATATAAACTAAAGCTCTTTTATAATCCCCTCCTGGGTATACTGCTCAATCAGGTCCATCAGGGGAGACATATTCACAATGACCCAAAATGGTTGCTGTTCTCGGGGCATGCCGTGAATCCGGTAGGCCTCTGCTTCCGCAATGCGGATGCCAGACAATTGCTTTTTGGGGGTTGCTTGTTCAAACATTCTTCTACTTCTCTCACTCAACGTTGCCTACTCAAAACTTGTTAAAAGCCAACGCGTTCTTTTCTTTATTATTAACTATATCCAAAATAAAACAATCTTATATTTTAGGTAGCTCCATTTCAGTAAACCTGTTTTCCATCCTTTTAAAATCTATAATATATTTAAAGTATATACTATAGATACGACTTGGATGTCAGAAGACTCAAAACAATTTACTTAAGATCCGTTCATATTACTCATCCGCGATATGCCACTTTCTCATCATCATAATGCTCAAAAGGCCACAGTTATACGATATTCATTAAAAAACACCGCTCATAATGGATGAGCGGTGTTTCAATGTTAAATGCGGATGAATCAGATGAACTACTGGCGCAGCGTCGTATCTACCGGTGGTTCTTCTGGCGTACTGGCTGCAATGGTCTCCAGCACTTCCACAATTTTTGCGTCGGCATTGAAGTTGCCCTGTTCAATTTGCTCAACCAAGGCCACAGCCGTTTCCTGGTCAATGCCGGTTTCAGCCAGATAGATTTGAGCCAACCGCTTGGCTTCTGCCGGGGCAACCCCGTTTGCCAATTGACGGTTTAGCTCCAGCTGAGCGTTTTCCAGCATATCCTGGGTCACGTTCTCAAACCCTTTGAGTAAGAACAGGTTTGAGTTGGCAAAGGTTAAGATAGCCTTATAGTTGTTGTTCCGTGGC
This sequence comes from Vampirovibrio sp., assembly GCA_019634025.1. GTDB lineage: Bacteria > Cyanobacteriota > Vampirovibrionia > Vampirovibrionales > Vampirovibrionaceae > JAHQWC01. Next base: position 7,700 of record JAHQWC010000097.1, read on the forward strand.
ACCCGAGGCCGTTGCTGCTGGAACAGGCCCAACAGATTCACGTCTGGGTCGTTGTTCACCACCGGTGGTGGAGGAACAGCCGCCAGTGTAAAGTCATCCGGGAACTCAGACCCTTGATGCGTGGGATCATTGGGGTTCACATCCGGTTCATCGTTGTTGGGGGCAGCGTCACAGGCCACGGCTTCCACCGCGCTTCTCACCACACCGTCACTGCCGGTAATGGCTTGTCCAGCCACAAAGTAGGCATTGCCGCCGTTGTTTTGAATCTGGCCCATCAGGCTTTGCAGTTCAGCGTCTGGGTCAGCTGCATTGACAATGTTGTTGTATTGCACCGGCACATCGTGGAAGGTAGCACCTTCAATGGTGCCCACCTGGCCGTTACCGGCAAGGTAGATATTCCCATCTCCTCCGATGCTGCCACCCTGGGCTCGCATATTCCCAAAGTTATAGGCAGATTCATTTACAGTCAGGTCAATCGTGGTCAGCAGTTGGGTTAAAGGAGGCGTCAGTGTTTGAACACTAAAGCCATCAATAGTAGGCAAGCTGCTCAAAAAGCTGGAAGCATCGCCACCACCTGCAGTTAGCAACAACTGGCCACCCTTGGTAGATCCAATGGCTTCCATAAAGCTGGGGGTCGCGGGACCATCCAAGAGAGAAGGATCAATATTGGCTGCCACACCACCACCGTGTAGGTGGATGTAACCGCCTCGACCACCTCCACTGTAGGTCGGCACGTACACATCACCCCGGGTAAAGCCTGCTGCTTTCAGACCTGTACCAAAGTTAATACCATTAGCTTGGTATATGCCAAAGTTCAAGTTTGCCTCGTTCTGAGCCTTACTTTTGATAAAGCCACCGGTAATCAGTGAGCCGGAACTGCCAAGACCATTGGCGCCAACATACCCGGTATCCGTGTTGATAATATTATTTTGGGCCAACAAGGTCACCGATCCGCCACCGAGAGTACCATCGGCATTAATGAGATTGTTGTTCACAATATCAACAGCATTGAGGTAGATGCTGCCACCATATTGGCTCAGCAGGGGCGTAGATTGAATAAATCCATCATTCCAAATAGTACCGTTACTACCGGAAGCTTCGTTTGGGGCAGCCTTTAAAACAATGCTGCCACCACTGAACGGCCCTTGAGTTCTCAGAAAGCTATCGTTATAGATGTCACCCATTGCCAGCAAGGCCAAATGACCACTGCCAATTTGGTTAGCGCCCATGCTGTCCGCACCTGTCACCCAGAGTTCATGATTGTTAATATCACCGTGATTCATGACCGTCAGGGTATTCAAGTTATCAAAAGTTTCAGGAGTAAAGGAATTTCCATCACTAAATTGGCTGGGGTGATCCAACGTTAAACTTTGGCCTGGAACACTGTTAAGGAACATAAAGTTCTCGTAGTCTCCCATGAAGTCTTTGATGCTAATTTCAGCAATGGCGCCTGGGGCGTTATCCTGGTTCTTCACCGTCCGCGGTGTGGCAGCGTTTAAGTGGCCAGAAAGCAGTGTCTCTTCACCACCCCGGTTCAGGGAGATCAGATTCTCGTTGTGGCTCAGCAGTTCATGATCTTGGGTTTGAAGCAACCCGCCATCAGCGCCATCGCTCCCACTGGCGCCACCAGCTTTGGGTCCAACGTTATCGGTAAACCCGGCAGTCTGGACTTCAGACAACAGGGTGATATCAGGACTGCCACCGCCTGTTTTGAAATCTTGAGGCACGTTATCCACGCTGTCAAAGGCATTGGTCGTCGCATCAGAGAAGAAAGGAATATTCCCTTGAGACGTAGCACGGGCGACAGCTTTTCCTTCATTCATAAAGGAGGCGTTGGCTTCGCTAATTCCAAACAATGCCCAGGAGTTGGAGAATGCATTGGCGTCGGAACGACCATCAAAGCCGGTATGAGCATTAGCGCTAGCCGTCGGAAGTACATAACCGTTGGCTACAGCTTGAGCCCCGGCTAAACCACGATCACCACTAATAGCGGTAGCCGTAGAAGTCTCTATAACCGCAACACCTTCAAGGCCGGTAGCATCACTATTGGCAAATGCCGTAGACCAACCATCATTACCGGTGATAGCAGTAGAGTCCGTATAGGTAATCACCTTTCCATTAGCCAAAGCGTTAGAGGTCGCTTTACCGTTATTTCCAGCCGTCGCCTCGGCAGTGGAAGAAGCATCTACGATAGAGTTGGTAAAGGCTTCAGCATTGGCCTCTCCGTTATCGCCCGAAGTTGCCTTGGCATTACTGGCAGCCAAAACGCTGGCAGCCGTTTTGTCAAAGCCACTGGCATTGGCATTGGCGTTTGAAATACCGTTATCCCCAGTAACGGCTTCAGCATTAGCAAGGGCTTGAACCACAGAGTAAGCATTGGCCGTAGCCGTAGCCGTTCCACTAACACCACTGGCGCCACCGTTGGTATTATACACAATCGAGAATGTATCAGGATCTGGGGTTACAATGTTGCCGCCGTTACCGCCGTTACCGCCGTCACCGGCTTCAGCGTATGCGTTGGCAACAGCCATAATAATGCCAGTTGCCGTGGCAGTTGCAGTTACTTCAGAAGAACCGCCGCCGCCGCCATCACCACCAACAGCGTTAATCACGCCATCGCCGGTTGGGTTACCCGGGCCGCTAAAGACCACCAAGCCGCCATCACCACCATTTCCACCGCTGCCGCCTTTGGCGTAGGCGTTTGCATAGGCAAACAGATCCAGGTACGTCGGGGCATCCGCAGTGTCAGCAGTAGCATCTACGTTTGAGAAACCACCACTACCACCATGGCCGCCATTGGCGTTAATCACACCATCATTGACGGCGGTATCTTTATACCCCAGGGCAATTAAACCGCCACTACCACCACTGGCACCGTTGGGGTTATTGGTAGTACCAGAAGCTGAAGAAATTTGGGTAACAATCCCTAATTTAGGCAGGGTCACCGGTGTGCCGGAAAGTTCGGTAAGAATCTCATCTACGATGAAGGGAGGAGCAGTCACACCGGTATAGGCTGTGATGGAACCATTAGGATTAGAGACTCCAAAACCAAGATCATTCCCATTGCCACCATGGCCGCCGTTGGCTTCAATGATGCCGAGAGACGTGTTTTCAATACTGTTGGCCAATAGGCTGATGGTTCCGCCATTGCCACCGTTAACTCCAGAGAAGTTGGCCAGCTCGGGGTTCAATAACCCTTGATGACCACCGCCATTGGCTTGAATCTGACCGTTGTTCAAAATCTTGTTAAAGGCGGTCATTAGAATACTGCCGCCGTCTCCGGCTCTCGATCCTCTGTAGTTCACATCATCCTGGACGCTCAGCAACCGGACATTATTGTCATAAGAACCTTCATTGTTATTTGCCGCATACCCGGCAGACCCGTTGGCGAACACACACCCGTTGATGTTGATGGAGCCGTCATAAAGGTCAATGAGGTTAAAGTTATTGGCGATGAGCTCACCGCTTTCAGTCTCATCAAACAGATTCACCACGCCGGTGGTTTCATCCGCCACATTGCTGACGCTTTGAATGGCGCAGGCGGCGCAATCACCATCGGTCATGCCAGCGGCCACCAGGCGAATCGTCCCGCCTCGAGAAGCAGCTTCAGGGTCATACGCCACATTATTGTGATTTTCCGGATTAAACACGCCGTCGGCGCGAAGCACCCCATCAATGTTGACCATCCCACCTTCAATATTAATAAGGTTGGTGTCAAAGGAGCCAATCACCTTGCCGGACGTATCAATGATAGCGGCAAGGTTGTGATTGCCGCCGCCTTGAACGTCTACCACACCAGTGGCGTTAACTTCTACCACACCGCCATAACCACCCATGCCACGAGCTTAGGTTTGAGAGCCTGGCTCAAACACAACAGAAACAGTATTAAAGACAATGGCCCCACCATTGGTGCCATCTGCCCAGATGTTACCGTTCTGGTAAATATATTGTGCGTCCATGGTGACCCGGCCACCGTTGGCAGTGGCATAGCCGCTACCGGTTAAACCACGGACATCCACGGTACCGTCTACCCGAATAACACTACCAGGAGCATAAAAGTGTAGGTGCCCCCCGTTACCGGTCAGGTTTTCTGACGGATTTCCACCAATACCATTCACTTCCAAGCCCACCACCGTGGCATCTGGAGGAACCCAAAGCCCACCGGAACCACTGTTCACAAAGGTGGTTTTATCACCGGCAGTGTTGTAGTAAGTCCCACCCGAAACGGTCTGTCCGTCATTAACAGAGTTCACATCTCCGGGGGCGGCAAATACCGGCAGCGATCCGGACAACCCAATACTCAGTGCGAGTGAAACACTCATTAGCTTGTGGAAAGCTGCTTTACGCACTGAAAGTGGGGATAGTTCTGCTGGAATGGAAGAACGCATAGGGTAGTCAACCTCCTGATTAGCGTATTGTCCGAACCTTAAGGGGTAATGCTCATGTCTCTGTCAGCTATTGCCATGAAAGTGAGAAAAAACCAATGTTAAATCCCATAAGGAAGGAATGTGCCAGTAAATATTAAATCAACAATAGAGGAAAAACACGTCAAAAAATAAATTGCTTGAAGCGTCAACATTGTAACAAAAGATTAAATGCTCGTCTTGTGCTCTGAAAGCCTAGATTGGTCTTTTACCCCCCGAACACCCCAAACCTTAAGAGATTGTAACCTTTTCAAAGTAGGTCTGTTTATATTTACCCAAGAGGCTTCCAAGGCTTCCAAATCAATTTCTCCCCTATTCAGAGTAAGTTTCACATGTAGATATCTATCGGAATCCGATTTATATGCTAGTCTTTAAACTGTTGATTGTGTAATAAGCGTAATTAAGAAAATACACTCCTGAAATACACCAGGATTCGCCGGTAGGTATCGGCGCCGCTCATTTCCATTACTTCTGTATGACAGCAGGTTTTAAGGGCCGCATTCCATGATGACAAAGCCGTCTTGTGTTTCCAGATCCATCTATTCATTATCCCTCTCTATCGCCGTGGGCGCCATGGTCGTGGGCAGTCAGGCATTTTTGCCAGTGCTCGCTCAAGTTACCGTGCCAACTCAAACCAACCCAGGCCTCATTGCCCCTCAGTCTACCGACGATTTGTATAAAGACAAGGAACGGGCAAAGAAACGGGAAATTCAAAAAGAAGAGACCGAAGATAAAATCGATTTTGATGTGGCAGCCCCTGAAGGCGGCGTTTATGTCGAATCTCAACAGTTCAACGTTGACCACATCAGCATCGAAGGAAACACCATTATTTCTGACGATGAAATTCGTCCACTGGTCACAGAGTACGAAGGTCAAACCACCAGCCTGGATCAACTGGGCAACCTGGTAGATGACATTGGCGATCTCTATCACCAGCAAGGCTTCCTCACCACCGTCGTCTTTATTCCTCCGCAAGAAGTGGAAGACGGTCAGGTCACCATCCAGGTGCTGGAAGGCATGGTGGGCGACATTGAAATTAGCGGTAACAAGTACTACAAAACCTGGGCCCTGGAACGCAATCTGGATTACCAGTCCGGCGAAGTCCTGAACCTGCGTGACCTGGAAGATACCCTGAACCAGATGAACCAGCAGCAACAGTTCCGCCTCAAGGCAATTTTATCTCCCGGTGAAGAAACCGGTGAAACCGACTTAAAACTAGAAGTCAGTGAACGTCAGCCCTGGCAGGTTACCTTGTCTACCGACAACCAAGGGCGTCCGTTTATTGGCATGTACCGTTGGGGCGTTGGCGTAAGCAACGTCAACCTGACCGGTGTTGGCGACCGGTTGTTTACCCAGTATATTGGCGCCCGGGGCACCAACATTGCCCAAGCATCTTACTTCCGCCCCATCAGCCGTTACGGTACTGAACTGGGTGGAACCTTCAGTTTCAGCCATGTCAACGTAGATTTGGACACAGGGCCACAACAGGACATCGACGGCTTTGCGTATAACTACGGTCTGGTACTTAGCCAACCGCTAATGAAAGACAGAACCTTGGTGGCAGATGCCGGATTTAACATGCGACGGGTCATCTCCACTATTAACGATAACACTACTAACATCGATGATATCGCCACCTTGGTATTCGGCATCAACCTGGATAAGGTAGACCGCTACGGTCGGACCTTTGCTCGGGCACAAACCACTGTGGGGCCGGATTGGTTCGGCGCTAACCGCCAATTCTGGAAAGCGTCTGGGGTGGTAAACCGGTTGATCCGTCTTCCCAAAAGTAACTACTTAATTTTCCGCGCCACCGGACAAATTTCTCCGGATGCCCTGCCACCGGCAGAACAGTACCAGGTCGGCGGCGCGTTTAGCGTTCGCGGGTTTACCGAAGGTCTGCTTGTTGGAGATCGTGGCTATACCTTGGGTCTGGAACACCGCTGGCCTATTCCCGGATTACGGTATGTGTGCCCCTGGATGGCCGACCGTGTTCAGGGCGCAACCTTCTTTGACTTTGGTCAAACCTGGTTGGACGACAGCCAGGCCGGACGAATTTCTGATGCTTCACGAACCTTACTGATGGGCGCCGGCCTCGGTGTACGGGCACAGTTAACCCGGCTACTTGAAGGCTTTATTGACTTTGGCTGGGGAATCTCCGATAACTCCGGTACAGAGCCAAATGCCCAACCCACCGTCCGGGTTCACTTCGGGGTAACCTCCAAATTGCTGCCTGAAATTTATAAGGTCCGCGGCGATGAGACCACCGAGGTTTCCTCCAGCGAAAATAGTACTGAGGCCAACGTAGAAGCGGAAGCAACAGACGCTACTGAGACCGATGCTCAAAATGCTTTCTATATGGGACAAACCGATGAGTTCGTCGAAACGGACTTTGACCCACCCACCCCGGAAGGCATTGAACCAGAAAGCACCGACACAAATGAATACAAAAGCTACGATGATCTGGACCCGTCCGACTTCTTTATTGAAGACGACGCACGCTAAGTAAGCGTAAGATAAGACAGCGTAGATATATTTAAAAGCCGACGGTATATATACCGTCGGCTTTTTACATAAATAGAATAAACCTAAAAAACTAACCTGATTAAACGATTTGGACAGAGTGGATCTGCGGCCATAATGAAGAAACGAGCAAATAAACCACAGATAAATCAGAGTGAGAGAAATGATACGGTTCATCCGCAAGGCACATTTGGCCACAGTTTTTGCTGTGACGTTTTTTTCCATCTTGGCAGGGAGCGTCTCCCCCTTGTTTTCCCTCGCATATGCCCCCTCTCTAGAAACAGTGCAGCAAGGGTTGGAAGAAGAGCAAGAGGCGTTAACCTATTTTCAGAACCTCCTGCTGGAAACCCAAAACCCGCTTATTGCCAGCATGGCCCGGGAGAATCTCATAAAATTGAAGGCGAAAAAACCCGCCCTTCATCGCCAGGTTGAGGTGCCCATCCTAAAACAGAATCATCCGGGGTTAAGAGTTCATACGCTACTTAACAAAAAAGTATTAGGCACATTTTTGGTGGACACCGGCGCCACCCACACCCTGATCTCTCCGGAGCTGGCGAAAAAAATAGGCGTCAAAGTCACAAAGTCTACCCCAACGTTAACGGTGCTCACCGCCAACGGCCCTATTGAAGCCCCACTGGTCACCGTGGATCGCATCAGCATTGGCGGCGTAGAGGTTACCCAACTGCCGGTGGTCATTCAACCCCTGGGTAACGACCGCAGCTTAACCGGGTTGTTGGGCATGAACTTTTTTAAAAATATGGAACTGACACTCCGGGATGATAAGCTCATTTTGGGCATATACCGCAAGCAACCAAATCGGAAGAAAGCAGCCCGCTAAATTCAAGGCTTTCAGAGTTTATACTCTGCCGTGTCTCCCATAATCAGATCCTGCTACAATTGCCTTGAACAATTGTGTCAGGGTTTTGTCTATAGCAGAGGTGTTGTTTTATGAGCGGTTTGGCAGTATTGACCCGATGGGCAATATTCAGCAGTTTTTTGACAATAGTGTCTTTGGCGGTTTCCGGTATTTTTCAACCAGCGGATGCAGCCGATGCCGCAGAAATAGAATTTCGGGTAAACCGCAGCTTGGATCAATTCCGGCAAGAGATACAGGGCTCCGAAGCACTGTTAAAAAAAGCCAAAGCGGTATTGGTGTTACCCAAAGTGTACAAGGCCGGGTTTGGCCTTGGCGGTGAATACGGCGAAGGCGCTCTCCGGGTTCACGGCAAAACAGCAGACTATTACAACATGATTGCCGCTTCCTGGGGTTTCCAGTTGGGCGCCCAAAAGAAAACCGTGCTGTTATTGTTTATGACCGATGACGCATTCAGCAAATTCCGCACCAGTGACGGCTGGAAAGCCGGAGTCGATGCATCCGTGGCCCTGATTAAAGTGGGCGCCGAAGGCTCGTTGGATACCCAAAACATCAACAACCCTGTCGTCGGCTTTGTCATCGGCCAAAAAGGACTGATGTACGACCTTTCCCTGGAAGGGGCCAAATTCTCTAAGATTAAGAAGTAACTGTTGCTCTCCTGAGTAATGCAAAATCTTTTTAGAGTCACGAAAATCTTCGCCTTACCTACCTCAACCCAATCTGTTTAGGTTAAGATGCCAGTGGCTTAACCTTCTTAGAAGTAAATCACAGGTTTTCTATTTTTTGATGTTTCCTGTACAACTTATTCCAAATGTTCAGCGGCGCACTTACCCATCACTGTCATGGCAAATTAAATTTTCGAAAAACGTCGATACTACCCGTTTAAATCATAAGGAGTTCAAAATGTCTGAAGCAACCCAGGTCAACGAAGTCCGAGCCAGCCACCTATTGGTGGAGACTGAGGCTGAGTTGGAACAATGCCGCCAGGAAATTGAAAACGGAACCCCCTTTGCCGAGGTTGCGCAGCGGGTCTCTCGTTGCCCATCAGGTGAGCGTGGTGGAGACTTAGGCTTTTTCACCCGTGGCAAAATGGTGCCCGAGTTTGAACAAGCCGCTTTCCGACTCCCAGTAGGTCAAATTTCTGATCCCATCAAAACCCAGTTCGGATACCATCTACTAGTGGTTACTGAGCAGAAATAATATTCACGGCGCTATTTTTTAGAGCCGGAAGAATTGGATTTATGGGCTGTCCCTTTCATAAGGGGATAGCCCATTTCTTCGCGGTGCTCTACATACAAGTGTGCAATTTTTTCCGCCATCCGCCGAATCCGCAAAATATAGTTGGTGCGCTCATCCTTGCTAATAACCCCCCGGGCATCCAGCAGGTTAAAGGTGTGCGAGCATTTCAACACATAATCATACGCCGGCAATACCAGCTTTTTTTCCATCAGCTCATCCGCTTCGGCTTTATATAAGTCAAATAATTGGGTCAGACGATCCGCACTGGAGGCTTCAAAGTTATAGGTGGATTGCTGAATCTCGTTTTGCAGGTAAATATCCCCGTAGGTCAGGGTGTCGTTCCACTGCAGATCGTACACACTCTCTTTATTTTGCAGGTACATTGCAATCCGCTCGCAGCCGTAGGTCAGCTCCACCGCAACCGGTTTAATTTCCAATCCGCCAGCCTGCTGAAAGTAGGTGAACTGGGTAATCTCCATCCCGTCCAGCCAAACTTCCCAGCCTACGCCCCAAGCGCCCAGGGTAGGAGACTCCCAGTTGTCTTCCACAAACCGGATATCATGATCGGCGAGTACAATGCCCAGAGCTTCCAAACTTTTGAGATACCGATCCTGAATATCATCCGGCGAGGGCTTCATGATGACCTGATACTGAAAGTAATGCTGCAGCCGGTTGGGGTTCTGCCCATAACGGCCATCGGTAGGCCTCCGGCAAGGGTCTACGTTGGCTACATTCCAAGGCTCTGGCCCCAACACCCGCAGAAAGGTGGCCGGATTCATGGTGCTGGCCCCTTTTTCCGTGTCGTAGGGATACTGCACCACACACCCCTGATCCGCCCAGGTGCGGTTCAGGGTATCAATAATTTGTTGAAACGTGAGGACTGCCATAGGTGTTAGGGTAACATAACCAGAGGTTCCGTCACAGAGCCACTATTAGATGTTACTTTTCCGCAGCCGAATACTCTCCGGCGTCACTTCCATCAGCTCATCAGTGGCGATGTAATCCAACCCAAACTCCAACGTCACCTCTACCGGCGTAGACAGGACTTCCAACACATCCGAGGTGGCGCTGCGCATGTTGGTGAGGCGTTTGGTCTTGCAGATATTCACCCCCAAATCATTTTGCCGGGTATGCTCGCCCACCACCATGCCTTTATACACCGTGGTTCTGGGTTGAATAAAGAACACACCCCGATCTTCCAGGTTTTTAAGGGCATAGGCTGTGGCTTCACCCTGCTCATTAGAATATATGACGCCACTCCGACTGGAGCCGATGTCGCCCACCCACGGAATAAATTTCTGAAAAGCCGAGGTCATCATCCCCTGACCTCGAGTCAGGCGAATAAATTCGCTGCGAAAACCCAGCAGGCCACGAGAAGGAATGGTAAATTCCATCATAGTGCGTCCGTTCAGGGTTTCCATGTGCTGCATTTCGCCTCTGCGCTGGGCAATCCGTTCAATGCAAGCGCCAGTATTCTCTTCAGGCACCTCTAAAATCAGATTTTCAGACGGCTCGTGGGTAACTTCATCAACAACCTTCGTCAGCACCTCAGGCTTACTTACCTGAAATTCATAGCCTTCCCGACGCATGGTTTCAATCAAAATAGTCAGGTGCAGCTCACCCCGGCCACTCACAATAAAACATTCCGGCGTTGGGCCATCATCTACCCTTAAGCTAACATTGCTTTTAATTTCGTGGAACAGCCGGTCACGAATCTGGCGGGAGGTCACATATTTGCCTTCCTTGCCCGCCAACGGACTGTTGTTTACCGAGAAGGTCATTTTCAGGGTGGGTTCTTCAATATCAATCGGCGGCAACGCTTCAGGGTTTTCAGGCGCGCACAGGGTTTCCCCAATCTGCACTTCCGGAATTCCGGCCACCGCCACAATGTCTCCAGCTTCGGCGTGATCAATATCGATCCGCTTGAGCCCCTGAAAACCAAACAGTTTAGAAACCCGGTGAGAAGAAACTTTACCACTCCGCTCAATTACAGCCACCTGCTGGCCCTGACGAATCTCGCCCCGGCGAATCCTCCCCACCACAATCCGGCCCAGATAATCGTTGTAATCCAGGGTCGATACTTGTAACTGGAGGGGCTGCTCTTTATCGCCTTCCGGCGGAGAAATATGTTTGATGATGGTGTCCATCAAGGGTTTTAAATCCTGCATTGGCTCATCCATGTCCAGAGTGGACGTACCGTCCAATCCACAGGCATACACCACCGGAAAGTCCAGCTGGCTTTCATCAGCGCCCAGCTCGATAAACAGATCAATCACCCGGTCAATGGCCCGGGCAGTATCCGACGCCGGACGATCAACTTTGTTGATAACAAGCACAACCGTCAGGCCCAAGCTCAACGCTTTACGCAACACAAACCGGGTCTGTGGCATCGGACCTTCTACGGCGTCTACCACCAGCAGCACCCCGTCCACCATGGTCAATACCCGCTCTACCTCGCCAGAAAAATCGGCGTGCCCAGGGGTGTCCAGGATATTGATTTTATAATCGCCGTAGGGAATGGCTGTGTTTTTGGCCAAAATAGTAATGCCACGCTCTTTCTCCAGATCGTGGGAATCCATCATCCGCTCTGTAACCTGCTCATTATCACGAAAAATCCCGCTCTGGCGGAACATGCTATCTACCAGAGTGGTTTTGCCGTGATCAACGTGGGCGATGATGGCAATATTGCGGATTTGATTGTTGTGAACCATATCGAGTTTCCGGGTATCGGGTTAAATGTCTGTTGCGGAATGGAAGGCCGTTATTGTAGCATCAATATTACAGAATCCAACGGGTTAGGAATGTTTACGCAAAATGGCCACCGCCTCAACGTGGTGGGTTTGCGGAAAGAAGTCTACAGGTTGAACCGTCTGAAGGGTCCAGCCCGATTCAGCCAGGAGCTTAACATCCCGAGCAAGGGTAGCAGGATTGCAGCTAACATAGATTATCGATTGGTTGATATGACTGGCCAACCAGGAAACCACAGCAGGCTTTAACCCATTACGAGGCGGATCACAGATGGCCAGATCAAAGAACATTTCTTCTGACTCACTGACAAAGTCTTCTACCGGTTGGTGCAGGCAAGTCGTATTCTCTGCAGTACCCAGAACGTCTGCATTTTGCTCCGCAAACGCCAGGGCGGTACTGTCTCCTTCCACGCAGGTCAGGATTTGGCCGGGCTTCAAAAGAGACAGGCCCAAGACACCAATACCGCTATACAAATCCAAAACCGTCGCCGGCTGCTCTATTTCAGCCAATTGCTTACCCAGCCATTGCAACATCACATCCAATGCACCCGGATGTGCCTGCACAAAATGGCCCATACCATAGGTAAAGGATTTCTGGAGAAACGTGTCCGTCAGTGTTTCATTTCCCCAAAGCGATTGCGGCTCGGCACCATCCACCAAATAAAAGGCGCCAAGAATTGGAGAGTCGTTCAACCGCTGCGCCATATCTTCCGGCGGAGTAAAATTCTCAGACTTCCACTGGAACCCGACCAACACCTGACCTTCCCGGTTGGCGCGGGCCTGAATCTGCCGGGCCTGCTTCAGGAGATCGGATTGCGAATTGAGCCAAGCCGCCGTCTCCATAAGCACCGGCGCCAACACCGGGCATTGGGTAAAGCTGACCAAATCGTGGCTGGCTTTGGCATGGTAGGCCAAAGAAGGTTTTTCACCAGTATGATCCACCACCCATGTCACAGTGTGGCGGGTTTGCCAGAACGGATCGCCCTGAACAGGTAACATGGCCTGCACCGGCGGATCCGAAAGCTTGCCAATACGGATCAAGGTGTCTGTGACAATAGCGCTTTTCCAGTGATGTTGTTCTTCTCCCGCCAGATGTTGCCAATCACACCCGCCACAAGTATTGGCATGAATGCAGTTCGGGGTAACCCGCTTTTGAGAGGGTTGAGTAATATTGGGCTGGGTAATAAGCCATCTACCCTGTTGTTTGACGGGAAGTCCTTCAATAACATCTCCGGGTATGACACCGGGAGCAAAGATGACCTGACCTTCTTCGGTCCGGCCCAAACCATCACCGCCGTGAACCAAAGTTGTCACGGTCAAGGTAACAGTTGTAGGGGTTTGTTGCGGAAGCGAAGGCATAGAATAAGCACCTGTCAGTTTAATCGTAATCAAAGAAAAAGCATACGGAATAGGTATATGGGGTAAAGCCCCAAGATAAATACGCAGGTGCGTACGCCGAGGCATCATAGCATAGACGGATCCTGAAAGATCCTTCAAAAAAAGGGGCCTGAAGGTCACCAAAGTCTGTACTATGGATAAAGGTTAGATTTAATGGGAGAACTGTGTGGGATGGAAATGACCAGTTTTTTGTTGATCGAAGACGATCCGGAAGATATTGAGCTGGCCAAAGAGGTCATGGAAGATTGCGCTCACCCGCTTTATATTGCGAAAAGTGGCGAGCAGGCCCTTGAGCTACTGGAGGGGAAGTCCGGACAGATGATCGATCCGATGCCGGGAGTGGTGTTGATTGACATTAACCTCCCCAAAATGAACGGGTTTGATCTGCTGCGGGAAATTCGCCAACGTCCGGAAATGGACAACTCGTTGGTTTTTATGTTAACCGGATCTGAAGCAGATGAAGATAAGCAGCGGGCCCTGGACGAAAACGTATCCGGATATATCCGCAAAACCATTACAACAGATAAACTGCTCAACGCATTGGGTTGGCACCGTAGCTGGCAGTTATGTTCCGCCAAAAAGACCCCTCGAGTCTATGAGGCATAACTTTTCAGTCTCCTAAACGCTCTTGAGTTCTTTGCTGTTGTCGTTAAAATCCACAAGGTGGGGTTGAGATGTCTCAGAGGTTGGAAAAATACGAAGCCTTATATCATAACGCGCCCTTTCTAAGTGTTTCTTTATCACCGGAAGACGGGCAGGTTTTGGATTGCAACCAAACATTGGTCAACCGGTTAGGCTACACCCGAGACGAAATTTTGGCCATGAAGGTCTTTGATCTATACCATCCAGACTGCCACGAGGCTGTCCATGATGCGTTTCAAGCATTTGTCACCGAGGGTGAGGTGGTGAATGCCCGACTGGAATTAAAAACCAAAGCTGGTGAGAAAATTCACGTGTCGTTAAACGTAAAGGCAATCTATGACGATGCAGGAGATATTCTTTACAGTAACTCCATATGGACGGATATCTCGGATTTGGTTCAGGCCGAAGAAGAAGTCCTGGCATTGAACAGCAAGTTATCTCAACAGGTTCAAGACAGTAACATTCGGTATAGAACTATTTTTAGGACCGCCGTCGACAGCATTATCACCATTGATGACACCGGTATCATTGAATCAGCCAACCCAGCAGCGGAAGCGTTGACTGGCTATACACAACAGGAACTACTTGGGCAGAACGTCAATTTAATTATGCCCTCCCCTTATCACGAAGAGCACGATGAGTATCTTGCAAATTACCTAAAAACGCGAGAGAAAAAAATTATTGGTATTGGCCGAGAGGTAGCCGTAAAAACAAAAGGTGGCAAGATCATACCGGTTGAACTAACCGTAAGCGAGATAAATTTTGGCACTAGGAAATTATTTACTGGTATTTTGCGTGATATTACAGAACGCAAGCGTTATGAGGAAGAATTAAAAGATAGTTCTACCAAGTTCCAAGCTATCTTTAACCAAACCTACCAATTTATTGGGATATTAGACCTGGATGGTATTCTTCTAGAGGCAAACTCGTCTGCCATGAACGCATCTGGCACAAAACCTGAAGATGTTATAAATAAGCCCTTCTGGGAAACACCTTGGTGGTCTCACTCTAGTGACCTTCAGACACAGTTAAAAGAAGCCATTGAAAAAGCACGCGCCGGGGAGTTTGTAAAATTTGAAGCAACCCATCCAACTCCAGACGGCAGTTTAGTGCATGTAGACTTCTCATTGAAGCCTGGCTATAACGATGCCGGAGAAATTGTCTATCTCATTCCTGAAGGCCGAGATATTACTGATATTAAACAAGTTGAGCAAGCTCTAAAAGAAAGTGAAGAACGCTTTCGAGTAGCCGTAGCAGGATCAAATAACGGCCTGTGGGATTGGAATATCCTCACCAATGAGGTCTACTACTCTCCTCGTTTCCTTGAGTTGTTAGGCTACAAAGATGAATCTGAATTTCCACATGAGTTTCATTCTTTCAAAAGTCATTTACACCCCGATGATCATGATTCTACTTTGAAAGCCGTTGAGAATCATTTAACCCACGGCTTCCCTTATGAAATTGAGTACCGGTTGCGCGTGAAACAGGGACACTACCGGTGGTTTTTGGCCAAAGGCAAAGCAATTTATGATAACGCCGGAAAACCCATTCGAATGGCCGGGTCTATTAGTGATATAACAGAAAAAAAGCAGCTTGCAGAAGCGTTGGCAAAACAAACTGAAGAGTACCAATTTATTTTAAACACCCTGCCAGCCACCATTTTTTATAAGGATGATAAAAATACCATCCTAAAGCTAAACCAGCGTGCTGCAGACACCATTGGCTACCCCATTGAAGAAATTGAAGGGCAACCTACAGAAAGGTTTTTTCCGGAAGTTGCAGAGGCCTATTTGAAAGATGACTTGGAAGTCGTACAGTCGAGAGAAGCAAAGATTGGCTACATCGAACCCTATCTACCCATAGACGGAACTAAATGTTGGATACGGACAGATAAGGTCCCTTATTACGGAGGGAAAGAGAGCCCTCTTGGAGTAGTCGTCATTTCATTTGATGTGACACCGGAAATGGAGTTAAGAGAAAAGCTACTAGAAAGTAACCAGGAACTGGAAAACTTTGCTTATATTGCCTCCCACGATCTCCAGGAACCTCTGCGAAAAATCCAAACCTACTGCGAACTCTTAGAAAATAAGTGCCAAGACACATTAAACGAAGATGGCCGCCGATATATCCAGCGGATGGTTTCTGCCTCTGGCCGGATGCGGCAGTTGATTATCGACTTATTAAATTACTGCCGAATCAACAAAAGTGATGCTCCGCTATGTAATGTGGACACCAAAATCTTGTTTGGCAATATCTTGTCCGATCTAGAGCCTCGCCTTGAAGAAACAAAAGGCACCATAGACCTGTCCAATCTACCTGACACGCTGTACGGATCAGAAACTCAGCTCCATCAGCTCTTTCATAACTTGATCAGTAACGCCCTCAAGTTTCGTCGTGATGAAATACCACCTGCAGTAAAGGTTGCCGCCAGTGACCCTGCCGATGGATTTATCCAGATATCGGTGGAAGACAATGGGATTGGATTTGATCCAGAGTACCAAGAGCGCATATTTGAAGTATTTAGACGCCTTCACGATCGCCAAATCTATGACGGAACAGGTATTGGACTTTCTATCTGCAAAAAGGTTGCCGAACGCCATGGGGGATCCATACAAGCAAAAAGTACCTCAGAAAAAGGCTCTACGTTTACGGTTAAGTTACCTGTAAGCCAAAACCCTGCCGAAGTACATTAGCCCTTTTCTGAAAACGCGTTGCATATATTGGCAGACGTAGTAGACCACTTATTAAAATTAAAAATCAGCCCATTACTATACCGAAAGCACGGCCTCTGTATAGATACCTACCTCTCCCGGTTCATCCAGATCCATATGCAATTGCTCAATAGAACGGCCTAACTGAGGGTGCAGGAAGGTCGGTGCAATTTCCAAGAGCGGGACCAACACAAACGCCCGTTGATGAAGCCGGGGGTGAGGGATTTTAAGATCTGGAGTATCCAGAACTTGGCTTCCACAAAAAAGGATGTCGATATCCAAAGTCCGAGGCCCTTGGGGCGTCTCTGTTGCTCTATTTCGACCTAACGCCGTTTCGATTTCCCGACAACAAATCAGCAAGGCTTCTGAGGTTAGAGTGGTTTCGATTTTAACGACGGCATTTAAAAACCACGGCTGATCCGCCACCGGCCCCTGAGGCTCTGTTTGATAAAGACAAGAAGATTGAACTACGCTGGTATCCGACAATCCTTCTAACAGGGCAAGTGCCTGATTCATCAACCCGGCCCGATCTCCCTGGTTACTGCCCAGGCTGAGATACACCGGGTTATGAAATACTGGAGAGGGAGAGGTCACAAGAAGTAGGCTCAGTAGAATTCAACGGTTGAAACATCTTGTTTTCAGGAGTATGAACACCGGTTAAGGACCAGGCAGGAGCGTCTGTAATACGAACGGAGATCAACTTTCCCACCAAATCGTCTTCTGAGAAGGAGGACTCAAAATTCACCACCTTATTACTCCGGGTACGCCCCATCAAGCGCTCGTTATTTCGACGACTCACCCCTTCAACCAGCACTTCAACGGTTTGGCCCAGATAGGGGGCATTTTTTCGAGCACTCTGTTCAGTTATAGCCGCATTTAAACGCTGTAAGCGTTCTTGTTTAATATCATCATCAACACCCTCTTCTCGCTCGGTTTCCCAAATACCGGCCGGGGTTTGTTTACGGGGAGAGTAGGCTGCCGTATTGGCAACATCAATATTGCTGCGGACAACCGAGTCCAAGGTGTGCTGGAACTGTTCCTCCGTTTCCCCTGGAAAACCAACGATATAATCGCCGGTGACGGCAACATTGGGAATGCGGTGATGGATTTTGTCTACCAACTCATAATACTGGGCAGCCGTATACCCCCGCCGCATCCGATCCAACACCACATCATCTCCGGCCTGCATCGGGATGTGGATGTACTCCATCACCTTGGGCAGGGTTGCAATGGCGTCAATAATGTCATCGGTGAGATCCAGCGGGTGAGAGGTCATAAACCGAATCCGTTCAAGGCCCGGAACCTCGTTGAGCTCATGTAATAGGCTCGCCAAACCATACGATCGGTCTTGAAAGTCTTTCCCGTAAGCATCTACGGTTTGGCCCAGTAACGTTACTTCTTTAAAGCCAGAGGCAGCCAATTCATTGACCTCACGCAGAATAGATTCCGGCGCCCGGCTGATTTGACGACCACGGGTATAGGGCACCACGCAGTAGGTACAGAAATAATCACATCCTTCAATAATGGTGACCCAGGCATACACATCACTTTGGCGCTGAGCAGATACGTCGGTAAAGTAATCGTAGGTGCTCCGGGGTTTTTGGCGATCGACCGCAGACAGGTGAGTAGAACCTTCAAAAGATTCACGGAGCAACCGGGGCAGATCCTGGATGTTTTGGGTACCAAACACCATATCCACATAGGGCGCCCGCTTAAAGACCTCTTCTTTGGTTTGCTGCGCCACACACCCCGCCATGGCAATTTTCATCTCAGGGCGCTTCTTTTTCAGCTTGTTCCAACGACCCATATAGCTGTACGCTTTGTCTTCAGCAGATCCTCGAATTTGGCATGTGTTAATAATTAACAGATCCGCTTCATCCGGCTTAAACACCGCCTCAAAACCCTCTTTGACCAATAAGCCCAACATCAGCTCACTGTCAGATTTATTCATCTGACAGCCCAAGGTTTCGATGAAAACTTTTTTGGGTTCGGCCTGAATGACCATAGAAGGTTCTCCAGCGGTTAGAACACGCCTTCAACCTACCAAAAAGACAATCGCTGCTCAAACTATAAGCTTGTTTTATCTGTTTTAAATTTTTATTTTTTAACAGGTTTTTTTGAGGTGGAACTCGTTTTGCGTTGAAGCTGTTTCAGGGTTTGGCGGGCAGCCGATAGGCGTTCTTCAGGTTGTTCAGTCGCTTGGTTGATAAACTGCTCCAGCATCCGCTGGGCAGAAGCTTTTTCTTGAATCTCAAGATAAGCCATCCCCAGATTGTACTGGGTCTCGGAATCATTCACCGCCAAGACCTCTGCCGCCTGATAAAGAGCTTTGGCATCATCCGACTGTCCGTTTTCCACCAACATGGCGCCATAGCGTAATAAAACATCCGGCATCAATGCCTTGCGAAAATCTGCCAGGGCTTCTTGCTTTTTATGAAGGGCCGCGTCCGCATACCCCAGGGCCTTATAAGAGTCGTGGTGCTCAGGGTACGCAGACAACACCCGTTTCAGTTCCACCTCAGCGCTGCGGGGCTGATTATTTTTGAGCGCCACCAAACCTAAGCGAAAATGGGCGCTTAAGTGATACGGGTTTTGTTTCAAAATAGATTCATAGCTGTCTCGCGCCGCATCCAATTCTCCAGAGGCTTCTTGGAGAATTCCTTGGGACATCAGCAGCTCCGACTCATTGGGAAAGCGCTCCAAGGCAGATTGAATCAGCCGCTGAGAATCAACAAAATTGCCTTGAATCAGGTTCAAGTAAATCAGATCTCGATGAGCAGCCAGAAAGTTCGGCTCATCTTTAATCAGTTCCTGCAAGATCACCCCGGCATTCATCGGATCATCCAACCCCTGGTAAATGAGCGCCGTTAAATACGTTGCCACTGAATCCTCAGGAATTTTGTCGTGGTAGGGCCTTAATGCAAGCAGAGCATCGTTTAACCGACCGTTCCGGTAATCTTGCCAAGCCTGACGAACCACACCATCCACTGCCAAATCCGACATCGCGCTATAGATGGAGAACGACCGGCCAATATTTTTAAATTGGGGAGAAACAGAGACAGAGACTGCTGACGTATCAGAGACATCGGTAGCAGTCTGATTGACTGATGATGAGCTCGTCGCATTTTGGAAACTGGCGTTACGAAGGGCAATGGTAATAATAGAACCGGTATTGGATTGAATTTGAGGCTGAATTTTAGAGGCGGTGACCAACTCCAGACGGACCGCAGGCGGCCCATCCGTTTTTTGCTCTTGAAACAACTGCACGGACTGAACCCCCTGAATAGCACTTGAAAGCTCATCACTCACTGCCACGGTGTCACGTTTCAGAGCATCATCCAATACGGCAGGATGGCCTTCAATCACAATTCGGTAACCACCATTTTTAGCAGGCTCCAAGTGAAGCACCGGATCAAAGGTACCTCCCTGCACCTGAAGCACCAAGGTCTCCGCACCACTGTCCGGGTGAACAGAAACTAATTTAGGAATAGTACTTTCCGCAGCATCCTGAGCCCAACCAGGAGTGTGGGTAGCAAGACCAACTGCCATGAAAAGAGACATGACCATCAGGGCAAGCCGTTTCATCACGTGCATTGAAGCAATACGAAAAGTAGGTACTTTCATAAAAGAAGAATCCTTTAACTCATTAGCCTGCTAACGGGTGCCTACCCTTTTATCTTATCCCTTTAACTGGGCAACATAACTCCGAATGGCTTCTGCATTACTGGCGTTGGGAGACAGCCGTAAAAAGGTCTCCAGGTGGGAAACCGCTTTGGTTTTTTCGCCCATTTTAGAATACGCCAAACCCAAGTTGTAATGAGCTTCGGCAAATTCAGGATTGATGTTTAGGGCCTTTTCGTAAGCAGAAGCCGCCTTATCCACCTGGTTTTTCATGTTGTATAGATTACCCAGGTTAAACAGGAGATCCCCATCATCCGGGTTAAATTCCAAAGCGGTTTGAAACACTTTTTCCGCTTCTTCCATTTTTCCCTGACGCTTCAACGTGGTGGCATAGTTATTCATCACATTAGTGGGAATCGCCATACTAAAAGCTTCGTAGGCTTCATCCAGCCGGTTATCCAACAGGTAAGCCTTGCCGATATAGTTATAGGTTTCCCGATTATAAGGCTCTTTCACCAAAAACTGTTGTAACAGGTTAATAGCTTCATCGTATTGCTTACGCTTCATTAAAACATTGGCCCGGGCATATACCACCTTGGGGAAAGTAGGGGCAGCATTGTAAGCCTGGGTGTATGCCTGGAGCGAGCCATCTAAATCGCCAGTACGTTCTAGGTTTTGTCCTTGACTGAATTGGGACTCCACAACCGCCCAATCACCAGAAGAATCCGAAGACAATGCAGACTGCTGGCCAGCAGCCGAAGTCGCTTGGGTTGTCTGCACCATTTTCAGATCGGCCACTAACTGGTTTTTCTCTTGCTGAAGTTCACGCAGCAAGCCGTTCAACCGCTGATTTTCATCCTGCATCGCCACCAACTTTTCTTCAGCATTGGGCACAGATGATGAAGGATTTGTGGAAGACTCAAGCTTGGCAACCTTTTGCTTTGATTCATTCAACTGCATTTCCAAAGACTCTAAGTCCATTTTTAAGGACTTATTATCTGACAGTGCAGTCTGATATTTTTGTTGGACGATTGTTAAAGACTTTTTAATCGAAGTCAGTTGCTGTTGGTCTTGTTGCGACAGAGTTTTACTGGCCTGCTTTTGAGATGCATTGGCTTGTGTCAAATTGGCCAATGTGGCGGTCTTCTCATTCAAAGTCTGCTTCAGAGCCGTCAGATCTGAAGCCAATTTCCGGTTGTCGCTTAACAGTAGTTGATACTCTTTTGAAGATTTTGGATCCGCAGCAACCTGGGTTTCAGGAGTATTTTTAGCGTTCGTTTCAGCCTGAAGCTTGGCTTCATTGGCGCTTTTCAATTGCGTCTGTAACCCAGAAATCGTTTGTCGGTTTTGAGTCAGTTGGGTCTGATATTGTTTCAGTTGTTTTTGATATGCCGTCAATTTTTGGCTGGTGGCTTTACCTGCTTGATTATTCGCATTTGCGCTTTTTAACTGCGTCTGTAACCCGGAAATCGTTTGTTGATTTTGAGTCAGTTGGGTCTGATACTGGTTCACCTGTTTTTGATACGCCGCTAATTTTTGAGCAGTCGCTTTATCTGCCGTTTGGTTACTGGCCTTTACCTGCTCATTCAGCAGCGCAATCTGCTTTTGTTTTTGCTCAATCACGGCATTCACCGTATCCAGCTCTTGCTTGGCTTTTTCAGCATCCAGGTTCGCCTGCTGAACCTCCGTTTCCAGCCCTAGGATACGCTGGTTTTTTTCTAACAGCTGAGCAGATAAAGATTTGGTTTGAGACTGGACTGATTGTTGGGTTTGAGAAGCCTGGCTCAGATTTTTTTCCAGTTGCTGATTCCGTTGGGTTAACTGGTTAAGTTGATTTTCTTTTTCAGCCAACGCGGCCAACTTTGTGGCGTCTTTCTGAGCACTTTGACGGGCAGCGGTTAACTGGCTTTGCAACGCCTGTACTTTTTGGGTTTGGGCTGCCAGTCTCTGTTGAAGGGTTTGAGCTTCTTGCTGGCGAGAGTTTTGTTGCTGAGTAAAGCCACTCAACGTTGTTTCCAGCTCTTGATTCCGCTTTGACAGCTGACTAATCCTGGTTTCTTTTTCATTCAGAGTCGCCGTTAAATTGGCCTGCTGCTGAAGCTTTTGCTGTAAAGATTGGGTCGTGGTCTTCGCAGACGAAGCATCTACCTGAGCTTTTTCATACTGCTGATTTACCTTCGCTAACGTCGCCTTTATCTGTTGGTTTTGTTGCTGAAGCTGGCTTATGGTTTGGTTCAAAGTCTGATTTTGCTGCTGCAGATCAGATGTCGTTTGACGTTGCTGCTTCAATTGAGCAATTTGCTTGGCATAAGTGTTGTTTTGAGTAACCGTCTGGTTCAGTTTGTTTTGTAGTAAACCCACTTTATCCTGCATCGCCCGCAACCGAGCACCTTGCTCGCCCATCTCTTTTTGTCTGGCGTTCAGGTTATTAATGGTTTGAGACTGCTGTTGCACTTTAGATTGCAACCCGGACAGTTGGCTTCTGGCATCGGCCAATTGGCTGTTAATTTGCCGCACACTATTTTGCTGTTGGCGATAGGAGGCCAACGCTTGTTCTTGCTTGGTTAGGCGAGCCTGCAATGACTTATTCTCGCCCAAAACCTGATCGTATCGCTGATTCATAATAACCAGCGTGGTTTTCATCTCATCCATCAACGTATTGCTGTTATCCAGCTTGCTGCTTTGAATCTGGATGTTGTTGTTCAGCCGCTGATATTTCAGCTTGGCATCTTGAAGCTGCTCGGCCAAGTCTCTGTTTTGTGCTTGAAGCCGAGACACCTCTCCACTGGCAGATTGATAACCAGAAAGGGATTGACGGGAAGATTCATATCGCCGGTTGGCCTCGTTTAATTTGGATTGAAGCAAGTTCACCCGGTCTTTAAGCGCCTGAATTCTGGTTTCATATTCACTCGACTGCCCGGACTGTTGAGAAAATTGGCGAAGCTTTCGAGAGGCAGTTTCCAGTTTTTGTTGTTGAGATTGCAACTGACGCTGTTGGCGAGCAATGGTATTCTGGGCAGCCTGATAACTGGTGGGGTCAACCCGATCAACTGCATCTACCGTATCGCTGGGGTATTGGGAATATGAATTCCCAGAGGAACTATTTTCATTATATCTTGGGGCAGATGGCTTTGTTGCAACACGTTTAGACTGAATTTTAAGATGTATATCTGGTCCAGTTGAATTCGCCAGAGACCCTTGATAGGTTTCCCCCTTCAGATCCAACAAAATTCTAACAACCGGACGACTGCCGCCAAACTGGTTAACTGAGATGTACTGAATCCCACGCATTTTACCGGACAAGCTCTTGAGCAACACTGCATCCCGGGGAATCGACATGCCGATTTCTGCATCATGAATATCCAGAATTAGACGTTTGTTCCCATTAATAGTCAAGCTAGACAGGCTGGCTCGACCCGAAGCGCCGGTCGTATGGATCGATAATTGCTGCCGACCCTGATCGTAGTTAATGCTTTGCACCATGCTGGCTGCTGCCCATACCGGCAGAGCCAAAGGAACCATTTGAGTGAACGCCAATAATCCTGCTAAACAAGCTGCCTTCAGTTTAGTTAGCCTAGTTAGTTTAGTCCAATGCCTCATAAAATCAGGTACCCAATAAACTCAACTGCTCAACGCCATTTTCTCGTAAAAAAGTATACCACCTCAAAACCCAGAGCCTGCGATTGAAACCGTTTGTAAAGCGTTTCTTTATCCACCCACTATTCAAAGAAACCTAGCAATTTGAATTTTATAGCCCCTAGTCGAAAACACAAACCTCAGTAAGGAACCACCACCAGCCCGTTACTGACCATATGGCTCTTATTAGCGCCGGCGTTGGTTACCACCTGATCCCCCACCACCATCTGAGTGGAAGATCCTCCGTCCAGATTCATAGCGTCTACAGCACCCAAATTCTTCATCAATTGAGCCAACTCTTGAAGTGATGCCCCTATTGATACCCCTGGCCGACGCCCTTCCACACTCACCAAGAGTAACGACCCATCCTGACGGATACCTACAGCCGTCCTGGGAGACGGTTGTACTATAGGGAATGCCTCTAGGTTTTCTGAGGCAGGATCTAATGCAAGTTGTCCATTGTGAACCAATAAAGGCCCACCTCCAACGGCATGAAGGAGGTTAGGAATTATTGGATCCAGGTGGAATCGAAAATACACCTTATTTTCATCATCAGATTCAGATAACCTCGCCAAAGAAATCATACCTAAGGTTTTAGGACCACTGATAACGTAGCCGTTTTTAGGAATCTCCAAAGATCGGGTTTCAGATACTTGGCGAACCACACCACCTACTAGCTGAACCTGAAGCCCGTCTGAAGGAATTTGCGGCGCCACTCGACCCCATCGGTGAGAATACAAAACAGTATGCCGAGTGTCTGTCCGAGGCTGGTTCACATTATCAATCATTAAACTTTGACCACCGACCACTTCAGGCAGCAGCAACATCCCCTGAAAGCCCATTTTCTCAATATGGTATTGACCGTCCTGAGTCATCAACAAGGCCGCCCGCCGAAATAAAGGCCCGGAAATTATTTCGCGACGAATCATCAGTAAGCCCAACGCAGTGCCAGTGTCTGGCTTAAAATATGTTGCATTCACACCGGCAATTCCTCCCGTCTGTTCAACCATCGTTTTAACCGGCAACAAACCAGTCACCGTTGAAGACGCCATCGACGGAACAAGTCGAACTATCGGCCTGGAAGCCGAATTCTCTGCTATAGCAGCAGAAGACACTACCAATACATGCACCTGCACAGGCTCTTGAGCTGGTTGGTAATTCGTTCCTTGAAAATGACTTTGACTGTGCTGAAAGCGAATACGACCATAAGATAAACCCGGTGAAACCTGATGAAGCGGAAAGGAAAACGGATGATCAAGGTTGTCGTTAAGGGGCGCTTCATTATCAGAGGTTACAGAAACAGATGGCCACTCTTCTTGCTGTAATTGAGGTAATGCTTCTTGAGACTGGGGTAGCTCAGAAGTAAATCCTGCCGTATGGCACAAATAAAGCACCAGGCACAGGCAGACACCCAAAACAAAAAGCCCCATTCCAACGGCAAATGGCCACGAAACCGTTCGGTACGGTGAAGCCGACAAACCTGGAGAGGTCATTGAGAATCCCTACTATGAAAAAGACTGATTCAATAGACAGATACAATGCAATGTGCCTGTCATTCTATATCACCCGACATTTCAATGCCAAAGACTCTATACAGGTTAAATTTATATAGTTTTTCTAAAAGCCTTTTAAACAGAAGTATTCATGGCTAACTGCTGAGGCTGCGCCATTATTGGGCCAGCCGGAATAGGAGATCCACCAGGATTAAACCCCGGAACAGGGCCAGGTCCCATCTGAGCCATCATTTCAGGAGGCATCTGAGGACCACCTGGGAAACCTACTGGCGCACCAGGTGTATTATCCATCATGGGATTACCTGCAGGTCCAAATCCTGCGGCGGCTTCAAATCCAGCACCAGGCGTAGCCTGCTGTCCTGCAGATCCAAGCTGCAAGGATTGACGATTTAAGACAGCATCAATCAGCTGTTTCATTTGATCACTACCCGGCAAGTCTTTGGCTTTATTTAAGACTGTCTCTATTTTTTTAACTTCCACCGGAGACACTTTATTCAAGAGATCTTCAGCCATCATTTTATGCAGCTGGCCAATTTTTACCTGCTCATCTAACTGAGGATTCAATAGAATGGCTTCGGCCATACTTTTGCCGCCACCCAGGCCTAAGAATCCTTTCCCACCATAACGGGCTCTATCTGGCGTGTAGCCCGGCAGTTCTTGCAAAGCAAAAGGAGCACCGCTTTCAAGTTGGCCTCGGTTTAGAATACCCAAGGTTTGTAGCGCCAATTGTCGCAGGTAGTTAGCGTCATCTAACAGCACCGGATCTTGGGCAACACTGCTGGTATCCGTCATCGCTTCTTTTAACAGCAGATCATAAGTCTTTTGATCACCTGTTCCGGAATTGGCAATAGCAATCATGGCATCTGCCTTATCTTGCAAGGTCTGGGGAGCTTCTAAAATTTGGTTGAGCTGTTGAACCGGCATGTTTTGGAAGCGAAACACTTCAGCCTGTTGTCCTTGAGGCGCTATTTGATCTGGAGAGAATTGGTTTGGCGGCATTGGCCCTGGCTGAGATTGGCCGGGTAGCATTTGCCCAGGAGGAACCGGAGGCTGAGCCATCACAGGTTGGCCTGGAGGTGGGGCAAAAGGCTGTTGAAATTGTTGCGGCTGAAAAGGAGGTTGAGACCCCTGTTGCAGCATGGCTGGGTTATACCCAACCGGCATGGGAGCTGGAGCCGGCGGATACCCAAATCCCTGAGGCGCCATCATATTGGTTTGAAACGGAGCAGCAGTCTGAGGCATCACTGGTGGAGTAGGCGTCATTTGTTGTTGAAAGGCCGCTTGGTTGTTCAATTGGTTAGCTAACGATAGATATTCATTCCGTGCCTGTTCTGCTTGGTTTCTTTCATTTAAAGCCTGAAGATACGCATTTTCAAGAGAGTTTTGGGGTGTCATTCCTGGCGAGAAAGTAGCCGTTTGGGAAGGCGGTTGGCTTATAGCTTGCCCTGGCATTGTAGAAGTTTGTGTGGGGCCAACAGATGGCAGTGTAGTTGGATTTGAAAAAGGGGCTGAAGGGCCAACAAATGGAGCAGGTGTTGTCCGTTGAACAAAGGAAGAACTCTCATCTTGAGAAGGGTTCGTATTCATTTGGCCGGGATCAGCAACACCGTTAAAATTTTTGGGCTCAATAATATTGATATTCACAGCCGAAGAGGTCGCCGGAATGGCAGCACGACTTGAGGTTGAGTGACGGGAAGTGTGCCCCACTTGAGATACCCGGCTCATGGGCTGGTACGGTGGATAAACACCCCCTTGTTGGGCCGGATGGGGGATTGGCGGATACATCATTTGAGGATTAACCCTTCCTTCTCTTACAACGCTTTCAGATTATTGAGTAGAACAGCGTAAATAGCATGACTACCCTAATAACTTCTCTCAATCAATCCAGTTGCTACAGAAATCACAAATTATTAACGGATTGTTACAAGCATTCTCCCAAAACCCTTTCCGGCATCAGTCAGGCTAACACCATCAACAAGCCTATAGAAGAGCGATCGGCCTGTCATCGCATCATGCCAGAGTAACCTTCTCAGCCAATCAACCCCGTAAATCATTTATTCAAACACCATTGAATTGATTTTCTAACAAAAACCCCACCTCTTAAAAAAAGCTTAAGAACCCATTCATTTGCTCTTACCCTTGCTATAATCGAAAAAATCTGCCTAGTTCAAGAGATTTCTTAAACCATTGGGTTTGAACTGGTCCTTACTGTAAAACTGGGGTATTCTGGCAGAGTTAGCGTATGGGTCCCCGCAACAACCGTTTTTAAATTAAGGAATTCATCACCATGAGCCTTCATCAAGAAAACACTGCCGATGAAGCAGAAGCTGTATCTTCTCCAGAGGAACCTCAGGCCGGCGCTCAAGTGGAAACAGACGCGGGTAATGCTCCCGAAATCCAAGCTAGCTCACCAGAAGAGGAGTCCGCATCAGATATAGTGGATTTATCGCCACAAAAGTTTCAAGAGCTCCAAGACCAATATGTTCGACTGGCAGCGGATTTTGACAATTACCGTAAGCGGATGCAACAGGAACAACTCAACCTCCGTAAATACGGGGCTGAAAACGTCATGGTGGAAATGCTCACTGTATTAGACAACCTGGACCGCGCCGGAAAAAGTCTGACCGAAAGTTCTGACCCAAAAACCCTGTTCCAGAGCTTCCAACTCTTGCATAATCAACTCAACAGTAGCTTGGCCAATCATGGGTTTCAGCAAATTAAAACAGCCGGAGAAGCATTCGATCCCGTTTATCACGAAGCGGTAACTCAAGTTGAAACGTCCGATCACCCGGAAGGTAATGTTGTGGAAGAACTTCAGGCAGGTTTTATGCTCCACGATCGAGTTCTAAGGCCTGCCATGGTTTCTGTCGCTGTTGCAAAAACAGCCAGCAGCTCCGACACCACTCCTGAAAGCGACATCTCCAGCAACCCTTTCGCCAACACGCAAAAAGACAGCGGTTTTTCCGCAGAAGTAGATGCATGAGAATTAACCCATGAGCAGCGCTAAACAAGATTTTTATGACATTCTTGGAGTCTCTAAAGGCGCATCGGAATCTGAGATTAAAAAAGCGTTCCGCAAAAAGGCGAAGGAATACCACCCTGATACCAACAAAAGCGCTGATGCTGAGCAAAAGTTTAAGGAGTTGGGCGAAGCTTATCAGGTGCTCAGTGAT
Organism: Vampirovibrio sp.; assembly: GCA_019634025.1. Taxonomy (GTDB): domain Bacteria; phylum Cyanobacteriota; class Vampirovibrionia; order Vampirovibrionales; family Vampirovibrionaceae; genus JAHQWC01. The sequence continues at coordinate 36,202 of JAHQWC010000097.1, forward strand.
CCCCAAAAACGACAGGTCTATGATACCTACGGCCATGACGGGCTTCGAAGCGGCGGCCACTCCACCAACTGGGATTTTATGGACGGATTCCCCGACCTCTCAGATATTTTCTCAACGTTTTTCGGCGGCGGCTACGGCGGTGGAGGCGGCAGACGATCCGGCCCCATGCGCGGAGACGATTTGGGCTTGGAGCTGGAATTAGAGTTTAAAGAAGCCGTGTTCGGCATTGAAAAAGAGCTGGATATTAACAAGCTGGACCACTGTAGCCCCTGTAATGGCAGCGGGTCTGCTCCAGGATCCGGCCCAACGGTATGCCAACAGTGTGGCGGCAACGGCCAGCTGCGCCAAACCACCCAAACCATTTTGGGCACCATGGCCCAAATTGTCACCTGCCCTCAATGCCAGGGGCGAGGCAGCATGATTTTAGATCCGTGCAAAGAGTGCCACGGTCGTGGCCGCCAAGAGATTCAAAAGAAACTCACCGTTACTATCCCAGCCGGAGTAGACAACGGCACCCGTCTACGTGTCAGTGGCGAAGGAAACGCCGGACACCTGGGTGGTCCGCCTGGAGATTTTTACGTCATCATGCGGGTTAAACCCCACGCTCAGTTCCAACGGGACGGTTATCACGTGCTCTCCACGCAAGAAATCCCATACACCACACTTGTATTGGGCGGTAACTACCAGGTTGAAGGTTTAGATGATGTGGAAACACTAAAGATCCCAGCCGGCACCCCTACCGGTCATGTCTTTACCCTAAAAGGCAAAGGCGTCCCTCACCTCAACGATCCAAATCGCCGAGGCGATTTATACGTACAAACAGATGTGCATATTCCAAAAAAACTTTCGGGTGAAGAGAAAAAGGCCGTTCAACGTTTGGAAGACCTCAACCACGGCAACAAAAACAGCCAGGCAGCCGCCCATGCCCAACACGCCAAGCCAGCAGAAACATCCGACAAAGAAGAATCCGGCTCCTTCTTTAACCGCTTTAAAGAAGCGCTCTCATAAATTTTTTATTCCGCTGGCAAATCAAAAGCGCCGCTAAAATCTACCTTTAAGGCATCTCCGGGTTGAATACGCACCGATTCTCCACGACCGACAAGAGCTTTTACGGAATTCCCTGCCGTCACTGCTCCTCCGGCAACCGTGCCGCCCAGAGCCGCAGCAGGCACTGTTAAAATCACCCCGGCGCCACCTGCGGTTTCCTGACCGGTTTTCACCCCGGCATCCATAATTTTAGTAAAGGTATCCATTCCTTTTCCCACACTCTGGTTCACTTTTACCCCAACCCCCGGATCAGAATACAGCGCCAGCTCGCGATTTGCCGCACCGCGCTGGGTTTTCACCGCTTTAACCATTTCCTGGGTTGCCGACAAGCTCAGATCTAACGGCAATAACTGTCCGGTGGGCACCACCACATGATCAAAATCCAAAGTCATTGCACCGCCTCGGCTAAAAAAGCCCGGACGCCGAACCGTATCCACACGTCCTCGAACCACCGTCCCTTTAGGCAGCACAATCCTACGGCCACCGTCTTGATATTCAGTCACCAGATCCTCGTCTACCAAGGCGGTAAATGGTTCTCCTTCTGCGGTTAGCCTGGAGTCCAACTCCGTATTAAATACTAGCGTTAGCAGGGTCCCTGGCGGAACCTTTTGAGAGGCAGCGCCCAACTTCAAAGGCGTTACCGGGGTAGATTCCTGGGCAAACCCTTGGCCGGAAGCAACCGTCATTATGACCAGACTCACCCCAAAACCAATGGCTAACAGCCGCTGAATCATTGCCATCAAAACGCCTCCTCATTCAAAGTAGCACATTACGCTGTCTTTAAGACCTTACGTGTACTATAGCGGACCAGCCCAAAAAATCCAAATTCTAGAGAGAATTACGCTGCTGCGTGTTTTGTAACCTGCCGTTCGCGCCACCAAGCCAGGGCTAAGCTCGCCACACAAATACTTGAATAAGTCCCCACACTAATCCCCAGTATGGCGGCCAAAACAAAATCCCGGGTGGTTTCCCCACCAAAAAAGAACAGAGCAAACAAGGTAAATAAAGCCGTCACCGACGTATTAATACTCCGGGCAAGGGTTTGGTTCACACTGGCATTAGCAATAGTGCTAAACGGCAGCTTTTTGGAAAAATAAATCCGGCTATTTTCCCGTAAACGGTCAAATACCACAATGGTATCGTGAACACTAAAACCAATCACAGTCAGAATAGCGGTCACAAACAAACTGTCCACCTCGGTTTGGAAAAACATCCCCAACATGGCAAATACCCCAAACACAAATAACGTGTCATGGACCAGAGCCACCATAGCGCACACAGCGTAATCAAATTCAAACCGAAACGTCAGGTACCCTACAATCAGCAGATACGCAAACAGCAAGGCCAACAGTCCGTTGGTCATGAGTTCTGAAGCAATCGTAGGACCGATAGAAGTTTTTTGCAGAAGTTCTAAACGGCCGCCAAAGGTCTTGGCCAACTCCTGTTGAATCAGGGTGCCATCATCACCTTTAAGCTGTTTGGCCCGTACCGACAGAATGGACTGAATATCTGAGGTTTCCATCGACACCGGTTCATCGACCGCAGTCTCAGCCATCGTCTCGACCTTTGCGTCAGCCGTTGTCGTTTCAGTAGCAAGGATATTGGTATTGTCACTTTTCTCAGACTCTACTGATATGGCTGAAGGGCCTGATACATCACTAGAGGGCTTAGCATCTGCCTCTTGAGTCTGGGCAAGCTGCTCTCTGGGTGTTTGCAGTTGAATCACAGAGCCGGTATAACCATATTTTTCAAAGATTTCGCGAACCGCGCCCAAATCTTCCTGCTCCAGCTTGTTTTCAAACCCAAGTTTTAAAATCGTCCCACCGGTAAAATCAATACCCAAACGGACCGGCGCATTTTGAGGCAGGTTCATCATATTGTTGACAATAAAATACACCCCCGGCGCCAACAGGAAGAACGAGATAATCAGATACACCCATCGGTGTTTAATGATATCAATGGGTCCGTCTTTAATGGCCAGCTCTTTGGTAATTTTGTCAGCACTCACAGTTTAAAAATCCCTTTGCAACAATTTCATTCAGTGAAATCACCTCAACGCTATGATCCTGCTCTTGCCGGAGCTTTTGCAGGACTCCTTGAAGGCGTACCGGTAGAGGACATCACATGTAAGAAGGTTTTGGTTACGGTAATAGCAGAAAACATACTAACCCCCACCCCAATAGCCAGGGTCAGGGCAAAGCCTTTAACAGCACCGGTCCCTAGAACCCACAACAACAGACAGGTAATCAGGGTAGTCACATTACTGTCTAGAATAGAGGGGAATGCCCGCTCAAAGCCTACATCAATAGATTTTTGAGAAGATCGCCCTTTCTGCAACTCTTCACGGGTCCGTTCAAAAATCAGGATATTGGCATCTACCGCCATGCCAATACTAAGAATAAACCCGGCAATACCGGCCAGGGTAAACGTCACACCAATAAGGTTGTAGAGTGCAAGAGTAAGCAAGGTGTACACCACCAAAGCCAAATCCGCCACAAACCCCTGAGTCCTGTAATACAACAGCATAAACACAATAACCAGCACCAGCCCAAGCGCCCCGGCAAACAAGCTTTGCTGAATAGCCGCCTGACCTAATAAAGGACCCACCGTGTTTTCTTCCACAAACTCCACATCCACCGGCAATGCACCGGCATTCAGAACATCCACAATTTCTTTTGCCTCTTCCCGGGTGTCATAGCCTTCAATGATCCCAGCACCATTTTGTATGGCGCTACGCACTATCGGAGCAGACTGCATCTCCCCATCAAAAAAGATGCCGAGATGCCGCCGGGCTTCATTAGGCTCTTGAACCAGTTTTTGGGTTAAATCCCCAAAACGTTTGCCGCCCGCTGCGTTCAATTCAAAGTGGATCACATAATCGCCGGTCTGAGTAGGACCAATTTCTGCCTTGGTCAAATCTTTCCCAGAAACGCCGGAACTCACCCAAAGACCATTTTCATCCAGCATCCGAAACTCTAGATTCCCCACCTTCCCTAAAATTTTCTTGGCGGCATCCGGGTCCTTAACGCCTGGGATCTCCACAATAATTCTTTTGTCCCCAGCTTGCTGCACAATGGCCTCGCCAATGCCCATTCCATTTACCCGTCGGTCCACAATGTAGCGCAAGCTTTCCATCACCTGTGGCGTCACTTCTTTCACATCGGCTGTGGGAACCGCCTCAAGGGTTAACCGGGTGCCGCCCTTTAAGTCCAGACCTAAGTTGAAATCCATTTTCCACAAAATGCCGATGGCTGCTCCCACCAGAATAAGAATAAACAGAAAAATAACTCTTGGATTGTTTAACATCGTTGTTCCGTATCTTTAAGACGAAGTATCTTTAAAACTATACACTTTAGAAACATACACAAAGCCCGATGGCTGAATCCTATTCCCGCTAGCCTCAAGCAGATAAGTTACCTCAAGGGCAACAAAGACCTTAAAAAAAGCCTTGCATTGAATTGTACAGAAAATACAGTCAAAAAAAAGGCACTAAAAAAATTTCCGAACGCAGATCTCCATAAGTTCAAGGTTAATCTGCCAATGGCTGAACCAGTAACACAGATTTCACCTTACGCTTCACCACGTCTCCTTTGCCCTTCTGCCTTCCATAGTGGGCTGTAGGCTCAGGCGACTTCAGCCACAAGGCTGTTGAACTTCCGCCATCAAGGGCTAAAGCTTTCTCAGCACCCAACGCTTTCATCTGCTCTGCCAACTCCTGTAAGCTCAGCCCGGTCATTTTCGGCGTGGCCGAGAAGTCTTGGGCAACCATCACAATCAGAACGGCTCCGTCTTTTTTAATCCCCACTGCACTGCGAGCGTTTGGACGAAACGCACCCACAGCATCCCGAATAACCTTGCCTTGCCGGTAAGCAACAAACCCTTCCGCCTCACCGGTAAACGCAGGCAACAACATCGGGCCAGCCCCCAAAGCATCACAGAGTTCACATCCAGTGGGTATTACATCGTTATGAAACGCAATATCATAGCGAGTCTCTTCACCACATTGGTAGGTTCGAAATTCACTCCGATTCATAATCATGGGCAAATAAGGAGCTAGATCCGGGTTATCTACCAATCGATGATTCGTGGTGGGATCTAATACCATTTCCCCATCCTTCATCATAAATGAAGCCGTTTCTCCAGTCACCGGATCAAAAAAGCCTCCATTAATCACCACAAAGGCGTTACGACCTTTTACAAACCCTTCTAACAGAGAAGGGGCCTTTAAGACTGCTGGACGAACCTGGTATCCGGTTCGGGGAACTTCTATCACCCAAACCTTCGCCACCGGAACACCTTCATTTTCTTCTGACACCAGCACCTCTCGAATACTCAATTGAGCATTTTGGATACCAGAGCCTCGGAGTCAGACATAAACCGTCCTGCATGGGCGTTTGTAACGCCCAAGGCAACAAAGCATGCTGTGATCAGGCAAATCGGAATCAGTAAAAATCCCCGACCTCTGGATATACACTTACCTATACCTGGATATAAATGAAACATCTCTTTACATCCTGCTCCTTGAAAAGACGAGATTTACGGTGGGTTTTACCCTTATTGTACCCGTACAATTCACCCTCCGCCCAGTAATTTTAATAAACACCATCGGTATTTCATTGACAAAACTCAGGCTCATCCTGCATTATACCGGTGTTAGGGTTCAAAGCCTTATTGCTTTTTTACAGATTGAGTATCCGCTATTTAACCTGGGAAGTGAGTGAAATTAAGGCTTTTCGTTTGATATGGTGCTGAGTAAATCAAAAAATCAGCACAAAAAAGGAATTACCGGTTTTCTTCCAATAGCTTAAAGAAAACGGGTATCGGGTTGTCAAAAACAGCCCTAACTAAAAAATACGAATCACATAATAACGGGCGGAAATGATTTTTTTATGTCATTAACTTTCGCAATGACAGAACGGCTTATTCCTAAACTGCCTGCCGGTTTCGGTAAGGTCCTAAAAAATGCTGTCGTTCGTTACGACCATCCCAAACAAAAAATACCTCGCCTGAACAAAAATTTTGCCAAAGATATTCGAAAACTTGGCCGACTAGATTGGTCACAAACAATAGAGCGACTGAAATACCTAGTTGTATCGGCCATTATATTACGTATGGTCGTTGCAGCACAGCGTATCTATATGAATCGTCCGGATAGTCCAGTCAATCAACACTCCTCTCTTAGCGAAGAAGATAGGCAAGTCCGCTTTTATGAGCGGTGCTTTGTGGAAGGACTTGGCACACTGGCCAATGTTGTCAGCTTACATTTCGGAATGGATATGGTGGCCAGCGCCATCAATAAATATAAATCCGAATACCTAGCCATGCCTAAATCTGTTTTACAGCATATTGAAAACAGCTCTCTTACAAAGGGAGAAAAGAATGCTTTCCGGCAATCCCTCTTCACTGTCTTTGGCACCAGAGATCAGATGAAACACCGTTTATCCAAGGTTATTTTTGAGCGAGCAGGGTTCACTCGTCTTAAAGGAGACTTGTTTAACCGGTTGCAAGTTCAAAATGCCGACCTAAATGTATTTGACCGGGATACCGGTCAGGTGCTTGTTGAAAAAGGGAATTACACTAACCCCTACTTTGACTTATACCGGACCATTAAAGTGGAACTCCGAAATTACGGATTCACCAAACGATCATCCAGAGCCGCTTGGGTAGCATTTATTGGTGGCGCTGTTTCTACAGCCTTAATAGGCGGCTCTTTGATCCAGTACCTCAACGATCGGATCGTCTCTCCCATCTTAAAGCAAAAAATTGGCCATAAATTTGGAGAGTCAGCCCCGGCGGAACTACAAATAGAAGGCTCGGAGCACCCTATCCCTATCCAATCAACAAACCCTGAGTCTGTTGTAAGTGGAGCACCTACTACTGTTGAACACAATCCATTACTTCCTTGGTCAAATTTTACAGGAAACCCAGCAGTACAAACATTTATACCTGCCAGAAATACGGGGACTGTAATTAGCAGAAAAAACGCTCTGCTTAATATCAATCAATCTGTTGTCCCAGGTTCTCCCCAACCATCTTCCCAATCATCAGCAAACCAGAACACTCCACGCTATGAGTGGGGTAACTACACACCTTGGGGTCTGACACCTGGAGGGCCTCTGTGATGCTTACCACTGCAGTTCGACATATATTTCCCAGATATTCACCCACCGCTGCTAAAGTCGCTTGGGGCAACGTACGTCAAATTACCAACCGGTATGGCGAAAACCTCACTTATGATGTCGCCACCCTAAGAAACAATTCCATGGTATTTGCAGTCTTTGCTTTGGTCAGCTTGAGAACACTTGTTGCCTACAACTCCTATCACCAGGCCGTTGGGACCCGCCATGAAGACCTGCGTCGATCAGAGTTTTCTAGAACCATGGTCCGGGAATACGGCGGCTGGCTCTTTAGTTTCTTTCTATACCGGCAGTTTGAAAAATCAATCCAACGCTGGCTCCTTAAAGTCATGAATAAAAGCCAGGTAAGCCGTACAAAGTTGGGTGAGGTGGTTAAAGAAGTTTATCAACAATTAAAGGCACCTTTTCAAGGAGAGCCGAAAAACGTAGATTACTATAAGTTTTTAAAAAAATATGACGGTATGGATTTTAGCCGGCTGGAAGTCCCCGACAGACCAGTTCAATACGTCATCGGACAAAAACTCTATGATCGGTTTATCAACCCCTTGATCGACCAGATGCCAGGCAGCTATTCATCCCGATTTATGAAAATTCAATCCTTTTACAACACCTTCCCCATGGTTGCCGCATTTTTACCTGCTTTTGTCCTATCCGGGTATGTACTTGAAAGGCTAACCATGTCCCCCATATTCCAGCAAGCCGGGTTAAACCTCGCCCATGGAATCCATGGCACTCGCGCACAACTTAACACCCAAACCTCCTCACCCACCACTGCAGCAACCTCCCCATTAACACCCCTCACCCGAACAGCAACACCTTTTACTGCTCAGCCAATCGCCACTCAGCTAACCAGCCCATCCTACACAAGTTTTACCGGTTCCAACCCGTTATCCCGAAGCGGTTTCGCCCAAGCTATACCCATAGGGCAGCCGCTTCACCCTTCTTTTTTAGGAACCGCCAATCCATCATTTTTCCCAACACCTGCTCCATATTCAAGCTACACTAATTCACAAATTGGCCAATAAAACTCACACACCTTAATTTTATGATTACAGATATTCTTCTAGGCACAGATATCGTAAACCTCAAGCGTCTCTCTACTATTCATCAACGCTTTGGGCTTAAGTTCTTCCAACGAATCCTAACTGAGGCTGAGTTGCTCCGGTGCGGGGATTACAACGGTGAAAATTTTATTGAACGAGCCGGCGCCAGAATAGCTGCCAAAGAGGCCGTCACCAAAGCCCTGGGGGTTGGTTTAAATGGTCTTGGCTGGACAAAAGGCCTCCGGTGGAAAGATATCGAGATTATCTCTCTCCCGCAGCAACTCCCCACCGTTACCCTCCATACTCCTCAAATAGGGGATCAAGATCTAAGCACACTACGCTGGAAACTCAGTCTCTCCCATGACGGCGGCTACGCCACGGCAACCGCCCTTGGTATGGTTAGCGAATAAGAATTTATACGTTGGGCTTATATTAAAACTCCTCCATTTCTAGGAAGGGTTTCCCCATCGAGATGGGCTAGACTGACAATAAGCCGACTAAATATATTCAAGCCAAATATATTTCAAGCGAACACCACATCCTGCCGATACGCTGACAGGACTGTCTTTTGAATAAAGTGAAGGATCCAATAATGATGAAGACCAAATTGGCCTACTCTGCCTTACTGGGGATATTTCTCGGCGCAATCGCCTTCATGCCCGCCAGCTTTGCCTATGCACCGGAACCCGATGTCATGGAAATCAAGGGCTATTCCCCCGAGATCATCAACACCACTCAAGTGCAACGCAACCGGCAAGAATGGCGCAAGCCCCCGGCCCCTCCCATGACGCCCCGGGAACAATTCTTCCATAACATCTACTACAACAACTGGATTGGCGGCGTCGATCCCTTCGGCTCTCAAGTCATCCGCCAGCATCAGTAGCACGCACCCGCGTGTCTAAAATCTATCCAAACAAAACGCGCCTCGAAAAATCGAAGCGCGTTTTTGTTTGCTAAATCAAATCGATTAAATCAAACCGTTCAATAAAAAGACGGCCTGAGCACCTAAAAATTCTTCTTCGCTTTGGTCAGCGGCTTCTAAAACGCGCTTGGCTTTGCCAACCATCTGGTTGCATAAGTACTTTTCGTTGAGTTCATCCCGTTTGTTCATTCCAATCCTCCTAAAAGACGCAATCCAACCTTCGTACCTGGTCGGCCATTATATCTGTCGTGATATTTGCACCTGATTTTACTGACTGTAACTCTATCTATTTGTATAAAAAACAAATACCCGCATTTGGTGTTAGCATGTTACTGAATGTAAAAACGCCAGAACTCACAGATCACCCTCATGGACCTCCGCATTGCCCACCTATACCCGGATCTGCTCAATATCTATGGAGATCGGGGCAATATCCTCACGTTGTATCAACGCTGCCAATGGCGGGGTATCTCTGTCACCATCACGCCTCTATCCGTTGGAGACAACCTGGATCCGGCCAAATACGACCTGTACTTCATTGGTGGCGGCCAAGATATGCAACAAATTAAGGTGTGCGATGATCTGCTGAATCACAAACGCGATGGAATCCTCCAGGCTGTTGAAACCCAGGCCGTCTTCCTTGCCATTTGCGGCGGCTACCAGCTTTTTGGCCACTATTACCAACCCCATGAAGGTGACCGTCTGCAAGGTCTCAGTATTATCAGCGCTCACACCATCGCCGGTCACAAGCGTCTCATCGGCAACGTCAGCCTTAAACGACCAGATGGAACAACGTTGGTAGGATTTGAAAACCACAGCGGCCAGACATTCCTGGGACAAAACACGGTGCCGCTAGGCGCCGTTATGGAAGGCTACGGCAACAACGGAGAAGACCACCTGGAAGGCGCCGTCTGTGGCAACGTCTACGGCACTTATCTCCACGGTTCTTTGCTCCCCAAAAACCCCTTATTAGCTGACGAACTCATCCTAAAAGCCTTAAGCAGACGCCATGGCCCTCAATCCGACCTCCCTCCACTCACCGACACCCTGGAACACCAAGCCCACCAAAAAGCCCTGACATTTAAGAGTTAAAGCGACGTCTTCAGATACTCCCTAAGAGTCGCCCACCTGCTTCTGCCGCACATTCAACAAATCCAGCCGATTATCCAATTCCAATATGAGCCGGGCCAAACTATACCCGGCATGAATCACCACAATAGACACCCCACCGGTGGGATACACCGACAATTTCTGCCCTTCTCCACCCTGAGCAGATAACGGCTTTTGCTCGCTAGCATCCTGAAGATCCACAGTCGTATCTGCCGCCAACATTCCCTTGTCATCTGGCCCTGCCTCACGAGGCAAGAAAGTCACCCGTGGTGGCGGCAAGCTCTCTTGCTGAAGCCCAGCCGTAAACTGCTCCTCAATTTCATCTTTCACCGCCTCAGCAGCTGAATCATGAAAAATATCGGCCAGAACCCGGGTTTTTTCCTCTAATCTCATCACCATCTTAAATTTCCCCAGGGCCACGGTTTCTAAATACAGCACCAACGCCATCCCTTCGCCACTGTCGTCTTCTTCCTCACCGCCTCCCAGCTCAAACGCCACATCCAGCCGCTGCGGCGCTTGCAACGGATACCAGGGCAGATACAGCAATAAAAGTGTATTCAACGTGTCCACCGGCGAGTTGTTTACCCGTCCTGCCACCTGGCTCAGCAGCTGAACCAAGTGATTCACCGTCTGGCTGTCCCCGGAATATCCCATTTGATTGGTCTGAACCAGCTGAATCAGCTTTTGAATTCCCTCCTGGCTCTTGTTTTGCAGCAACTGCTGAACCTCTGTTAAGGGAATCTTCGCCTCTCCCAGCATTTTCAACAACTGCTGCACCGTCTCGGGCTGTGCCGCCAACTGCTGTTGCGGGGCAGCCAATAACATCAGCAGCCCCTGAACCTCTTGAGGCAGATTTAACAAGCTTTTCACCATCAACCCGGTTTCTGTTGGGCTCAACGGATGATTCACCGTCATCAGGTTCTGCAGCAACATTCGCTGCAACAAGGCTTCAGCGTTCCCTTGCTGAGGCACGCCACCCACCCCGGGTAAGTTGGGATTCGTCGGCACACCCGGAGTACCCGGCAACGAGGGCTGTTGCCTTCCTGGCTGTTGCGGTGGCTGATACGGCTGATGATTCGGTCCAATATAAGACATAGGTTCTCCTATTAGTATTATAGAGCCTGTTCGTTGCCTGTCAGAGCTCGACTATTTCCATAAAAGCCCACTGATACCTCAAACAGCTATAATAAGGTCCAATGACCCCTTATTCGGTAAGAAGGCTTCCCTTGCAAACGATCCCTCGCAATACTGTCATCACCATTATTCTATTGCTCTGCCTGGGCGGCTGGCTCGCCTGGCAAAAATGGAGCGCCTCCACCGAACCCAAGCCTCCCCTCCTCACCCAAATTAAAAACCGAGGCGCCTTGGTGGCCGGCATCCGGTTTGACGCCAAACCCTTTGGCTACCTGGATGCCGACGGAACCGTAAAAGGCTATGACATCGACCTCATCCGCGAAATCGCCACTCGGCTTTTGGGCTCACCAGACGCCGTCGAGTTTCGCCAAGTCCTGGCCTCTACCAGAGTTATCGCTTTAAATTCCGGCAACCTGGACATCGTCGCCGCCACTATGACCATCACCCCTCAGCGGGAAGACTACATCGACTTCAGCGATGTCTATTATGAAGCCGGTCAAGCTGTGATTGTCCCGGCAAATAATACTGTCCAAACAATAGCCGATCTCCAAGATAAAACACTGCTCTATGTCATGGGCACCACCGGCGAAAAAACCATCAAACAAACCCTACCCACCGCCAAATTCCTGGGATTCAAAACCAATATGGACGCCTTTTCCGCCCTCATCGCCGGGCGCGGAGACGCCATGACCACCGACGACACCATGCTCTCCGGCCTCATTAAAGACCGTTGCGACTTCACCATGCTCCCTCAACGCCTCTCCAAAGAGCCCTATGGCCTGGGCATCCGCCAGAATGAACCCAACCATAACACCCAATCCTTCCGCCAAACCATCAACCAACTCCTGGCAGACATGAAACAAGATGGCACCCTGGACAAACTCCAAGCCAAATGGCTCGGCCCCACCACCAATGTGTGTCATTCCCGCGAAGGCGACCTCTAGCCGTTGTTGAGGAACGAAACTTACGGATAAGGATACAATGGTGGAATCCATTGCCAGTATCTGCGAGAAGCCATAACTCAACAAGCTCTCCCGAAATCTAACCGTCATTCCGGTCTCCAAGCCGGAATCGCAACCAGCTAAAGATAGCCACAATAATCCAAAAAGCTTAACTCCCATGCCCACCATGATGACTTTCCTCCAATCCCCTCACATCCACCAGGCCTTCCTCCAAGGCCTTCAAACCACGCTATCTCTCTCTTTCATCGCCATCCTTTTTGCCCTTCTTCTGGGATTTATCGGCGCCTATGGCCGCATGTCCAATCATAAACTCATTCGAAGCCTCGCGACCGCTTACGTCGAACTCTTCCGCAACACCCCTCTCCTCATCCAACTCTACCTGTATTATCGAGGTCTTCAATCCATCGGTATCCTTCTCTCACCGGAAACCTGCGGCATCCTGGCCCTTTCCCTATACACCGGCGCCTACCTCACCGAAGTCTTCCGCTCCGGCCTCCTCAGCATCCCACCACAACAACTGGATGCCGGCCTTTCCCTCGGCCTATCCCGCTTCCACACCTACCGCCTCATCCTCATCCCTCAAGCCCTCCCCACCATCCTGCCACCTTTGGGCAACCAACTCATCAATCTGGTCAAAAACTCGTCATTGGTGGCATTCATCACCGTCAGCGATCTCTTCTCCGTCATCTACAAAGGCGCCGTAGAAGAGTTCCGCCCCATCGAATACTTCCTCGTCGGCGCCACCCTTTATCTCTTTATCTCCCTCACTCTCTCGGCACTGGTTAACCTGGCAGAATACTGGACAAGCAAACGTTGGAAACCCGTCATGCCTTTAAGAGGGACTGCCTAATGCTCCACATAGAAGACCTCCTCCAAAGCTGGCAGCTCTTGGCCCAAGGCCTGGGCAACACCGTCTTCATTGCCCTTCTCGCCGGTGTACTAAGCCTAACCACAGGCACCATTCTGGGTATTCTCTACCACCGACAAACCCCCATCCTCTCTCAACTCACCTACGTCTACGTCCAACTCATCCGCAGCCTACCCCTCATCCTGTTTCTAGTCTTCGTTCACTACGGCCTGTTACCCATCATCATTCTCCAGCCCAACTTCCTATTCTCCGCCATCATCGCCTTTTCTCTGTTTGAATCCGCCTACATCGCCGAAATCATCCGCGCCGGCATGGCCTCCATCAAAACCGAAGAACGCGACGCCGCCAAAAGCCTGGGCCTCAATAAAACCCAACGCATCACTCTCATTTACCTCCCCCTGGCCACCCGACGCACC
>JAHQWC010000098.1 GCA_019634025.1 Vampirovibrio sp.
AGTACCATATTCTCCGTAACGCCTCCATCGACATCATCCGTGCCGTCGGCGTCGATGCTGGGGGCTGCAACATTCAGTTTGCCATCCACCCCACTACCGGTCGGGTCATCGTCATTGAAATGAACCCTCGGGTCTCCCGTAGCTCCGCTTTGGTCAGTAAAGCCACTGGCGTCCCCATTGCCAAAATCTCTGCTCGCCTAGCCGTGGGCATGACGTTGGATGAAATTCCCAATGACATTACCCAAAATACCCCGGCCTGTTTTGAACCCGCCATTGATTATGTGGTCACTAAAATTCCCCGGTTCTCGTTTGAAAAATTTCCCGGCGCTCCGGACCTGCTGTCCCCCCAAATGAAATCCGTCGGCGAAGTCATGGCCATTGGCCAAACGTTTCAGGAATCTTTCCAAAAAGCGTTGAGAGGACTGGAAACCAACCTGAAAGGGTTCTTGTTTAACCCGCTGGATGCTTCCGAATGCTCCGTGGAAACGTTGAAAGAAAATCTCCTCAAACCCACTTCCATCCGCATTCGCTGGATCTACCGCGCCCTATTCCATGGCGTCAGCACCGCTGATATTTATGACTGGACCGGGATTGATCCATGGTTCCTGGAGAACCTGCGGGATATTCTGGACATGGAAACCACTCTCCGTCAGCACACCTTGAGTACATTGCCCACAGACCTTTTTAAAACCGCTAAGATCAAAGGCTTTAGCGATGCTCAAATTGCAGAAATTCTGTCGAAAAAAGAATCTACTACCGAAGAACAGGTTCGTCAGGCTCGTCGTCAAGCCGGTATTTCGGTAAATTATAAATCGGTTGATACCTGTGCAGGTGAGTTTGAGGCCTATACGCCTTACTTCTATTCTTCCTATGATGGTGTGGAAAATGAAGCGCCGACACCGGATGTCTCTAAGCCCAATAAACGGGTCATGATCCTTGGCGGCGGTCCCAACCGAATTGGACAAGGGATTGAATTTGATTACTGCTGTGTCAAAGCAGCTTTGACACTCCGAGAGCTTGGCTATGAAGCTATTATGGTGAACTCGAACCCAGAGACAGTTTCTACAGACTATGACATTAGTGATCGGCTGTATTTTGAACCGTTGACCCCAGAAGATGTCTCTAACCTGTTGCAGCAAGAAAAGCCTTTGGGCGTATTTGCTCAACTTGGCGGTCAGACGCCGTTAAAATTGGCCCGGGCCTTGGAAGAAGAGATGCCGATTTTGGGCACCAGCTCTGCCAGCATCGATCTATCTGAAGATCGGGATAAGTTCAAGGAAATCATCAACACTCTGGGCCTGTTGGTCCCACAGTCCGGCATTGCTTTTTCTGAAGACGAAGCTGTGACCGTTGCTCGTGAGATTGGTTACCCCTTAATTGCTCGACCCAGCTATGTATTGGGTGGACGGGCCATGCGGATTTTCTACAACGAAGAAGGCCTAAAGAATTACCTCAAGCACATTGTCAAAGTAGAACCGGATCACCCGGTCCTCATTGAACGTTTTCTGGAACGCGCCGTAGAGCTGGATGTAGATGCGGTGTCTGATGGAGACGAGACCATGGTCGGCGCCATTTTGCAGCATATTGAACACGCCGGCGTCCATAGCGGTGACAGCGCCTGTGTTTGGCCTGCCCAGAATATTGACAACGCTTTGGAAAAAGAAGTGAAAGACGCCACGGCAAAGCTTGCCAAGGCCTTAAACGTAGTGGGGCTCATGAACATCCAGTTTGCTGTTAAAGACGGCAGTTTGTATGTGTTGGAAGTGAACCCCAGAGCCAGTCGGACGGTGCCATTTGTGTGCAAAGCTACTGGGATTCCGCTGATCCAAATTGGCACCCAGGTGATGCTGGGCGAAAAGCTCAAAGACATTGTGAAACCTTATGACATCCCCAATCATGTTGCGGTTAAGGCGCCGGTGTTTCCGTTTATCAAGTTCAAAGGATTCGACCCCATGTTGGGTCCTGAAATGCGGAGTACGGGTGAGGTCATGGGGATTGACACGAAGTTTCCAGCGGCCTTTGCCAAAGCCATGTTGGGCGCCGGTCATAAGATACCCACCAGCGGTCAGGTCTTTTTTAGCGTCAACGACACCGACAAAGAAGACTGCCTGGAAGTGGCAAAAATGTTCTTGGAGATGGATTTCTCTTTGGTGGCTACCTCCGGCACGGCCGCTTGGTTGGCCAAGCATCAATTGCCGGTCACGGTGATCAAGAAAAAGCACGAAGGTTCTCCCAACGCCGAAGAGTTGATTTTAGAAGGTCGGGTGAATTTATTGGTGAACTCCCCTATTGGTGAAGAAGCGCTGACGGACGACTCTTACATCCGAAAAGCCGCTGTGGCGAACAATGTGCCTTTTGCTACCACCATCACCACCGCCAAAGCTATGGCCGAAGCCATTGCGGCCGTGAAGCAACACAGCCTCACTCCCAAGAATCTGCAAGAAAACCTGAATTTGATTAAGCAGCCTACCTAAATCCGTTTGCTGTTTGTGCCCATTCTCAAGCCACTCCATCGTTTGGCGGAGTTGTGATGCCCAGCTAAATTTTTCATACAATCGTGCCGATACCGGATATAACCATTAGCCGTTTGAACACACACTATCCAGGCGTCAACTGCCACACCGGCATCGACGCCTATTGAAGGAGCATGGAGTTTTAATGAGCAGCACCGGCGGGAATACCGACGAAAAGTCTCTCAAAGATAAGCTGATGAAAATAATGCTCATCAGCGGTATTTCTGTATTGGTAGGCGGGTTGATATTTGCCGGATTACGTACATTTCACCTAGATAAACTGGTAGAAGCGCTTGAGCTAAAAACCTATGATCTCCGGGCAAGCTTAGGCATCTTTAATCAAAGCCACCGCCCCAGTAGCGATGTCGTCATCGTCACTTTTGACGACCCTACTTTGCAAATTTTTGAAGACGAATACGGCACCTGGCCTTGGCCTCGCAGCGTCCATGCAGATATGATCCACTTCCTAAACGACAAGGCCAAACCCAAATCCCTGGCCTACGACATTATGTTTGTTTCTAACAAAAAAGGGATGCAGGAAGACGATCAGCAGCTGATTGACGCATTTCAGAACCACGATAATGTCTATGTCAGCATGAACTTTAACCAGAACCGCAAAGAGATGGAACTACTGGGTAAAGGGCTGAAAAAAGCCGACTTGGCCCGGATTGACTTGCAGTCGCTGAATTTGTCATCTCATCTGGGACCAAAATCTGCCGGTATGAACTTGTCTCAGGACCCAGCTTTTGGCGGACAGTATTTTTACAACAACCCAGCTATGAGCTTTAACATTTTCCGCCCTCTAGTTCCCGGACTGATGGATGTACCCGGCAGAGTGGCGTTTGTAAACCATGGCCGAGACAGTGATGGCGTGAGCCGAGGGAATCCGCTCTTTTTCCGGTTTCATTATCCCTACAAAGAAAAAAGCCCACATCCACCTTACAAACAAGACGAAGATACCGGCAAATGGTACGACGCCCATGAAAACCGGGTAACCAAAGACGGCATCCTACTAGATAAAAATGGTAAGCCTGTTGAAAAAGTGTATAAAGGCTACTTCCCCTACTTGGGCTTCCGGCTCTTTCTGGATATGAAATTTCCCAACCAAACTAAGCCCCCCATGATCTTAACCAACAAGGGCACCATTCAAGTGGGAGATTATGAAATTCCCTTGAGTAGCAACGGTAATTTTCTTGTCAACTGGTATAACGTCAATGTGGATATGGAGCAGACCAAAACCAACATCCGAATCTTGGAAGATGCCAAAGCAAAGTTAGATATAGAGTTATCACAAACTATCAATCCAGAGCGAATGCGGGATCTAAAAACCGATTTAAGCGAAGTAGAACATTATTTATCTCTATTTCATAAAAGCCTAGAGCAGCGGTTTGTCCCAAAGCCTTACCAAGAAATTCCAGCTTGGCGGATTTTGAAAGCCATGCGGAATATGGAAAAAAACTACAGTAATGTCAAAGCAGACGACCGGGCTCAGCAGCGTAAAGAAGATCAAGACCTGATCACAACACTGAAGGACAAAGTGGTATTCATTGGTATCACAGCAGTTGCGCTCTACGATATTAAAACCACCCCTATTTCCGAACGGATGCCCGGAGTGGTACTCCAGGCCAATATTTTTGACAACCTATACCAAGGTCAGTCTTTTATGCAACGTGCCAGCGAAATGAGCAATACGTTGATGACGGCCATGTTATGCCTGATTACCATGGCAACCATTTTAAAATTGCGTTCTGCAGTGGCAGGTCTTTTGACTACCTTTTGTCTGGTGCTGATTTACATCATCTACACCATCTGGGCGTATCACTTTATACATTTGTGGGTCAACGTCGCCAACCCACTGTTCTCAGTATTTATCACCACAACGCTCACGTTTATGGTCAAGTACATCAGCCGGGATCAAGACTACGAAGAAACTTATCGAATGGCCACTACCGACAGTATGACAGGTTTAAGAAATCACCGTTACTTCCAGGAGCAAATGCTTAAGCATATTGAGCATGCCGAAAAAGTCGGCGGCAAGTTCTCTCTGATTCTGGTAGATATTGACCACTTCAAGAAGTTCAACGATACCTACGGTCACCAGGCGGGAGATGAAGTATTGCGCCAAGTAGCTCAAAAATTAAAGAACTCTGTGCGCGGTAACGATATGGTAGCCCGATACGGGGGAGAAGAGATGGCAGTGATTTTAGACCGGACTGCTGAAGAGGAAGCAATGGCTGTAGGTTGGAAGCTCGTAAAACGGGTAGCCGAAGAAGCCTATCCTATTGCCGACGGCGTCGCCAAGCACGTAACAATTAGCGTAGGTGTATCCACCTACCCAAATCACGGGGAATCACCGTCTCAGTTGATTGAATTTTCTGATCAAGGCTTGTATAGGGCCAAGGAAAACGGCCGGAACCAAGTAGGTAAACAACATGACGACGATGCAGAACTGGTTCGCCCAGAAGACGATGCTACAACCGAAGATGCTGGCGAACCGCCTCAGGAAGCATCGGCTTAGCAATAGCCTTATTCTAAAAGGTTAAGGTAAAAATAATCTACAAACCGTTCAACAACATTTGCATTCGGTATGGTAAACTGTGGGTATCGAACCATTCCTTTCTTTTTTACGTGAATTGTTGCGGCACTCTTCATCAGGCTTTTGGCCAAGAGGGTGCCGTTTTTTTCCCAGAATAATCCGACTCTCTAAGTCCCAGTCTGGTGCTTCTTTCGTAACACTACCGGTTGTGGAACGTTCTTCCATGGCATGGGGGTTTCAATATTGAACAAATGACTCAGGGTCGCTGCCTGACGATATATCTCTTCCAAATTTTGGGTGGTCTTTAATCGCATGGTGGGGTCATGCAAAATTTTATTGACCAGGCTTCGTACAAAAGCTTCCGTATCCGGCATACTACCGTTACTCTCTTTAACAGGTAAATTGCTAGCTGCATGGAGGGTCGCAATCTGCTCAATTTTGGATCGCAACTGGGCAATGGTGGGTGCCACGGGTCGGCTAATAAGCCACTGGCAGTATCCAGCAAATTCTTCTTCAATGATTTCTCGTGCGTGGTCTGTGAGTACTTGCACATTCTCATCACAGGATGCACCCAACGCTTTTAGATCATCGGTGTTGTATAACCGAACATGGTCAAGATTTTCGACTGCCGGATCTACATTTCGAGGCACCGAAATATCCATGACCAAACAAGGGCCAGCATTTACAAAATCTTGATGTTCCAATACCAAATGAGGTGCGCCGGTAGCGACAAATAGTACATCTGCGTCGGCCAGTACGTTATCAATATCTGCCCAAGTCTTGGTTTGGGTAATCCCAAACTTCTCTACTAGTTCTGCTAGGCGTTTCTCGCTGCGGTTTACCACCATCACCCGAGCCAATTGCTCTGAAGTCATATCCCGCTTTAAAGACGCCAGCAGGATCGATGCCATCTTTCCACCACCTAACAGGGCGATACGTTTCTCCAGCAGATCCGGTGACTCCCGTCGCATTAATTGATACGCCGCCCGGCTAACGCTAACATCTTTGACGGCAATGCCTGTTTCGGTGCGTACCCGTTTTCCAACCGTCAGAGCGGTTTTAAAAAGTTTGTCCAGCCGGGCGCCAGCAGAGTGCTTTTGTTGTGCTGCAGCCAAGGCTTCTTTTACCTGGCCCAATATTTGGGCCTCGCCTAGAATCAGACTATCTAAACCGGAGGCGACTCTAAACAGATGCAGCGATGTGTCTTCACCCATCAGGGTAAACATAGCCCGGCGGTACCGATCCACATCTACACCTTTTACGTCTCTGAAAAACCGTTTGACGGTTTTCAGACAGGTGGCGGCATCACAACCTGCCAGATAAATCTCTGTGCGGTTACAGGTAGTGAGCACCACACACTCTTCTACACCAGGTTGGGCCATCATCCAATCAATGGCGTTAGTTACTTCAGGCTCTGTTAAAGCAAACTTCTCGCGCACCTCAATGGGCGCTTTAGACTGCCGAACACCGGTAACCAAGATATGTCTCATTGAGGATCCACTTCCTCTCGCTTTCCTAGCAGAGGGATAAGCCCGTTTCGTTCACAAAAGACTGTTATTAATATCGTAGCCCAGGATTTTAGGTGTGTCACCGTCGGAATCTTGGATCTTTACATCCAAGACCTTAAACAGAATTCACATCTACCAGTATAGCGGGTAGAAAGCCGGGACTCTATGAGAAAAAGTTATTATTTCAAATGGCGTGGTTGTATTTTGTCTGACTGGGCGCTTTGGGTATAATAAGGCCAATAGCATGTGTCCCTGTAGAGAGCTGCTGCTTCTACATGTGCAAAAGGAGGTCTGTGTTTTGGCGAATAGCGTGGTATTACTGGGCCGAGTCGGCCAGGATCCTGAACTCAAATACTTTGAGTCCGGCAGCGTGAAGGCCGGGTTCTCCGTGGCCGTAGACCGTAATTTCTCTAAACAAAACCGCATTACCGATTGGTTTCGGGTTGAAGTTTGGGGACGCCAAGCCGAATTTGTGGGGGAATGGGTCAAAAAAGGCTCGTTACTTTCCGTGACTGGTCAACTGGAAATTAACCGATGGACCGACCAAGCTGGAAATCAGCGAGAAAACCCGTTGATTAAGGCAACCGATGTTCGATTTGCTGGCAGCAAACGCGATAGCCAACCAGCCACCACCGCACCGGCATATTAATATGCTTCGTGGACTATAAGATCTTGTTTATAATAGGGAGCGAGCTTGCCCAATGAAGCTGGCCGGGCTGTCCTCTGGGATTATTGCAGACGATTTAACTGGAGCCAACGACTGTATTTTGCAGTTTTTTCTGGCGGGTGCTGGATGCCGAGTTCTATTGGGTAAAGAGGATGATCTTGCGCAGGAAGATATTGAACAGACCCAGGTTTGGGCCATTAACACCGATAGTCGTCACTTAGATCCTCATGATGCGGTTTCTAAGGTCCGTCAAGCAGTTAGTCGATTACAAACCCAGTACGGCGTTGAGCATTTTTATAAAAAAATTGACTCTACTCTTCGGGGCCATGTTGCCCAAGAATGTTTGGCTGTGTTGGACGAACTGGGATGGCCATGCGCCGTGGTGGTTCCGGCCTTTCCACAGCAAAACCGGCAAACAGTAGGCGGCTATCAACTGGTCCAAGGCATTCCAGTAGAGCAAACCGAAGTGGCACGAGATCCCTTGTTTCCTCTGTCTCAATCTCACATTCCCCGAATGCTAGCTGATGCTTCTTCCTCAGATATTGTGGGTCATATTGAACTGGATACCGTATTGAGGGGAGCGGGCCCTATTTTACAAGCTTTAAATCAAGAGATTGAAAACGGTAAGAAGCTGGTAGTTGTAGATGCGTGTTCCAATGTGGACTTAGACCAAATCGCCTTGGTCATAGAGAAAATTCGCAAAAATGTAGATGTACTCCCATGCGGATCTGCCGGATTGGCCCGGGCATTGTCTCGTCAATGGCCTTCGGCAAAAACAGATACTGCCGAGACAGATGAAAAACTGGAAAAACCTTCTCTGCCTGGATCTCCGATTTTGGTGGTCAGTGGATCTGCCAGCGTTACCACACGGCAGCAGTTGATTCAGTTGATGGATAACTACAGTTACTACGGAAAAAGCAGTGCGTTAGAGGTCTCAGAAATTTCTTCGGAATGTCTGTTAGGCTTTTCGCCCATTGAGGAAGAAGTCCAACGGTTGGTGACGCTTTTAAAAGATCCTGAGAACACTACAAAGCATTTGTATCCCACTGTGGTCATTACTTCTGCCCTGAAGGAAGACAGTTTAGGAAGAACCTTGGCGTTAGCCGATGAACATGGGATAGATCCAGCCAGAGTGCCGACCTTAGTGAGTGAAACTCTGACCCGAATAACGCTGGCTATTTTAAAACAAGTGTCGGTCAAACTGGTTATTGCGGGTGGCGAAACATCAGCACATATATGCAACGCCATGGAACTGAGCGCGTTAAAGATTATAGACCAAGTGGATCCAGCAATTCCTCTGGTTTACGGCACTCAAAAGCTAACTGAGAGCGATGAAGACAGCGACAGTTTACCGTCAGATATCTGGATGGTCACAAAATCAGGTAATTTTGGGGCTCCGTTGGCACTGGCCAATATCGTCAAGTATTTAAAACAACACGAAGCCACACCCGTCCCTTCATAGTCCAAAATTTGCTAGAGCCATGTTTAGCGTAGAATTTTGAGTTGTCCGGCATTTTGCCTGTATTTTCCAGAGATTAACGATACCCTTATGTCAACTATTGCTAACTCTCCTACTGTTTGCCTGACCATTGGCGATCCCACCGGGATTGGTCCAGAGATTGCCGCAAAAATTTTGCTGCAACGATCTATTGCAGGCGGGGGTTCGCCCAACTTTATTGTGCTGGGCGATATCACAAATTTGGAACAGACGGCTTCCTCTTTGAATATTCCCCTGCCAGAGGCAGATGAAGGGGTGCGCTATTTGGACGTGACCCATGGAAAGCCTGTACCACCAGGGTGGGTTGCGTATTCGGCCTTGAATGAAGCGGTTCGGTTGATTTATGAAAAACAAGCCACAGGCCTTGTAACAGGTCCCATTTCCAAGGCAAACCTGCGAGAAGCCGGCATTTCCCAGGCCGGGCATACCGAAATACTGCAAGACATAGCGAAGCAGTACTACGAGCAACCTTATCAGGCAGATATGCTGTTCTTATACCGGCAGTTCCGGATGCTGTTGTTAACCCGACATGTGCCCCTGGCTGATGTGGGGCGAGTCTTGGCTGAGAACCCGAAAACAGCTGATAACGCTCTTCATGCAGTAATACAGTTCTTATCCCGACACGAAGATATCCAAGCTCCCCGGATCGCGATGCTTGGCGTGAATCCCCATGCTGGGGAGATTGGCGGAACTGAAGAGCAGGAAACGCTTATGCCTTTATTTCAGCGAGTTACCCATGAAACCAGCGCCTCTGTTTACGGGCCGCTTCCTGCTGATGCTGCTTTTCGAGGCTTTCAGGCAGATTACCCTGCTTATGATGTCTATGTGGCTCCCTACCATGATCAAGGCTTAATCCCGATGAAGTTGGTGGCTGGGTTTGAAGCGGTGAATTTAACCCTAGGTCTGCCTTTCTTCCGCACCTCCGTCAGCCATGGTATGGCCACCGATATTGTGGGACAAGGCATTGCCACGCCCGTGAGTTTAGAGGCTGCGATTCAAACTCTAACTAGGTTGCTTCAGCCTGCAGAAGCTGGGTTACTTATATAACCGAATTACAACCGGATAGAAACCGCATTGTAGATTCCATCCACCCCCTGAATCTGTTTCAATACGGATTCATCCAACGGGTTATCCAGGTTAAAGATCATCACCGACTCTCCACCCGCCTCTGGC
>JAHQWC010000099.1 GCA_019634025.1 Vampirovibrio sp.
CCTTTAAATTTTTGGACAACCGGTATCATAAACACTCACTCCTTCTCAAATCCAATCCGACCATGAGCCCCATCACACAATGGCTTTTTCGCAGACGCTCCACATCGGCATAACGCCGCTCGTCCAGAATGTTTCACCGAATTCCCTTCAGTATCATGGAGCGTAAACTCACCTGAGACCATAAAAGGCCCACCCGGATTGGTCTTAATCGTCACCGGCTGCTCTGCCATCATCATTCCTCCACATATTTTTTCTAAAAAGCCTTCCCACCACTGACTCTATCATAACGAAGACACCACATGCCACCTGACAGATCCTGTTGTCCCCTTGCTGTGTTTTCGCCATAATACCGCCCGTATGTCCAGCAGTTCATAAAGGAATGGATAGATGGCCCTCATCGTCCAAAAATTTGGCGGTACCTCCGTCGGCAGCATTGAGAAAATCCAGCGCGTCGCCAAAATCATTACAGACACCGTAGAGCAAGGCAACCATGTCGTCACCGTAGTTTCCGCTATGGGTCACTCTACCGACGCCCTAGTGGAAATGGCCAAACAGATCAACCCAGACCCCAGCGGGCGAGAATATGATGCCCTTCTTGCCACCGGCGAAATGGTCACCACTTCTTTACTGGCCATGACTTTAAACTCTATGGGCTACCCTGCTGTCGGCTTCAATGGAGGTCAGGCAGGTGTCAAAACAGAAGATCTCCACAACCGCGCCAGAATTTTAGAGATTAACACTCAAAACCTTCAACAGCAGTTAGGCAACAACACCATTGTCATTGTCACTGGCTTCCAGGGCTTGGATTCAACGGGTAACATCACCACTCTGGGACGTGGCGGCTCCGACACCTCTGCTGTAGCTCTGGCGGGGGCGTTAAAAGCCGATCGGTGTGATATCTACACTGACGTCACCGGCGTCTACTCCACCGACCCTCGAGTCGTCAAAGAAGCCGTCAAATTGGACAGAGTTACCTATATTGAAATGATGGAGCTGGCCCGAGTTGGCGCCCAGGTCCTTCACCCTCGTGCAGTAGAAACTGCCAAACATGGCAACGTGAAGCTGTGCGTCCGCAGTACATTTGAGCTGGACAACCCCGGCACCCTAATCGTAGGAGTACAAGACATGGAAACACAACGCAGTGTCGTCGGCGTAGCCTGCGACAATGACCAGGCCAGAATTGCTATGGTAGGCGTCCCGGATCGCCCCGGCATCGCCGCCGAAATCTTCGGCAGTCTGGCCAACAACAACGTCAGTGTAGATATGATCATCCAATCCCTCAGTCATAAAGACGGCGGAGAGGCTCCTACCAATGACATTGCATTCACCGTCAATGCTGACGAATTGAATGAGGCCATGAAGGTCCTCACCGACGTTCAAGCCCAAATCAATGCCACAGACCTAGTGGTGGATGATGGCATCGCCAAAGTCAGCATCGTCGGCGCCGGCATGGTAGACCGCCCTGGAATTGCCGCCGACATGTTTAAATCTCTGGCCGCAGCCGGCATCAATATCCGCATGATCGCCACCAGCGAAATCAAAATCAGCTGCCTGGTAGACAAAGATCAAGCCAACCACGCCATCCAAGTCATCCACGATATCTTCTTCCCCGAAGCCGCCGGAGCCAAACCCGCCCTGGTAGATAAAAAGCTGGGATACTAATACAAACCCCATGCAAACCGGTATTAACCTTTTGATATCAATATGTTGATTCGCCCTCCCTCTATCTCAACCATACCTGCTAATTGGCCCCCCAACACTGGAACCAACCTAATCGGTTCATGGAAAACCACAGAATATTATCGTAATCAGGGCCTAAATATCCATTTCTCTTCCATCAACACTCATCAAACAACTGTCGGAAAGATACAATCTCACCAAAAGCCCTTCAATGGTTCTAATATCCGAATCTTCAGCGGATCAGCACATCCTACGTTAGCGGAAAAAATTAGCAAGTATTTAGAGGTTCCTCTCTCTGAAAGAAGAATCACCACTTTCGCAAATGGAGAAATTTACCTGCAGCTCAAAGACAGTGTCCGAGGCAAAGATACCTTTATTGTTCAACCTACCGTCAAAACCAACGGCGGTAAATCGGTAAACGATCACCTAATGGAAGTCGCACTAATGGCAGACGCCCTCAAGCGCGCCAGTGCTAAAACAGTCACCGCCATCTTGCCTCATTACGGTTATGCACGAGGAGACAAAAAAGCAGCCAAGCGTGAACCCATTGCAGCGGCGGTCACTGCCAACATTTTGCAAGCCACCGGCGTCGACCGGACCATAAGCATGGATCTTCATGCGAAACAGATTGAAGGCATGTTTTCTGCTAAGTCCCCTCTGGAGAACATCTCAGCCATCCCTCTCACTGCCGGATATATTGCGAATAAAAATTTTGAAACAGATAATCTTGTCATCGTTAGCCCTGATGCAGGCGGACTAAAAAACGCACAGCAGTTCCAGGAAACCTTAGAGACGCTGCTAAAAGACCAAAAGAAGAAAATTTCCGTAGATCTAGCCATTGTCAACAAAAAGCGGGTGGCCATCAATCAGGTCAAAACCATGGATCTAATTGGAGACGTGCAAGGGAAAACTGCCGTTATCGTGGATGATCTCATCGATACAGCGGGCACAACCATTGGTGCGGCCCAAGAACTTAAAAAACAAGGCGCCAAACAGGTCATTCTTCTGGCGACTCATGGCATTTTCTCAGGCAAAGCCATTGTATCACTGAAAAACGCTGATTTCATTGATGAAGTAGTGGTCACCGACACCATCCCCTTAAGCCAGGAGACCCAAAAACTTAAGAAACTCTCTGTTATTCCTACAGCTCCCCTATTCGGAGAAGCCATCAAATCTCTTAAGTCTAACAACGGCTTGCCCAACATTAACGACTTTTAGAAGGCCCCTCTCCTCAAGGCGTTACTTCCTGTAATCTTTCGGCACAAAACCCTTAATATATGTTTTTATACTCATAAGATCTAATTTTCATGTAACCAGCAGTTTGGGACGATATAGGCAGACATTCTGATTTAAATAAGGGTTGTGAGATGTTTCACAGGGGCATTATCAACTTAATATCTCAGCAAACTGAGACAATGGTAAAACACCTGGAGGGGGGGATTGATCGCCAAACTTTGGTGGATTTTCAGCCTAAGGGTGACCCAAGCGGTCCAACAGATTCTATTACAGAAATTTTATCTGTCGGCCCAGAAGGTTGGCCGGCTGTTAGAACAGCACAGGGAATATTCTCGCTGGAGCCTGCCAATAAGGCGTTATGGCAAGAAGCTGATCTCTCCAATGGAACCTTTGGACCAGCTTATCCTCTGCTGGACTTGGCCGATAGTATTTCACTACGACATACAATTACACCACTGGAAGAAACATCCTCGCAAGATGGGGCAAAAGGTCTCAGCAGCTTTATTCAGCCGACACTAGCCGGTAAATATGAAAAACCTGGGGAAGCCGGTGGAAAAGCTTTCTCAAGTAATGTCACCGATAGTACGAAATTACTGCGGGCAGCTAGACAAAGAGCCGCGAAAGCCCAAACAGTTACAACAGATGCATCAGAAGTAGCCGAACTAGGCTTTGTAAATTCAACCGCCACAACCGCTATGTCTTTGGCTCCTGGACAGGATTCGTTGATAGATGTCTACCTTCGCACCCTAGGACAGGGAGACCCTTACACGACATTACAGCGGTATGCGAACCAGGACGCAAGGATGAGAGAAAATTTAAGAGCACTAGATGAGCATGATGCAACCTTTGTTGATGAAATAGAAGGTTTGCTCTTGGAACAGGTAGAAACAGAGACGTGGTCTCTAGATCTTCCCAGAGACCAGTTTACAGAAGCCAACCTGGGTAAAGCTTCTATAAATGATGCCTTGGAAGCAATAGGACACAACCTGAATAGACAGATAAAACTCGTTAATGAAGCTGATGACTTGCTTAGCTTTGAAATCAGTCCTTCTCCCTTAACCCCTCTGGATAACTTACTGAAAGGTACCCGAGCCATTTATGCCCTACAACAAGCTGGCAGCGATGGCTTACTGATTACAAAACTGGCAGAGAAAATTGGCATTGCCCCAGATAATTTAAGTACGTTTCTGGACAGTATTCGGGGAACAACAAATTATTTTGACGTAAAGCAAACACGGACTTACTTACGCCGCCAGCAATCCAAAACAGAAGAGATTGGACCCACGGGTAGAAAAAGACAACGTCTACCCAGACGGCCAGTGCAGATCGATTCAGATGTCCCTTATGGATACACAAAGTCTAAACCCGCAGGGCGTCGCATTGCCCATCCGCAACAAACTCGAAATTTTGAGGTTCTCTCGGCACATGTTGAACGTTTAGAAAAACTTTCTCAAAGAAAAGTCACAGATGGACCTGAGGAAAAAGCTCAACTACAGGAAATATTATTGCAGAATTTATCCAGAGGCGAAGTAGATCCGGCTCCAGAGCCGACATTTCATCATGAATGGGAACTGGACGAAATAGAAGCCGTCCTCGACAGAATCATTTTGGAGAGAACTGTAAAACACGCAGACGAAAACCCTCCTCTCAAATTTGACCGGGTTAACTATCAATTACGGGTAGACGGTAATTCTGAAATTACACTACAAAATGGGCGCGTTATTGTGATTGAAGATGAAGCCCGCATTGGAAAAGTAGCAGCCATTATTATGGGAAAGGTAACACGAACCAACCAGACCACCACAGGCAATATTCTAATGGGCACGAGAGACTTACGGATAGCAGAATTGGATGAAGCATTGGAGGCTTTGGAAGTTGCCGGTATCGGCTCAGAAGAACTCCGCAGAGTAGGCAATACCCTTCTTTGGACAGATTTACGCGGTCCAGAAATAGCAAGAGCCCATGTAGAAGAAGGAGACATCCATACGCTAAGAGAATCTGGAACCGTAACCGAACTAGCAGAAAGTGGGGAATTTAAACTGGTTCAACATGTAGATGACTACAAGCTCTTGAAGGGGCATCGCATTGTTCGTGTAAACGGTCGAGAAGCCGATGTAATAAAAACCCTGATGGATACCAGTCATGCTGGTGTGATTCGGCAAACTTTGTATAAAAAATCCCAAATGAAAACCGATCAGGCATTTAACAGTTTTATGTTTGAAATGAGAGAAAAAACCGGGCTGCTGGAACATATTGTTTCCGATGGCGGTGGCAGTACCCGCGCATCGGTTTACTATTTTATTGATCCGCAAAATCCACCCATCCTGGCACAAGCTAGAAATGTTGATGGCGAGGTATTTTTACAAATGTCTATCGACCGCCAAGGGCACTATATAACTAAATGGGGCGATGATACTAAACGGGTACACTTGGGTCCGAGCCCTGCGGATCTATTAAGGCCGTTAATGATCTCTGCAGAACAAAGAGTACCCAAACGAGACTTACTGGAAAAACTCTGGCTCGGAGAGTTTAAAGACACAGGTAATCCTGGACAGTCTGAGTTTTCAGACTACGCATTGCTGGACGATTTACGTCGCCTCCGTGAAGCGGATCCAGATTTAAAAGATATGATCCTAACGGATTTGCAAGGTGACTTGCGGTTGATCGATAAACGAAAGCCACCCTTGATAAAGCAAGTTGGCAAGCTGGAATTAAGAGTTGATCAAGACGGTTACCATTTGGTTATTGGCGACGAAGCAGTCGCTTTTGAAAATTATCTCATTTCAACGTTACAACACTTCATGGGCAGGCCCAAACAACCAGTCTCTCATCAAGAGGTTGGTAGGGTCTCAGGCCGAAATAAAGATGGGGGCATTCATTCCCTCATGAGCGACTTAAGAAGAGATCACATTGTCTCAAAGTTCTTTGCTCATGACGGCAATACCCATCGGTTTATTGATCCAACTGACCCTTTAGCAGTGTTATCAACTCCTCAAATGGATATTTTTCTGGACGGCAGAGGATTCTTCTTAACACTTAAAGATGAAGAAACTGGTAAAGCAAAGGGTGATAGGATTTATCTTGATGCAGAAGGAATGCCCAAACTAACCTCACCTACCTCGTTTCCTAAGTTACTGAAAGCATGGACAGCAAAGCCGTATTACCCCTATAACGGCCATGAACTATTAATGGATGCCGGTATTTCAAGGCAAAAGCCTATCCCTTGGGGAACTACATTGGAAGAACACGGGGTAAACACTTCTAAACCTAGTTCTACATTAGTTGGCCTTTATCAACATTTGTTAGATATGGGATTGAAAGATCGGTTTCCTCGTAAGCAAAATACGTTTGTGTATACTCCAGATCCTGGAGCTACACCCATTGCATGGTCAAACGATACCGTCGTTATAGAGAAACCTGATAGAAGCTTTGTTGTTAGTGATCGCGACGCAAACAAAATAGAAATAATAGGAAAAGAAGCCAGAATTGTGGCATCTATAAATTCAGACAGCGGTAAACCCGTCTCAAAAAGAGAGATTGCTGATGCGGCAGTTATCAACCTGAATGATGTTGATCTGCAAATTGCCCCATTAAGAGCAACTAAACTGGGCAAATTTATTTTTGAAACCGATGAAGGGTTTCTGTTAATGGAACCCAGCAGGCTTCGGCTCACTGCGGAAAAGAACGGCATAGAATTGTATAGCCATCACGAGCAATATGGCTATCTTCCGTTATCACCCACCAATGGTATCCATTTATCTAGAAGAGAAGTTCGATTACTAAGGGCCATTATGGAGGCAGAAGGCCGTATTGCAAAAGCACGAATTCAAGAAAAAGCTCATTACAAAAGATTATCGGAAGTAGACGCTGCCCTAAATCGCCTTGAAGAAAAACAACTATATCATTTGTTTAAAGACTGGGGGGCTAGCGTAGAGTTCATCGGTTTAGATAAGATAAATTAGCCAATTTTAAATTAATATTGCATTCCCTCAATACCCAATTAATATATAGGTACAACGATCATGAGTCTTTACAGAATTCCGTTAGTATCGTGGTTTAAATAGTACCTTGATAATTAAATTAACCACCACACCCAACCTTAAAAAAGTTAAAAAACCACGCCCTAATGTTGGAACATAGGGCATTCATTCAATCTCCAAAATAAAGTGATAATAACTATTCTCAGCTCATATCCCAAAAATCCATTTTTTTAATTGAGGCATTTTGGGACGTGCCTATCCCTTAGATTAAGCTTTAGAAAAGCGCAAAAAAAATTCCAGGAAAACAAAACTTTGCGCTCTCTCCTGGAATGGGATCCAAATGGTTGAGGATTGGATTGGTGTGTGGGTGTAAAGCCGTTTTTTGATAAGCCTAGTCGATATGCTGCTCTCTTTCTCTCACCGCCGGAAGTGATGTTACTGTACCGACAGGATAAATACTTTGTTAATATAATAAACAAACAAAGCAACTCAAAATTGCCCATTTGTTAATTTTATGTAACACGTATATACAACCGGCTACCCGCAAGCACAAATCAACTTAACCCTAAAACTCAATATTCATCTATATTTCAGAAAGATCTGACGCCTTCAGCAACACCGCCTCAACCCCATCTGGATTGGACACATCATACAAAATATTGGCCTCAATATTCAGCTGATCCCCAGGATACAACTCCACCACACCGTAGCCAGGAAAAGCGTATTGCAGATGCCCACTCACTACAATTCGCACCTGTTTGGCAACATAACGCAACTCCTGGGTTTTTTCCCCCACCGGAAATGTCACAGTCTCAAC
This sequence comes from Vampirovibrio sp., assembly GCA_019634025.1. Taxonomy (GTDB): domain Bacteria; phylum Cyanobacteriota; class Vampirovibrionia; order Vampirovibrionales; family Vampirovibrionaceae; genus JAHQWC01. The sequence goes on from JAHQWC010000099.1 coordinate 7,714, forward strand.
ATCCAGCCCGTCGGCAACCAACCACCTCGTCAGCAATTCAGCTGTCGGCTTCTTCGGCGCATCCCACCGAATCACTTCAAAGGGTTTAGACGACGACAGGGAGGACAACAGGAACTTCTCCTCGAAAGGTATACGTTTGCGGGGTCAATTCAAAACAAAAAGCGTGCACCTGAACCCCGGCAGACATGGCTTTCTCCAGCGCATCGGCCAATGCCGGATCCGTAACGTGATTTGGCGAAAACCGCTTTACATCGGCTCGCTGAATTATAAACACAATATGCGATTCATACCCGTCTTTCAACGCTTCCGTTAACTCCTCAATATGCCGTACTCCCCGTACCGTTGGCGCATCCGGAAACAATGCCGTCTCATCAACGACCAGATTCACCGCTTTTACCTCCATCAGCGTTTTCTTGCCAGTGGGAGATTCTAATAAAAAGTCCAGACGGCTCTTACCATAAGTAAACTCCGGTTTGATAAGCTGATACGATTCATATCCCGGCAGTTTATTATCACCCAGCAACCCTTTCACCAACCGATTGGGATGCTGGGTGTTAATAGATACCAACGTTTTCCCACCATCTTCCGGGCTGTATACCATATGCAAGGTATAGCGTAGCTTCCGAGAAGCTTTCTCGCCATGATCTTCCACCAATACCCGGACTCCTGGCAACAACAGTTCTTTCAATCTCCCCGGATCCGGCACATGTGCCTTTACTATAGGCTGTCCTGCTTCCTCTATAAGCTTCGCAACACTCACAAACCGGTTAGGACGCTCCACAAACTCAGCAGGGATTAAGTCCAAATTTAACGAAATAGGATCCATTAAGTCGCCACCTGAGAGGATTTTGGTAGCGAACGCAGTACTCCCACCACCAAAATGATTAACCCTACCGACATGCCCACATGCGACACCCCATAAACAAGATGCCGACCCATCTCCAGGCCACCAAACAAACCATGATGAATCACGGCAAAATCCAACTCCCCAAACCTTATGGATAGGACGTAATGATAACCCTTATAAAGCATTAACGTAATCGATAAAAATGCACCCAATAAATACAACCATCCCCCCCAGGTCAGCACCTTACCAGAAATCTCTTTCCCACCCAGCAACAAGCCAAACTGCAACATCGCCAACACTGCAAGCGGAATCAATGTACCAATTAAAAACGCATGGCCATGAAGCAATGCCAAGTGATACACCGCCTCCCAATGGATCCCTGGCGGAAATTCTCCCATAGGGATTTTCCGGGTCGATTCCTGAAACAGAATGCCGGAAAGCAAGGCAAAAAACACCATCCAACACGCAAACCGAATAAACCGCCGATAAAACAGCTGGTAGTGATCAGGAATCAACATATGAAACACTCCCATAGATATTCTATAAATTACCAGGACCCAGTGGTGGCAATAACTTTCTCCACAATATCACTCTCTGGTACTGTTAGAATCTCACCAATGTCATACACCTTCCGGCCTGCCGTATACACCGAGCGGATCGCAGACGGCATCATGGCATATACCAGGTTTTTCAGGGGATTTTGCCGAGGCTGCATGGATAGATCTTCCAAATCCACCACCACAAAATCGGCGCCGTAGCCTTTCTCCAACTTCCCCACCGGCAAGTTCAGGTTCAATCCACCATTCACCGTCCCCATCGCCAACATCTGCTCTGCTGTAGTCACACTGGCATCATGATGAACCACCTTTTGCAACAGGCTGGTCATCCGCATTTCTTCAATAATAGAGGCCCGGTTATTACTACACCCGCCGTCTGTCCCCAGCGAAATAGTGACACCGGCTTCCGTCAGCTCTTTAATATGTGTGACGCCGTCTCCTAAAAACATATTGCTGCTGGGGTTATAGGAGATGCCTGCCTTGCGGTCCGCCATGAGCTGGATTTCCGATTCATCCAGCCACACACAATGAATGCCGACCATCCGGTTGTTCAGGACGCCGAGCTTGTCTAAATACTGAATCGGGGGTGCCCCATATTTTTCCGTAATCATCTGCCGTTCATACTCGCCTTCAGCCACATGCAGATGAAATACCGTCCTCAACTCTTCTGCCAAATCAGCACCAGCCTTCACCATCTCTGGGCTGGCTCCGTGTAAACTATGTGGTGCTGGAAGAACCTGGATCGTTGGATCATTGGCATACTCAGCAGAGAGCTTCCGGGTATTGTTTACGGCCTGATCAATGGTTTCTTGAAACCGTTTCGGCGCCCCGTCCCAGTCATACATGGTCCGGGCCAGGGTTAATCGAATCCCCAGGTCCTTGGCCGCCCGAATCACGGCATTGGCATTGGCGTTATCCTGATCGTTGATATAGAAAAAATCACAAACCGTCGTCACCCCGTTTTTCAGCATCTCACCAAAGGCAAACAAGGCTCCATGATAAATGTCTTGTTCCGTTAGTTGTTGCGAATACTTGTAAAGCCCTTGATCTCGCCAGTCGAAAAACGGCTTGTCATCACAAAACCCTTTAAGAAGGGATTGAAACGAATGGGTGTGTGAATTTACAAACCCCGGCACTACCAGTGAATCTTCAAAGGCAATCATATCTCTGAATGCTCTTGGATCCAAGGTATTTAAAGGTGCCAGGCCCTGTACCATACCATTTTCCACCGAGAAGTAGTGATCTCGATAGAGGTTGCCGTCAGAATAAATAATATCAGCCGTGTAATAGGTCATTTAGAAAAGCCTCACGGCGTTATGGGTACTTTCACCAGGGCGTTCATATACCAGTCTACAAACTTGGGAATTCCGGCATCAATTTGGGTGGTGGGTTGATACCCCAACATTGCCTTGGTTTTAGAAATATCGGCATAGGTGATGGGGACATCTCCCGGTTGCAGTGGCTGGCGGTCAATCACGGCTTTTTTGCCTACAACGGTTTCAATCAGCTCAATAAGCCGGGCTAAGGTGACGGTTTGGGACTCTCCCAAATTAAACACCTCAAAAGCTTTCTCTTCATAGCCAATGGCCGCCATAACACCCTGAAGAATATCGTCAATATAGGTATAATCCCGCCGAGTGCTACCATCACCAAAGACGGGAATAGGCTTGCCTTCATGGATGAGCCGGGTGAACTTGTGGATAGCCAGATCTGGCCGCTGACCCGGCCCATAAACCGTAAAGAACCTTAGGCAGACGACCTGCAAGCCATATAGATGGCTATAGGTATACAGCAGACTTTCTGCCATAGCCTTGGTCGAGGCATAGGGAGAGATGGGTTTGGAGATGTCTTGGCTTTCCTTAAAGGGCACTGCGTCTGGACTATCGCCGTATACCGAACTGGAAGAGGCAAAGACAAACTTGGTAATCCCAAACTCTCGGGCCAGCTCCGCTAAGTTTAAGGTCCCTGTGACATTGGTCTCCAGATACAATCGAGGATTCTTGAGGGACGGCCGTACGCCGGCACGGGCAGCCAGGTGAATAATACCGCCGGTTTTTAATTCAGGGCCATGAAGGGTAAACACACTGCGTAAAGCTTCCATATCCCGGATGTCTATGCGGTACAACGTAAATCCTGGATACTCGGAAAACGGCACCACATTTTGCTCTTTGATGTGAGGGTCATAAAAGTCGTTAAAGTCATCTACCACCACCACTTGGGCACCTTGATCCAAGAGGGCTCGCACCACATGGGAACCAATAAATCCAGCGCCGCCGGTAACGAGAAAGGTTTTGTTTTCAACAAATGGCAGTGTCGACATAACGTTATTTGCGAGGACTCCCCCAAATAAAGGACATTAAGAGTAATGGAGTTATTGTACGAAAAATGTAGAAACAGGGCACGTGTTTCACCCACCCTTGTTACAACCGGCTTAAACGGCCTGATACGATTGAGGTTTAGGCCCGTTTGATAGGGAGCGGGTGGTTTATTTGAAGGATCTGGCAGGCGTTGTCTGCCGGTACTATGAGAAAAACGGGTATAAATTTACCAGGGCAATATTCATAACGGCGATATTTACCGCCGCAATTTTGATAACTTTAACCAGAGAGACTATTTGTCAATGGCGAGCAATATTCAAACGTCCGGTGCGGCACAAGGGAATGCAGCACAAGGCAATCAAAGTAATACGGTACAAAATAAAGCTACCGGTGCATCGGCTGTGGAACTGATCCAGTATCAGCGTAAGGTGATACAAATGCGCAGCACCCCGTATATGAACTATCCGGCCCATGTTCACCTGGAAACCCTTGCTCTGTGCCCAGCTGCGTGCTCGTTTTGCCCCTACCCCTCATTAGAACGTCAGGGCGCTAAAATGAGCGATGAGCTTCTAGACAAAGTGCTGACAGAGCTGACAGAGATTCCTCAAAGTGTTCCGTTCCAACTGTCGCCCTTCAAAGTCAACGAGCCTTTTTTAGACACCCGGTTGTTTGATATTTTAAACCGCATTAACCGGGATTTGCCTCACGCCAGCATTACCCTCACATCCAATTCCACACCCATCACGCCAGAAAAGCTGGAGGCGCTTCAGCAGGTTAAAAATATGGAGTACTTGTGGATTTCTACCAATGATTACCGGCCTGCAGAATATGAAGCAACAATGAAGCTCAAGTGGAGCCGTACCATTGAGCGGCTGACCATGATTCATGAGGCTATGGTTCAAGGAAAACTGCCTTTTCGAGTAGTCCTCTCACGGGTCGGTGACGGAACGGTAGAGGATCAGAATTTTACACAGTGGGTAAAAGACTCGTTTCCTTTATTCAGTTCCCACGTCTTCCAACGTGGGGGGTGGATCGGCCAGGTTGATGTCGATTTATACGCACCTGTGCCCAACGTTGGCTGCGCCCGGTGGTTTGATCTCTCTATTACGGCGACTGGCACTGTGGCCCACTGTTGCATGGATGGCCAAGCCAAGTGGCCCATTGGCGATGTGAACACACAACACATACTGGAAGTGTATAACCACCCCGAATACCGGAAGCTTCGGGAATCCACCCTCTCCCGTCAGCAGGTGGAACCGTGTAATACATGTACCTTCCTATAAACGCTATTTACAGCGTTCAATCCATAGCTTTTGGCTACCATTAAGTTCGTTCACAGTTTGAATGACGGTATGACCCTCTTGGGCAATGCTTTTGGGAATATTTAAGGCCGATTCGGCTTCTGAAAGGATCCACACCTCCAAAACCTGACCTAAGGCCAGTTTTTCCAAGGCTAACTTGGTTTGCACAAAATTCAGCGGACACTTGGTCTGCCGCAGGTCCAGGCTTTTTACCGGTTTAGGCAACGAAGACTCACTCATCAGGTCAGGTGTTCTCCTTGACAGTAACAGGTATTCGTTTCCAGTTTCGGACAAGAAGACGGCTCAAACTTGTTCCAGGGGGTTAAAAAGCATTCCCGAGCACTCACATATCCCCACACAAAAGTCGCCATCTCTTTTTCAGACTTTTCATACTCTTTGGCCAGGCAATCCAAACAGTACTGGTCTTCTACAAAGTCCAGGGCCAGGTTCATAATGTTGATTCGCTCGCAATACGGCTTACCGCAAGCATCACAAGCATAATCAAAAAAGGAAGGGTGACTCATCGTTAATCCAAGGAAAAATGTTTAAAAAGGCCTAAAAAGACCGTTGTGTTTGACATACAATCAAAACGGATATGGTCTTATGCTAACCGAAAAGAAGGGACGTCGCCTGTGAGCAGCTCGATTCATCAACAATTGTCCGGCAAAAAAGTGGCATTTTTAAGTACCTTTACCAAAACCGGCCTGGAATCTGTGGCCAAGGCCTTGGTTGAATCTGGGTATCTCTTGCTCTCTACCGGCGGCACCTTTAAATACCTGACGGAAAAAGGGTTTGAGGTGAAAGAAACCAGCGAAATCACCGGCTTTGATGAACTGTTGGGGGGCCGGGTCAAAAGCTTGCATCCGGAGATCTTTGCCGGCATCCTGGCCGAGCGGGACAAGCCGGATCACCAGGTCCCATTTACCTTAGATACCGTCGTGGTAAACCTCTACCCTTTTGAACAGGAGCGTGACACCGACGCCGCCAAAAACGACCCCAACCACCTGCTGCACTTCATCGACATTGGGGGCTCTGCCCTCATCCGGGCCGCAGCCAAAAACTATCTGTCGGTCAATATCTTATGCGACCCGGCTCAGTACGCAGAATTCGTCACTGAGCTTCAGCAAGGCAAAGGCGAAACCTCCAAGATCTTCCGTCAACGGCTGGCCCAAACGGCTTTTCAACGTTCTATAGCGTACGAAACAGCCATTGGCAAGTATTTTGATGGCTTGGTCGCTCAGCAAGACGGCGAAAGCAATCCAGAAGCCTTGCCGGATCAGGTCACCCTGTCGCTGCAAAAGATCCAGGATCTCCGCTACGGAGAAAATCCCCATCAAAAAGCGGCGTTGTATGGCTTGGGCCACCAGACGACGGACTTTGAGCTGCTCCACGGCAAAGAGCTGTCTTACAACAACATCTTGGATATGGAAGCCGGGTGGGCCATTGCCACCGAGTTCGTCGAAAGCCCGGCTTGCGCCGTCATCAAACACAACAACCCGTGTGGGGTGGCCATTAGCCACAAAAGCATTGATGATGCCTACCGAACCGCCTTTATGGCCGACTCTCTCAGCGCCTTTGGCGGTATTGTCGCCGTCAATCAACCGGTAAACGCTGTTATGGCCAAAGAAATGAAAGAGGTCTTCCTGGAAGTCATCATCGCCCCGGATTTTGCCCCGGAGGCCTTTGAAACCCTCTCCGCCAAAAAGAACCTGCGTCTGGTAAAACGGCCCCTCCCAGAACATACTGGTCAGCCTAAAATCAACTACAAGCATGTCTCTGCTGATCTGTTCCTGGTCCAAACCGAAACCAAACCTCAAGAAACCAAGATTGAACAACTCCTGGCCGAAAACGGTTTACAGACCGTCACCAGTAACAAGCCCAGCCAGGAACAACTCCAGGATATGGTATTCGCCTGGAAAGTGGTGAAACATGTCAAATCCAATGCTGTGGTCTTGGTCCGGGACGGCAAAACTGTTGGCATCGGCGGCGGTCAAACCAGCCGCATCGGCGCCCTGGAAAACGCCATCAAACAGGCATGTGACGAAGCTACCGATGCAGTCCTGGCCTCAGACGGGTTTCTGCCCCACGAAGACAATATCCACGCCGCCCTTCAAGCCCGTGTTGGTGCCATTATCCAACCTGGCGGCAGCATCAAAGATAAGGATATCATCGCCCTGGCCGACCAACACAACCTGCCCATTGTCACCACCGGCTTCCGCGAGTTCCGGCACTAGGACTAATAGACATTCAGCCTTCTGGAAAAAGACCGGTGGATGAAAGGCTTAACTGTTGAAAAGATGTGGTGGCTGGTGGCTGGTACAGAGGGAGAGCACGATGAATAAAATGAGTGTAGCCCAGAGCTGGTACATTGGGTTGGGTTTTGGCTTTTGCTGCATCACCTTTAACACGTTGCCGGGTAAAGTAGATATTGAGAAGACTAGGAGCTAGACTTAACACTGCAACGGAGGTTATAAATTTGCCGACATAAGCCACATTTTTGGCTTGGCTAAGGTGCTTAAACTTTTTGGCACTAAACTTTTCAATGGCTTTGGCAACGGTATGTGGAAAGATGAAAAAACCAAGGCAGGATACGGTACACCTCAGCAGTGCTTCTTTTAGCTCATATTGATCCCGAGAAGCCCCAACCATACCCGTCCAAATAGGGACCGCCGTGAACAAAAAGTTTGACCATGGGTTAAAACTGGTTAGTTTGTTACTTTTTAGACTCAACGTACGGTTTAGCCATTGGACGACTTTTGGCACAGTGGCCTCTTTTCTGGCCAGGAATAAGCCGCCAAGAAGAAAAGCAAGAGAGAATGCCGCACCAATACTGCCTGCTGTGAGGACGTGGTTAAGGTTTTGGTCGGCTTTTTGTTTAATAGTGATCTCGTCAACCTCTGACTGCTTTTTTACACCAATCATCTGGGCAAAATCCACCGTTCCCGTTTTAGAGATCGTGACATAATTTCTGAAAAACGGCACGCTTGAAGCCAGGCTGGCAGTTAATGCGAAAACGCTGAAAGAGGACCCAAACCGGAACCACTGCTTGCCATGCGTGCCCAGCTGCTTTTGAAATGTAGACGTGGCTTTTTGAATAATGGGATTCAACAGCAGGCCGGTACCATAGAAAGCAGCCAGCACTGCTAATTGATGCACAGATGTGTCAAAAAGTTCGTTGCGGTTGCGGGAAACAGCGAGGCGAGGGATAGCGTTGCCGGATATTTCCCGAAACAACATATCGACATAGGGCCTAGTACGTAGGTATTGGATGCCAGAGGCAAGCATGAGTAGAACTAATCGCTATCTTTATGAATGAAGGGAAACTAGTGAGTGGACTTCCCTGAAGGCAAAAGGGTTGGGCGGATGAAATCCGTAAACCCTTATAAGGCAGGGTTATGGTACAAGCATCTACGGCGTTTGCCAAGCCGTTGCTGTTTTATATAGGGGATAGATACGAATAGTTTTATCTTATAGCTTGTTCCAGGGTTTTGCTGATGCCTCCCTGGTTTTGCTTTGAACCGCAATAGAACAGCAGTCAAAAACAGGAGTCAAAAAGAAAACAAGCTCAATAGCCGGAAGTGGAGGAGCGCATCGGCAAGTTAATTGCCTGGAATATGGTGATTGAGCAAATGATTCAGGATACGAAAAAATCTTTAACAATAGTTTGATGTGTTTAACGGATTCTAAAATCTTGACCACCACAAACGCAGCAATCACATTCTGGATAGCCACGTTTACCATTTTAAAATATGGCAAAGCCACTAAGGCAGCTTCCGCGAATTCCGACATTAGGAATTTAGACCGTTTCCCTCAAAAAATTCCCAAATAAAAAAGGGCAGTGAATGCACTGCCCCTGATGAACACACTACAAGTAGAAAAGAGAAAGGAGGGAAGTAAAGCCATCTTTTACAAGTATATATTTCCCGGCTGCCGGATCCGGCAAACGATCTATGAACGGTTTGTTACAAAAAGAGAGGAAACTGTCGTCCTGATTGACCAACGGGAGCGAAGGACCCTCTTCAGGATCGCGTTCAACGCAAACGCACTATTAGATTGCGGGTACTGACACAGAAGCCGGTATCGGCTCTTTCTCCACCTCAACCACCGGCAGCTTCCCTTGGCTCTTTAAAATCAGGTCCGCCAGCTCTCGCACGGCGCCTTTCCCCCCTTTTGCCCGGGTCATAAACCGGCACACCAATTTCACCTCGGCAATGGCGTTCTTCGGGCAGCACGGCAGTCCCGCCAGCTGTAACGGGGCAACATCCGGCCAATCATCTCCCATATAGGCTACCTCATCCAGCGACAACCCTAAACGCTCCGCCAACTGGCTCAAGGCGCCGGCCTTGTTCTTTTCGTTCTGATACACATGCTGAATCCCCAACTCCTCAGCTCGGCGCTGGTTAATGGGAGAAGTCCTGGCGGTAATCATAGCGACCTGAAGACCTGCTTTCACCAACAGGTTAATCCCCTGGCCGTCCTTCACGTTAAACACCTTCATCTCCTCACCGCCACTGGTGTAAATCAGTTGCCCGTTGGTCATTACCCCGTCCACATCCAGAGCCAGCAGTCTAACCTTCTCAGCAGCAGACAAAACGGCTTCAGGGTAAGGAGATTTAATTTCAAACTCAGTAGACATATTCAATAGCAGCCTTAATTAATGCCGTTCTTCAGTAAATCATGCAAGTGCAGCACGCCATAAGGCTTTCCGTCTGGTGTATTAGCCAGTAAAACCGTAATTTTATGGGTTTCCATCAATCGCATGGCTGTCACTGCCAATTCTTCAGCATCTACAGTTTTTGGATTCGCTGTCATCACATCGGCGAGGATAATTTCTTTAGGGTTTTCGCACTGTTGTAAGGCCCGGCGCACATCTCCGTCGGTTAAAATCCCCTGAACCCTGCCGGTATCATTTACTACAATGGCCATCCCCAGTTTTTTAGAGGTCATCTCCATGAGGGCATCCATAAAAGGCGTGTCTACAGGTACAATTGGCAGATCCTCGCCGGTATGTAACAAGTCTTCCACCGTCAGCAAAAGCTTTTTGCCCAGGGCGCCTGCCGGATGAAAGGACGCAAAGTCTTCTTCAGTAAAACCTTTACGTTCCAAAAGCACCACTGCCAGTGCATCCCCCATCGCCAATGTCGCCGTAGTACTGGCGGTAGGAGCTAACCCCAGAGAGCATGCCTCTTGTTTCACACTGATATCCAGCACCACTTCACTACGTTTGCCTAAAGTAGACTCCGGTTTACCGGTCATGGCAATAAGGAGTAACCCAAACCGCTTGATAATGGGCAAAATGCCCAATATTTCCGGTGTCTCTCCACTATTGGATATGGCAATCACCATATCCTGCTGCATCATCACCCCACTATCCCCATGAATTCCTTCAGCAGGGTGTAAAAAATAGGCCGGTGTACCGGTACTTGACAGGGTGGCGGCAATTTTTTTGCCAATCAGGCCGGATTTCCCCATCCCCGTTACAATAACTCGGCCTTGGCACTGTTCTAGTAAATGAATGGCCTTAACAAACCCTTGACCCAGATGCCGTTTGACCTCTTCTAAAGCCTCAATCTCAATATCAATAACCCCTCGGGCTCTGGCCACCAGGGAATCGCCAAGATGAAGAGTCTGAGGAGTATGAGAGAGTTGAGAAGCGTCTGGAGGTGGGATCATGGCAACAAAATCCATTCAGTAGTTACCGTTGCCCATGGATCCTATCATTCTCAGGCTGGAAAGAGAATACTTTTAGGGTACGGGGTCTACCCGTTCACACCGCGGTTCGGCTCTTGGTTTGAAGAGATTATTTGATACTGCACCCCTTTTACCGCCGCTTGAGTCCGATCCTCAACCGCCATTTTCTGAATCACCCCACGTACATGGGTTTTAATGGTGTTTATGCTGAGATCCAACTCTTTGGCAATTTCTTTGTTACTCATTCCAGCAATAATCAGCTCCAGCACTTGCATTTCCCGGTCTGTTAACTCAGCATTATATGCCTGTCGAGTACATTTCACCGGCTCATCGGCAGGGCTTGCAGTTCCAGGCCTACCAGACAACAAAGTCATCACCGTCCGAGCAATAGCGGGGTCAACCCACATCGCACCTTCCATCACCATATCAATAATCTGAAACAGTCGGTCCATCCGGATATCTTTTTTACAATAGGCGTCTGCTCCGGCAGAAAAAGCCGACGCTACTGCCTCATCAGCCTCGTCTACCCCAGTCAAGATAATCACTTTAATCTCTGGAAACGCTTGTTTAATCTGTCGTGTAGCACTCAATCCATCTTGCTCCGGCATATGAATGTCCATGAGTACCACATCCGGTCGGCATTCTCCTGCAAGCTGCCAAGCTTGCCGGCCATTCTCAGCTTCTCCAATCACTTCTAAAGCATCTGACTGGTTCAAACCCGCAACCAGACCGACTCGGGTCAGTTCTTGATCTTCAACCACCAATACTTTTATTCTTGGCATCAATGTATCATCATTGTCAGTCATCACTGGCATCCTTGAGACCCGTTACGAAAGAACAAATCCTGATCCAAATTCAATCAAATCCTCACACCTGAATATCAGACCATGTTTCCTTCATCCTATTGTATCGGTTGTAGTGTAAAACAGCATAAATAACTCACCCAAAAGCTCAAAAAATAAACCTCCTGCACGAAGTGCAAGAGGTATGTTGGCTTGTATATTGCAATGCTAAATTGCGAAAAATTAACTGTTGAGGGTAAGAGATTGAGAAAAGATCATCAGGACTTGATTGATCAAACAACATTAATACATTTTAATTATATAAAAACACTATTAAACTGCCTCAATCTAAGGGGTGAGTGGGCCTCATCCTTTGGAATGAGTTATAAATCGATTCTCTTTAAAACTGGACTTTAGAACGTTTAGCGCTCCACTGAGGCTTCGGTTTGTACAAAACGATCCAAGGCACTTGCCAGTCCATTTAAAGATGCTTCTAGCTCACCATAAACGCTTTGGGCATCAGTTAAATCTTGTTCCCGGCCCATCAATTCCAGCCGCCGCACAATCTCATAAGGCCCCTCATCGGTAAAGTTCCCAATAGCCCCTTTTAACCCATGAGCACTCTCATGTAACTCATTGGGGTTTCTCTGTTGAATAGCTTGCCGAATGTCCGATAACTGCTCCGGATATTTTTGATGAAACAGTTCAACGATTTTTGTTAGTAATTCAGTACTGCCCCCTAACCGATCCATCACCTTCTCTCGATCAATAAAAACATCTGTTTCCTCAACATACACAGTATTTAAATCACCTTCACCTCCCAAAGCGGTCGTTAACAAATGATCTTCATCATACACCTGTTTCAACTCCTTATCGACTTGACCGACTTGCACAAGCTTGGCAACCACTTCTAATACATCCTGACTTTTAAACGGTTTTGAAATGTAATCATCCATACCAGCCGCTAAACATTTTTCCCGATCTCCTTGAATCGCATTGGCGGTCAAAGCGACAATGGGGATGTGCCTGCCGGTAGTTTTTTCCATATCTCGAATAGCAACCGTAGCTTCAAACCCATCCATCTCCGGCATATGTACATCCATAAAAATAATATCAAAAGTCTCACCCTGAAAAATCGCCAACGCTTCTTTCCCATCGCCGGCCACTTTTACCCGATATCCTGCATCTTCCAAAATATTGATCGCCACTACCTGATTAATTTCATTATCCTCAACCAACAACACATGCACAGACTGAGGAAGGACCTGCGAAGCTGGCCCGGTTTTATATGCCGAATCGCTTTTGGAATCTACTTTCTCATCCAATACATTGAGACAAGTCGTAAAATGGAAGACACTACCCTTACCTTTTTCGCTCTCCACCCACAGTTTTCCTTCCATCATCTCCACCAAATGCGAGGAAATACTTAAGCCAAGGCCAGTACCCCCATATTTACGGGTGGTTGCCCCATCTGCCTGAGTAAACGGTTGAAAAATAAGACTTTTCTCTTCTTCAGAAAGCCCAATCCCCGTATCAGACACACGAAAATGGAGCATACACTTATCATCACCACAGTCAGGTTCCCGTTCCACCATCACTTCGACCCGCCCCTGATGGGTAAATTTCAACGCATTTCCCACCAAATTATTTACAATCTGGCGAATCCGAGTGGGATCTCCCTTTAATAAATCCGGTAAATCAGGATGCACATAATGCCAGAGCAAAATCCCCTTCTCCTCTGCTTGCTGTTGAAACGGATACAAAGTCTCATCCATAAAGCTTTTCAGGTTAAACCCGGTTGTTTCTAATGCCAGCTTGCCTGCTTCAATTTTCGAAAAATCTAGAATGTCATTAATAATCGTCAACAAAGACACTCCTGAGGAATACACCATATCCAAATACTTCCGCTGTATTGGAGACACCTCTGTTTTAAATAAAATTTCGGTCATTCCCAAAATCCCGTTCATTGGTGTCCGAATCTCATGACTCATCGTCGCCAGAAATTCCGATTTCAATTTTAATGCCCGCAACGCTTCTTCCTTGGCATCCATTAGCTCTGCCTGAATCTGATGCTGCTCAGTAATATCTTGAGCTTGAGCTACCAGATATAACGGTTGGCCCTCATCATCTCGCACCAAAGACACTCCCAAACGTACCCAGACGATTTGACCACTTTTATGGAAGTAGCGCTTCTCCAGCTGATAGGTTTCTGCCTCTCCGTCAACCACTTGGCGAAGCAACTCCAGGTTAATCTCCATATCATCAGGGTGAGTAATATCTTGAAAAGTCCTTGACAGGAGTTCGTCTACCGTATACCCCAGCATTTTGCACAAAGCAGTGTTCACTCTAATAAACCGGCCTGCTGGCGCCACTAAAGCCATCCCGGTAGCTGCATTATCCATAGCACTTCGAAACCGAGATTCACTTTTTTGTAGCGATCGGTTGATTTCCTGAAGCTCACGGGTTGCTTTTTGGACCGCCTGAACTGCCTGATCTCTTGCTGTATTCAAATTTAGCAACAACGCTCCCATCAATAAGGTAGATAGCAATCCAAACACCAAAATCACCAGGGGCTGAAAGCCATTTAAACTCGGTTTAAAGTAAGGTGTTGTTTCCCACACAATCACCCAGATTCTGCCGGCAAATTCAAAATTACGCTGTGTATACCCCTTCCAAAAAGACATTTCAGGGGATTCTATACTCCCGTATATTAATTTCTCGTTGGATATTTCTCCATCATAAACAGCAAACCGAACCTCAGGATTGTCGCTGGAAAAAATGTCATGAAAAATATGTTGGCCAATAAATGGTGCATAGACCCACCCCGTCAATTTATCACGCATCTCCTTCTCAGGTGATGATCCGGCAGCCTCTTTATAAACCGGTGACAGCAACAAAAATCCTGGATGGTTCGTATGATCCTGGACTAAATCAATAATGCCAGTCACTTGATCGTTTCCCGTATCCCAGGCCTTTTGTGCAGCTTTACGACGCACTTTTTCTGATCCGATATCCAACCCTCTCGCCTCTTTATTACGGACATAGGGCTCAATAAACTGAATGATAAACGGATCCTTACCAGCAACCACTTCTGGATGAATAATTTTTCGCTTAAAATCGGGAAACAATGTTTGTCGAACCTGATTAAGGTATTGCCGAATATTTTTTTCAGGCACTCGGGCAATATAACCAATTCCTAAAATCCCCGGATACCGGGTTTCAACTTCCAAGGCTCGAACATAAGCGCGCCATTCATCCGCCTCTACATTTTCAGAAGCATGAATTAACCCAGTCGCCCCATGCAGGGCATCCATATAGGAAAGCAATCGATTCTCAATCTTATTTTCCCCATCCACTACCAGCTTCTCAAACCGAATCTCGTTCTCCATTTCTGTCCGGGCTCGCATTACATGCCATCCCCACAAAGTGCCTGCAATCATAATCAGCATAAGGACTCCTGAGAAGACCTTCCAAACATGGGTATCTCGTTCACCAACATCATGGGTACGAGACTGATGGTATTGCTCATAGGCAATCAGCAGCAGTGATGTAAAAATCACTACCCCAACCGTGTCCCCAAACCACCAGGTTACCCATGTGTTCTGCATCTGCTGCTCCGGCAAAACGCCCGTCAAAATAAGAGTCACCGTTCCGATAGAAGGCGCAATCACCGAACAAATTGGCCCACCAGCGGCAATAGTTTTTACAAATACGTTCAACTTCCATGCATCTAACCGAAAGCCCATATAGTTTTTTGCAATATAGGCTCCCACCAAAGCTTGAACCGAAGATCCGGCGCCAATCCCAGCACAACAAAGTAAAATGGCCCCATCTATAGCTTGTCCATTTTGAATAAAGAAGTACAGGTTAAACGCAAAAGATCCCAACCAGATCCCCGGCCAATACCGGTACCCCAACATAAGCACAGCAGCCAAGCCTACTCCTGCCGGCGGCCAAACCGGCGTCACATTCCCCGGCGGAATTGCCAACAATTTTCCGACACTGGCCCCAACAAAATTGACCACCGCTAACCCAATAACGATGGCTAAGAACAGCCGTACGCTTTTTTGTTTATCCGGCAATATCATGAGTCCATCACTGGTTAACTTCCTTCGGTATCAATAGGGTTCAACAGGGCCAATGATAAAGGTCCTCCAACGTTGGAGCATCTGCATACATGACGCCAAAAACCGCCATGTTTTCACACCATCAAAATTATAAAGCCGGACACACGCAATTTGCCCCTACAATCAGGGGACATCACATCACCTATTAGAATGAGCGGGTGGTTCTTAAGAACCACCCGCTCAAAAAACAGTTTCTTAAAAATAGAATTACGACCTAGCAGCAATCCGGATCCGACATTTTCTCTTTTTTGCCATCTTTATTCGCTTTTTCCACAATTTGAATATCCAGCACATCTACCCATGGATCATTCAGCGCCGAACTAAAGACCTTCGCCTTAATCAAAACCTTATCCCCACTTTCCAGATGCATCACATCTTCGCTTTTCTTCCGAGGGAAAAACATTTTCAACTCCGACATGGGAATATGGTGCTTACCGGTATCTGGCCGGTCAATCAACACAGCCACAAAGTCCTTAGAATCGCGAAAAGCCTTTTTATAATCCAGAAAAATTCCGGAGAACTGACTAAAATTACCTTCAAAAGTCACGTATTTATCTTGAAACTCTGTAGGTGTTTTCACCAATTCAATGGGATCCACCGCCGTAAAAGCACTATCCGGCGGCAATGGCGTTTCCGGCTCTTCAGAAGCTTCTTTGGCATCTTCTTTGGCTTCATCAACCGCAGCCTTGGCAGCCTGTGCGGCTTGAACCTGGATATCTTTTTCCCCGTATGAAATGGCGGATATTCCGACTGACCCGGCAATTACCGTAAACAGCAACAAAGATGATAAAACTCTATTTTTCAACACAGGCATCATGGCCTCATTCCCTTCAGTTAACAGCACTGATATTGTAACCCACTTCAAGCCACTTCCGCCAACTCCATTGACCGACTCTGTTAATGAAGCCAACACTACCCGATCGGAGGGTTGATCCTTGCCTGTCTCTTGGGTATATAAGTATTGAAGTGTGTCATTCCATATGAATCAAACTACCGGATCATCGTTAAGCGGTGCAAATGGCAGCCAAACCAGACGATGCCAGCCCAAACAATGTGAATGTGGTACGATAAACGTTGTGTGACAACACACGGGCTTATTGAAATAAAAGACAACTGAATAAAAATCGATTAAATCTATTAAATTGTATTGGAGGAACTATCCCATGCCGTTTGTCATTACCGAGCCTTGCGTAGACACCAAAGACAAAGCTTGTGTTGGCGTCTGCCCCGTTGACTGTATCTACGAGTACGACGGTGAAACTATGCTCTACATTCACCCCGATGAGTGTATTGAGTGCGGTGCCTGCCAACCGGTCTGCCCCGTCAACGCCATCTTCATGGATGCCGAAGTCCCAGCCGACCAACAGAAATACATCGAAATCAACGCCGAAAAAACCCGCGCCAATTCCTAACGCGCCCTTCGGTTCAAAAACTCAAAAACCGGCCTTTTTAAAAAGGCCGGTTTTTTATATCAACGACTCAGCGCATATAGATAATGAGATCCGTTAGGTGGGAACGGTCCCAATGTTGGCTTCGCCAGCCCATCAACAAAGTAGCGACGATATGTCTAGCAAAAGCCGATCACTTCGTTGCCAACAAAGCCTTTATCTCTTTCCCCAAGGCCTTAAACAACGCCAGTAAATACTCCACCTGATCATTGCCGTCCATGGTCAGGTTTTTAATCAGCAACACCGGCTTGCTGCCCTGCTGGGACGCTACTCCAGGCATCCAACGGGCCTTTTTCCCCAACTCCTTGGGCAATCGTTTTTGCAGCGCCAGCCACTCCTGTAAGGTATAGGGCACGTTAATCCGTAAGAACTCCTCATCAGAGCGAACCAACGGAATATTTAATTCTGTGGCCATCAACCGCAGCCGTACCAGGTTCACCAATTGTAAGGTTTGGGCTGGAATCTCGCCAAAGCGGTCTTTCCATTCGGCCTGGATCATCTCTAACGCCAGGTCCGTATCAATATCTGCCAGCCGTTTGTATTCGCGGAGCTTCACATCGCTGTTGCCCACCCATTTGTCCGGGATAAATGCCGTCACGTTCAGGTCGATGATGGCCTGCTCTTTACCTTTCACCTCGTTGCCTTGCAACTCTTCAATGGATTCTTCCAGCATCTGACAGTAGAGATCGAATCCAACAGCCACCATATGTCCGTGTTGCTCCGATCCTAAGATGTTGCCGACACCTCGAATCTCCAAGTCTCGCAATGCAATCTGATAGCCACTTCCCAGGGTGGTAAACTCCCGGATGGCCCGCAGTCGGGTCTGAGCGTCCTGAGTCAACTGTTTTTCCGGGTCATAGTAGCAGTACGCATAAGCCTGAATATCACTCCGCCCTACCCGACCCCGGATTTGGTAGAGTTGAGACAGTCCAAACCGATCTGAGCGATCAATGATAATGGTGTTCACATTGGGAATATCCACCCCGTTCTCAATAATGGTGGTACACACCAGCACATCAAACTGCCGTTGTGCAAAATCCAACATCACCGTTTCCAGTTGATCCCCACTCATTTGCCCGTGAGCCACCACAAATTTTGCTTCAGGCACCAGGTCTTGCAGATGGTTCACCATGGCGTGAATGGTCTGCACCCGGTTATGCAAAAAGTACACCTGCCCACCCCGGTCCATTTCCTGTAAAATTGCCATCCGAATTTGAGACGGGTTATACGGCCCCACATAGGTCTGTACCGGCGACCGGTTTATCGGTGGGGTATTGATCAAGCTCATCTCCCGAATACCAGACAGCGCCATATAAAGGGTTCTTGGAATCGGTGTCGCAGAAAGCGTCAATACATCGACCTCTGAGCGCATCTGTTTAATTTTCTCTTTGTGAGAGACACCAAACCGCTGTTCCTCATCTACCACCAACAGCCCCAGGTCTTTAAAGCGAATATCTTTTTGGAGCAACCGGTGGGTACCCACTACCACATCCACTTCGCCTAACTGTAACTTGGCCACCACCTCTTTTTGCTCTTTGGGGCTGCGGAACCGGGATAGCAAGCCCAGCCGCACCGGATACGGCTTAAAGCGATCACTCAACGTATTAAAGTGCTGTTGCGCCAAAATCGTGGTGGGCACCAACACCGCCACCTGTTTACCCGACAGCACCGCTTTAAACACGCCTCGAAGAGCGACTTCGGTTTTTCCAAACCCGACATC
>JAHQWC010000100.1 GCA_019634025.1 Vampirovibrio sp.
AATCCGGAAATCCTTGAAGGGGAATGGGACAAGGATCGCCTTGTGCTGATGTCATTTCCTGATCGCGATTCCTTCTACGCCTGGGTTAAATCCGACGAATATCAGGAAATTTTGAAACATCGGGTTGCAAGCGCCAAAGGCGTTTTTCTGCTCGCAAAGGGGATTGAGGCAGCAGCGTAATGTCCGAAATCAAAGAATCGATCAGCAAAGAAACCGTTGAAACGGCAAAATCGCTTGAAACCTATAAATATGGTTTCACGACGGACATCGAATCTGAAAAGGCGGAAAAAGGCCTGACAGAAGATACCGTCCGGGCTATTTCTAAAAAAAAGCAGGAACCGGCCTTTATGCTGGAATTCCGGCTGGCCGCATTCCGTCACTGGCTAACCATGGAAGAGCCGGAATGGCCGCATTTAGAGTACCCGCCCATCGATTACCAAGATATCACCTACTACTCGGCTCCGAAGGTTCAACCCAAAAAAGAGAGCCTGGATGAAGTGGACCCGGAGTTGTTGGCCACCTTTGAAAAGCTTGGGATTCCTTTATCCGAACAAAAAAGATTATCAGGAGTTGCGGTAGATGCGGTGTTTGATAGCGTCTCTGTGGCCACCACCTTTAAAAAAGACCTGCTGAAGCACGGCGTGATTTTCTGTTCCTTTACCGAAGCCCTTCAGGACTACCCGGAACTGGTAGAAAAATACCTGGGTTCTGTGGTGCCCTATACCGACAACTACTTTGCTGCTCTGAATGCAGCGGTCTTTAGTGATGGATCCTTTGTGTATATTCCCAAAGACACAACGTGCCCCATGGAATTGTCTACCTACTTCCGCATTAACACCGAAGGCTCCGGCCAATTTGAACGCACCCTCATTGTGTGCGAAGACAACAGCTACGTCAGCTATCTGGAAGGCTGCACGGCGCCCAAATTTGATACCAACCAACTCCACGCCGCCGTGGTGGAACTGGTGGCCAACGAAAATGCTGAGATCAAGTATTCCACGGTGCAAAACTGGTTTGCTGGCGATCCCAAAACCGGTAAGGGCGGTATTTACAACTTTGTGACCAAGCGCGGCAAATGCGCGGGTAAAAAATCTAAAATCTCATGGACTCAGGTAGAAACCGGCTCCGCCATCACCTGGAAATATCCCAGTTGTATTCTTCAGGGCGATGAATCTGTTGGTGAGTTCTACTCTGTAGCCCTCACCAACAATCTACAACAGGCTGACACCGGCACCAAGATGATTCATCTGGGCAAAAACTCCAAAAGCACCATTGTGTCTAAAGGGATTTCTGCCGGAAAATCTGTAAACAGCTACCGAGGGTTGGTATCCATCAAAAAATCCGCCGAAGGCGCCCGGAATTATACCCAGTGTGATTCGATGCTCATTGGCGATCAGTGCTCGGCAAACACCTACCCGTATGTGGATGTGTCTAACCCCACTGCCCAGTTAGAACATGAGGCGTCCACGTCTAAAATCAGTGAAGATCAACTCTTTTACTGCAACCAACGGGGTATTGGCACTGAAGAAGCAGTTGGACTAATTATTAACGGTTTTTGCGGGGATGTTTTTAAAGAACTGCCCGGCGAGTTCGCCGAAGAGGCCACCCGACTGCTGGGCCTCAAACTGGAGAACAGTGTCGGATAAACCCAGAACTTAATTTAAGCTTTATCGAGAAATGAATAATTAGGAGTAAACCCGTGTTAACCATCCAGGACCTACAAGCCAGCGTCAACGACACCTCCATCCTTAATGGAGTTAACCTTCAGGTCAATGCCGGAGAAGTCCATGCCATTATGGGGCCCAACGGATCCGGAAAAAGTACCCTCTCCAAAGTGGTTGCCGGACACCCGGCTTTTGAAGTCACTGGCGGGGATGTGTTGTTTGAAGGCAAAAGCCTGATGGACCTAGATCCCAATGAGCGAGCATTGGCCGGTATTTTTCTAGCCTTTCAATACCCGGTGGAAGTGCCTGGCGTCAGTAACGCCGACTTTTTAAGACTCGCTTACAATTCCAAGCAAGTCCACAACGGTCAGCCTGAAATAGATGAAGATGCGTTTTCCGACATCTTGAAAGAAAAAGCCAAAATTGTGGAGATGGATGAAAGCTTTATTAACCGTGCGGTAAACGAAGGATTCTCTGGCGGAGAGAAAAAGCGGAACGAGATTTTGCAGATGGCAGTGCTGGAACCCAAGCTGGCCATTCTGGATGAGACGGATTCTGGCTTGGATATTGATGCCTTAAAAATCGTGTCTGCCGGGGTCAATAAACTCAAAAGCAAAGACAATGCCGTGGTGGTAATTACCCACTATCAGCGCCTGCTGGATTATATTAAACCGGACTTTGTCCATGTGTTGGCCGGCGGCAAAATTATTAAATCCGGTGGCCGGGAACTGGCCCTGGAGTTGGAAGAAAAAGGTTACGACTGGTTGTTAGGTGATAAAGCCGCCGTCGGCGCCGGATCGGGAGGCCAGTAGGAAGATGGCGGTGATTACAATGCAAAATAGGCCGAATAAAGCCCATAAGATTCAACCCGCCCCGACCCCGTTTGAGTTGGCCGTTTTATCCGACAAAACACAAATGGATGCACAAAACAGTGCCATAACCACGATTCGCGAGACGGGTAAAAGCCGTTATCAACAATTAGGGTTTCCCACCCGGCGGCTGGAAGCTTGGAAGTTTATTGATTTAAAAGCGCTTCAAAATACGGAGTTTCTCCCCTATCCCGACAATTTAGCAACGGTAAACAAAGCGGATCTAGCTCCTTATATGATCGGCGGCAACACCAATGCCAGTCGTCTGGTTTTTGTGAATGGCCGCTACGTGGATTCTTTATCTAACACCGCAGGCATTCCGAAATCCATTACCGCAATATCTCTAATGCTGGCTAGCCGTGAGATGCCTACTGAGCTATCTGCCTTGGAAAATATTTTTGACGCCACCACCGATGCTTTTGCAGCCCTAAACGCGGCAACTGTGGAAGACGGTGTGTTGCTATCCATCCCGCAACAAACCGTTGTGGACAAACCCATACAAATCCTGTTGGTCAGTACCGGCGACAGTTCTGCTCCCCGGATGGCTTCTCCTCGGTGCCTGGTGGAACTGGGACAGGGCGCCAAGGCAGAGCTGGTGGTTGAATGTATTGGCCTGGGTAAAACCGGCGCTGTGCAACCCACGGTAAATAATACGGTTATCCAGATTGCAGCCCGCCCAGAAGCGGAATTGCGGATGACCTTGATTCAAGAAGCCCGCCACGAAGCCACGGCTTACTCGTTCACCTCTACCGAAGCTAAATTAGAAGCCAATAGCTGTTTAGAGATGACCACTGTTGCCTTAAGAGGCGGTATTGCCCGCCACAATGTACAGGCACATTTGTTAGAAGAAGGCGCCCATTGCACCTTGAATGGCTTAAACGTCTTAAACGGCGACACCAAGGTTCATCATCACACCGAAATCCATCACCTGGCGCCAGCGTGTACCAGTGAGCAGGTGTATAAAAGTATTTTGGAAGATCAAAGTATGGCGGACTTTGACGGTACCATCACCGTGGCCCGGCATGCGCAGAAGACGGATTCCTCTCAGATGAACCGGACGCTGTTGCTCTCTGAGGACGCCAAAACCTACACCCGCCCCCAACTCAAAATTGACGCTGATGATGTGAAATGCGCCCACGGCGCCACCGTAGGCCAGCTAGAAGAAGAACAGCTGTTTTACCTGGTGAGCCGGGGATTAAACCCGGAAATTGCCCAATGTCTACTGACCTTTGGGTTTGCCGAAGATGTGATCAACCGAATTAACCTGCCGCTGGTCCGGCAATACCTGGAAAGCCGGGTATTGGAAAATATGGGCCAATCTCACAACCCTAAAAGCTGCTATGCCAGTTGCACCAAAATCGAAAAATCCGCGTGTGAGATTGAAGGGTAGAACTACTGATGACGGTTGAAGCCATGACAGAGACAGACTACCCTACTTCAGAATCTTTCTCCAGAGCCTTTGATCCGGAAGTCGTTCGCCGGGACTTTCCCGTTCTGCAACAACAGGTCCACGGCAAACCCCTGGTGTATTTGGACAATGCCGCCACCACCCAAAAACCTCAGGCGGTAATTGAAGGCATACGCAAGTTTTACGCCGAAGATTATGGCACGGTGCGTCGGGGCGTTTACGAGCTCAGCGCACGCTCTACCCGGATGTATGAGGATGCTCGTGAAAAAGTTGCTTCGTTTCTCAATGCACCCAACAGTCAGGAAGTTATCTTTGTCCGAGGTACCACAGAAGCGATTAACCTGGTGGCGTTTGGCTACGGTCGGGCATTTTTAAAACCCGGAGATGAAGTCATTATTTCCGCCATCGAGCACCACGCCAATATTGTACCGTGGCAACTGGCCTGTGAAGCCACCGGAGCTACTCTTAAAGTAATTCCCTGTGATGATCGCGGCGCGTTAATCATGGCAGAGTATGAAAAACTGCTGTCGTCCAATACCCAGCTGGTGGCGGTCAACCATGTGTCCAACGCACTGGGCACGGTGAACCCCGTGAAAGAGATCATTGATAAAGCCCATGCCGTAGGCGCCGTGGTATTGATTGATGGAGCTCAGTCAGCGCCTCATATGCCGGTAGATGTGCAGGCCCTGGGATGTGATTTTTACACCTTCTCTGGCCATAAAATATACGCTCCCACAGGAATTGGCGTGTTGTACGGCAAGATGGACCTGTTGGAAAAAATGGCCCCGTTTCAAAGTGGCGGCGAGATGATTGAGACGGTAACCTTTGAAAAAACAACTTTCGCCAAGCCGCCGAATAAATATGAAGGCGGCACCCCTGCCATTGCCCAAGCCATTGGGCTAGGCTACGCCCTGGATTATGTGACCGGCATCGGATTAGATGCCATTGCCGCCTATGAGCAGGAATTATTAGAATACGCCACCCAACGGCTACTCCATGATGTACCGGGGCTTACTATTATTGGCACTGCCCCAGAGAAGGCGGGGCTCATCTCCTTTACCCTGGCTGATGCCCACCCCCTGGATATTGGCACCTTAATTGACCACGAAGGCATCGCTATCCGCACGGGCCACCACTGTGCCCAACCGGTGATGAAACGGTTTAACGTTCCTGCCACGGCTCGAGCCTCGTTCGCCTTCTACAACACCAAGGAAGAAGTCGATAAATTAGTGGCCGGGCTGCATAAAGTCATTGAGATGGTATCTTAAAAGCAACAAGAATCCTGAGAAGAGAAGTGTGTGATGATGACGGCTGTAAAGTCCCCGGTTGATATCCAAAACGACATTGTAACTGAGTTCCAATCGCTGACGGATTGGGATGCCCGGTACAAACATATTATTGGTTTGGGTAAACAACTGCCAGACTTTCCTGAAGAACATCGCACTGAGCAGAATCAGGTCAAAGGGTGTCAATCCACGGTGTGGATGCATGCCTTTTTGGAAGGGGATGCTGTGGTAGTTCAAGCAGACAGTGACGCCATGATTGTCCGGGGGCTCATCGCCCTGCTCCTTCGGGTTTATGCTCATCAACCTCCAGATGTGATCCTCGCCACAGAACCGGAGTTCTTCCACCGTTTGGGCATGGGCGATCATATTTCGATGCAGCGCTCTAATGGGCTATTTGCCATGATCAAGCAAATTAAGCTGTATGCCATGGTATTGAAGATGCAGGCTCAATAATAATTCCAAGCTATGCCTGTTGGCTTAGATGCTCCACATCCCAGGTTTTACGGTATTGGATGGGCATATAGTCTTTGATGGTGCGGACCTGAATGGTGTCATTCTCGATAACGGCAATGAGGGTGTCTTCGTTTCCGGAAGTTTTATTGATGAAGGTCAGGCTCTGCGGGTTGGGCAGGTAGGGGTCATTTTTGCTGAAATATCCCATCATCACCACATCATTGGCGGGTTTTTTCTCAAACCTTGGCCGAAAGTACTCTTTGGCGCGTAAAACTTCCGTCAGGAAAGCCCCGGTAAACCGATTTAAAAAGCTACCCGTGGATGTCTTTTGATGAAAGTGTTGGGCCAACTGTTCTACGGGCTTAATAAATGTGTTGACCAGCCGGAACGTCCAGGAAATTTTGACGCCTCGCGAGATGGCATCCACATCTGCTGTAATACGGTTGCTGTTTTTCGAGTAGATGGTTTGCCCCTCACTGGTATACTCCATCCAGGGAAAGTGATGAGGCGCATAAAGTGCAGCTGCACCAGCATATAAGTTATTGCGGCTACTGCGTTTGAGAAACACGGATTCCTCATACGCTTTTTTGGCCAGCCGGATCAGGCTTTTTACCTTGCGGTCTGTAATGTGCTTGAAAGGGTTGTTTTTCCTTTTTTGAAGCAAGATGCTGGCATGGGGTGAATACACCACTGGCAAGGTACGAATGGGCTTCTCTGAATAAGAAGGCACGGTCTTATTCATTAAAGGTAAAATCTCTTTCAGCGGCCGGACCTGGATTTCCAGTTGATTGCCTTTTCCTCGGTTTAAATAGACATACAGGGTTTTTTCAGGATTCATAAAGGCGTTTTTATATTGGAAACTCTCTAGACACTTGTCGCAAGACACCATCTGTTTGACAGAAGGGTCTTCAAATTGCCGCAGAATTACCGAAATCGCTTTGACCTCCGGCTTTGGAATCTCACCATTACGTTTGCCTTCAAACTGGGGTTGGCTGTAATAGTTTGTGACGGCGCGTTTAATCGCATCGCGCTCAGCGCAGATAAAATCACTGTGACTGAACATATAATTCGAAAAACTGGCCGTATTCTCAGGGTTTGGCTGCCCACTTGAAGTGGTGAGAGTGGGAGAGGTATCATCTGACGCCAGCCCAAGTGCCAAGCTGGATCCCCAAACCGTCTTGGTATCAGAGTGTGTGTCTAGCCGTTCAAACCCAAGAGATGCATTAAAGGCGTTTCGCAACAATTGCCTGGCACCTGCTTCTGTCATCCCAGCTTTCTTAAGCCACTGCTTTCCTTGGATCGGCAGGGTTTGAATCAGTCGGATTTTTTCGTCATCCGAAAGTTTTTCATATTCACTGGCTTTGGTCAGTTGATCAGCATTCACCGCAGGTGCAGCACTATGAAACGTAGGGTTTGTGTTGGCGGCAAACCGTATCTGTGGATATTCCGGCACAGAGGTGCCGTTTAGCAAGTGGAGTGCTGATAAGGTGGTCATGTAGAAAGGATGTGTTTGATTTACAATGATCGCGTTTCTGGACAGGTGTTTTCTTTTTGAAAACCAGTCAATAGGCAGAATTGCCCTAGACAACATGTATCAAAAAAGTCTGACAAATCATATCGAAAACAGAATGGACCCATAGCCCTGATGAAGCAAGATGAACTGTTAATGATCCCCGGTCCCACCCCGCTGCCCGACGTGGTGCGTCAGGCAATGGCCCGTCCGGCCATTGGTCACCGCAGCCCCGAGTTTAAAGAGGTGATGAAACGCGTACTGCCCAAACTTCAATGGGCCTTTGGCACCAAAAGCGACGTGCTACTCATCACCGCCAGCGCCACCGGCGCCTTTGAGGCAGCTATGGTCAACACCTTGAATCGGGGTGATAAAATTCTGGTGCTGTCTTGTGGGGTGTTTAGCGAACGGTGGGCGGACATGGGCGAAACCCTTGGACTAGAGGTCCAGCGAATTGCTGTCCCTGCCGGGCAAGCCAATACCGTGGATTCTCTTAAAAAAGCTTTGGCTCAAGATACGGATAAATCCATCAAGGCCGTCATCATGACCCACAGCGAGACCTCTACCGGGGTATTAAACCCGGTAAAAGCCTTGGCGGCCGAGGTAAAAGCTCATGGCGCCCTGTGCTTTGTAGATTCGGTCACCAGCCTGACGGCGACTGATTTTGATTTTGATGGCTGGGGCATCGACTTATGTGTGTCTGGCAGCCAAAAAGGATTTATGATTCCCCCTGGCCTGGCGTTTTTGGCCATCAGTCCCAAGGCTTGGCAGGCATTTGAAACCTGTAAATACCCTGGATATTACTTCAATTTCAAGCAATATAAAAAAGCCCAGGATCAATCCAATACCCCTTATACTCCGGCCACCCACCTAATTTTGGCCCTGGAGCAAGCCTTGTTGCTTATGGAGCAGGAAGGCATGGAGCAACGAATTGCCCGCCACCAAAAATTGCAACAAATGGTACGCAGCGGGATAAAGGCCTTGGGGTTATCTCCATTGGTTGAAGCAGACGGTGAAGCCAGCACCGCAGTCACTTCAGTGCTTCCACCCGACGGAATTGCTGTGGCCGATATCCGCTCGGGGTTGAAAAACGGATTCGGCATTATTGTGGCAGATGGGCAAAAAGACCTGAAAGGGAAGATTTTCCGGATTGGTCACCTAGGGTATGTCTTTGACCGAGATGTTTACGGCACCTTGTCGGCCCTGGAAACCGTTCTGGCCAACTTGGGGGTTTCAGTAACCCCCGGCGCCGCAGCGGCAGCCGCCAAAGCAGTGGCCGCTGCCTGTGGAGAAAGCCGCCAGCCTGCACAAGTTTAAATTCTGAAAGCGATGAAATGAAGGTGAGACTTACACCATGACACGTAAACCGGTTGTCTTGATTACAGATAATATTAACCCCACAGCGGTCAAAATCCTGGATGACACCTGCGAAGTGGTGTTTGAAAAAAGCCTGACACCGGAACAACTGCTGGAAAAAATCCCCAACGCCGATGCCCTGATGATCCGAAGCGCCTCTACTGTGACGCAAGATGTCCTCAAAGTTGCGCCAAACCTCAAAATTGTGGGTCGCGCCGGGGTAGGAACCGATAATATTGATCTGAAACAAGCTACCCAACATGGGGTTATTGTGGTGAACTCCCCTGAAGGTAACACTGTTGCCGCCTCTGAACACACTGTGGTCATGTTGATGGCCATGGTGCGGCATATTCCTGAGGCTGATGTATCGATGAAGGCCGGAAAGTGGGACCGTAAGAAACTCACCGGGGTAGAACTCTTTGGTAAAACTTTGGGGCTCATTGGCCTGGGGAAAATTGGATCTCGTGTAGCCAAGGCCTGTATGGCCATGGGTATGAAAGTGAAAGTGTATGACCCTTACCTGTCGCCTGCCCATGCTGAAAACCTGGGGGTAGAGCAGGTAGAACTGGAGGTTATTTGGGAAACAGCTGATTTTATTACTCTGCATGTACCTAAAACCCGCGAAACCACTAACCTGGTGAACAAAGAAACCTTTGCCAAATGCAAGCCTGGTGTCCGTTTTATTAACTGCGCCCGAGGCGGCATTATCAATGAAGCGGACTTGGCGGAAGCCCTGAAAAACGGCCAAGTCGCCGCTGCAGCCCTGGATGTATTTGACGGAGAACCGCTGGATACGGCCAGCCCACTGCTGAGTTTGGGTGAACACCAAAACAAGATTGTCCTGACCCCCCACCTGGGTGCCAGTACCGAAGAGGCCCAGGTGAATGTTGCTATTGATGTTGCCGAACAAATCCGCGATTTTTTTACCCACGGGTCCGCTCAAAATGCCGTAAACATCCCTATGTTGCGTAAGGAACTGCTGGATCCGGTGCGAGAGTTTATGCCTATGGCGGAGGTCCTGGGGAATCTGGTGCGACAGTTGGCCAAAGGCGCCACTCAGAGTATTGAGATGACGGCCAAAGGTACCCTGTCTGAGCATAAGACCTCGCCGCTGACCTTGGCGGTTTTAAAAGGCCTACTATCTCATGCCAGAGAAGGCGTCAATTATGTGAATGCGCCGGTCATTGCCGATGAAGCTGGGTTCAAAGTGAAAGAATCTTCTGTTAGCAAGGCAGAAAATTATACCAACCAACTGGTGGTGACCCTCACCACCACCGAAGGCACCTATCAGGTGGCAGGAACCTTAATTGCCGAAGGGCATTTTAAAATTACCGAGGTGGATGGATACCTTACCGCCTTGGATCCAACCCCCAACGTCCTGTTTGCCCCTCACCATGATCGCCCCGGCATGGTGGCCAAAGTAGCTTCAACATTAGGTGATACAGACATTAACATCAGCGCCCTGCAGGTGGCT
>JAHQWC010000101.1 GCA_019634025.1 Vampirovibrio sp.
AACTGCTGTAGCTTGCCTGAGTATATCTTCATTCGGAACTTGTGGTGTCTCTGGTTCTTGAATTTTGTAAGAACCAGAGACTTTTGCAAAATCCATTGTTGCAGAAAATTCCCTGATAAAGTTGTCCGCAGCCTCTGGTTTAAAACCACGATCTAGCAAGAGGTAAGCCTTAAAAGCTTCATCAGATGGTGGTAATCCGTTGTATTGCTCATATATTTCTTGATGAATTGCAGGCGTTAAAGCTGCTTGGCGGATTAACTCATCACGTTCTGGTGAGATTTCCCTGGGATCAACAATAATCTTTACGCCAGAATCCGTCAGTTTAACCTTTCGGGTTTCGTTACTGCCAGAATCATCGATTAAGCCAAAAGCTTTTAAGGCAGCTACCGTAAGCCCTACAACACTACTCTTCTCAGAATAGTGCCATGCGTTTTCCGCTACAGCTTTAACGGGCATTTCGTGGGTTGCCGCCAGCTTGTAAACTTCTTTCGCCCTTTCTATAGCTTTAGGTAAAGGAATATAAGGAAACCTTTGACTACCGCTCGGAGATTTTCGGGTTTTTTTGGTATCTGTAGTACTCATGCATATCTACCTATATTGTGTTCCATGGTTGGTTTATAGCACCACCTGAACCAGAAGTCAAACATCTCACATCTCACATCAAGATATATGAGTGATGTGGGGTTGACACTGGTTCATGAAATAAGCATAATACACCGTATCCTTGTTGAGAGAGGAGATGCCATGAAAAGAAGAGAAACGGCCCCTGGTCGCATAGCCACCCGGACAGGGGCCATGAACAGCAAGAAGCCCAACCTTATTCGTTTTGAACGCCGATTAGGTTGGGCTCGTGGTGGTTCCCCTTTGGGGGGCTCTTAAATCCGGTCTTCAAAACCGGTGGCGTCAGGGCTCCAAACCCTGGCGCTTTCTATATTCTCCACTGAGTCACAACCACAGTCAAGGGGAATACGTTATTAATAGTACCTTGAATGTCTCGTTAGCCCCATAGGTAGTGGATAAAATACGGCCATTGTTGGTAAAAAAGACTATTCTGACAACTCTTTCACCATCCGAATCTTACATCGTTCCTGATGTCCAGTATTCCCCAAAGGGTGATCCAAATTCTCAAACCCAAACTTCCGGTACAGCTCTTGGGCAGCTTGCATGGGCGGGATGGTTTCCAGGTACATGCGGGTGAACCCGGCGGCGGTGGCGCGATCTAAGAGAAATGGCATCAGGGCTTTGGCCAGGCCTTTGCCTCGGACCTCGGGGTAAAAATAAACTTTGCTCAGCTCGCAAATGGCTTCATCCACTTCCGTGCCTTTTAGCTGGCCGTAACCACCGGCGCCCACCACGTTGCCGGTGGGTTGATCTTCAATGACAAAATACTCGCCCCACAGGTTGGCGTAGTAGGCGGTCATATCGTTTAGCTCGGGATCATTACAGGCATAGCCTTCACCAATGGCGCCAAATTCGGTGAGGGTGGCAATAATCAGGTTGTGGACCTCGGCGTTGTCTTTGGCTTGAATGGGCCGAATGATATACGAGCCCACGTGAATCGGCTCAGCAGGCGCAAGGGGTTGAGGCGTGTTGAGGGTCGTCATTAAGCAGCGCCTCGCAGCTTCCGAAAGGGCTTGAGCATGCCTTCGGGGGCGTTTTTGCTAAACCACCCTGTAAAGACTCGAGCCATATGGGTGAAACCCACGCCGGTGAGGACCACGGCCATGCCGATGGCCTGAGGCCAGCCGACGACTTCTTTGAGGACCACAGCGCCCACAATGGTGGTGACGATGGGGGTAATGTAGGCAAAGGTGCTGGCGGCGGTGACGGGGAGGCGTTCCATCATGTACAGGTAGCAGTTCAACCCAATTAACGTGCCGACGACGATTAAGTACAATACACTCATGGCGCCGGGGGCAGAGGGCATGATGAAGGGGTTGTGATTAAACAGAAAACAAACGGGAATGAGCATGACCCCGGAAAACAGGTTTTGCATGCCGTTGGCCATCATCACCGACGCCTGGGCCGGAGCTTTCTTCGAGTAGACGGTGCCAATAGACCAGCTGAGACCAGTGAGCAACTGAGTGCCGATGGCGAACCAGAACATGGGCGAGACGTTGCCAGTGGTGCTTTGGCTGAGTTGAGGAGACAGCAAAATCATCATGCCGGTAAAGCCGATGACCAGACCGGTGACGCCGATAAGGGTGACGCGCTCTCGCGGCGGAAAGACCACGGCGAGGAAGACCATCCAAAAGGGGTTCATGGCAACAATGGCGGCAGCCAGACCGGTAGGAATATATTGTAAGGCCCAGCAGGTAGCGGCATTACCAATAAATAAAAGCAGCGTGCCGATGATGAAATTGCGCTTAACAGAAATTTTGCTGGGTAAGGGTTCGCGCCGAACAGCGCAGATGGCCAGCAAAATGAGCCCGGCAAGGGTGAACCGTTGGGCGCTGAGGACATCCGGGGTTAAAAACTCCAGACCAATGTGCATGGCGGGGAACGTGGTGCCCCAGGCAATACACACGGTAATTAAGGCCAGGTAAGCTTTTAAATTGGGGATTTGTTTTAAACGGTCTATCATCAGTTCGCCCCCACCAACATAGGGGTGGTTTCCACCGGGGTTAAATTTAACCGCATGCGCACATCGGCGCGTTTGTAGGGGGATGGTGTGTTTTGGGGGATGAGTTCAAACCCCAGGGACCGGTATAAATTAAGGGCCGGGGTGAGCTTGCTGTTGGATTCTAAAATGATCTCGTTGCCGCCTTGGGCTTTGGCCCAGGCAATGGCGGCATCGGCCAGTTTTTTGCCGATTTGCCGGCCCCGGTAGGCAGTGTCTACCCCCATTTTGGCCAGCTCGTATTGACCGTCAGCCAGCTTGATCATGGCGCAGGTGCCGATGATGTTGTCGGGGGTTTCGGGCAGTCGGGCAAAAAAGATTTGGCCGCCGGGCTCCAGAATGGTGGCCTCGGGGTGCCGGAGCTTATGATAGTCTTCGTCTTCCATTTCAAAATATTGCTGAATCCAGGCCACGTTGATGCTTTCAAAATAGGCTTTGTATGCCGGGTCGTATTCAAAAATATCCACCCGGTGCTGTTGACGGTCTTTCATTTCTTGCTGGACCCGGTCGTAAAAACTGGTGTCGGCCAGCTGGGTTTCCAGCTTTTTAATGACGCCTAATACGTCATAGCCGGTTTCGTTGAGGAGATGCTGGGCAGCCAGATGCACATCGTCCCAAAAGTGTTCCAGTTTCGGCAGCAGTTCCCGGCCTTTCTCAGACAGGGCCAGGACGCGTTTGCGTTTGTCCTGATCATCTTTTTGGGCATCTACCAACCCGGCCTTCATCAATTCGCAACTGAGCTGGTTGACGGCGGCGTGAGAGATGCCGACGGCGTTGGCCAAGTCACCCACACACATGGCGCCGTGTTTACCCAGGGCGTAAAACACCAGGAACCACCGGGGTTCAAAATCAATGTCTAATGTTCGAGAGAGGCGGCTGACATCTTGAATGAAGGTTTCGCTGAGCCGTTTTAGCCTGCTGCCCAGGGCCAGGGCGCCAAGTTGTTCGATGAAATCCATAACACTGTATCGCTTTCCAGGAGAATAATTTAAGAGGTTTTAAAAGTAATTATGTAAGTACTTACGTAAATATCATAAAATTATAGGTCTGGCAAGCCTTGTCTTGAAAACAGGGGTTTTTGAGCTTTTCTATTTTTCTGCCGATTCCCGATCCAGGTATTTGTCCAGCAGGGCTTGTTGTTCTGACGGGCTTAGGCGGTAGGCGTCGATGCCGGCCTGGTGGCGTTGGCGGGAGATTTCGAACAGGAACAGGGCGGTGGTGACGGATAGGTTCATGCTTTGGGCCATGCCGGCCATGGGCAGGATCAGCTTTCGGTCGGCCATTTGTATGGCGGTGTCCGACAGTCCTCGGTGCTCATTGCCCATCATCAGGGCCGTTTTGGGTGTCAGCAGTTCTGCTTCAAACAGGGATTCGCTGGTGTCATCCAGAATTGTGGCGATAAGTTCATATCCGTTGGCTTTGAGGGCTTGCAGGCAGTCTTTTGTGGTGTGGTGAACATGGAAATTGAGCCACCGGTTTACGGCGGTAGACGAGGCCTTGACGTCGGCATGGGGATCAAACCTGGGGGTTTGCTGTTCAAAAATAATGTGGATGTCGTGAAACCCCAGGGCGTCGCAGGTGCGGAATACTGCACCTGCGTTGTGAGGATCGTTGATGTCTTCTAACACCACCACGCCTTGTTGGCGTTGGCGGACCAGGCGGTGGATTTTTTCAGTGCGTTGCGGGGTGGCCATGTGGAAACAAGTATCCTGATGAAATATAGGCAAATAAAGACTGTACCAAGAGCTTTCGTGAGAATGTATCGAAAGATCTATTTTAAACAGAAAGATAGTGTGAAAGTATAGGAAGAGGTTTGATGCTAAAGCATTTTGATTATCAGTGTGAATAAAACGGACCGCTTACGGATGAATATATTGCTTGCCGATGATCATGAGGTGAACCAGAAGATTGTGGTGGATATTGCCGAATCTTTTGGGCATAGCGTGACCGTGGTTGAAGATGGGAACGCAGCATTAACGTGTTTACAGCGGCAGTCGTTTGATTTGATTTTGATGGACTATCAGATGCCGATGATGGACGGAAACCAAGCGGCGTCAGCAGTTCGTGTCATGGAGAAGGATAATGAAAATGAAAGCCGTACGGTGATTATTGCGATGTCTGCCGGGGAATTTAAGCAGCTTGAAGAGCAGTTTGAAGCGGGTGTTGTCGATGGGTTTTTGCCAAAGCCGTTTCAAACTAAAGAACTCATCGACCTGTTTCGTCGGTTTGGGCCGGGACAAGAAAGAAAAACGACTCATACGGAGTTACCAAAGCAGGGCGATGAGTCTAAGGGTTCCACCTGGTGGTTTTCCCAGGAGGAGGTGCTTTCTAGATATGAAGATTATCCCGATATGATTGAGCGGGCATTTCAGTCTTTTATCCAGAACTACCCTCGGTTTGTTGAGGAGATCCAAGGGGCTATTCATGCCGAAAACCGATATGATCTGTTAAGGGCTGCTCACAATGTGAAAACCTCTATTGGCTACTTAACCACTCAAGGGCCCTATGATACTGCCAAGAAGCTGGAAGTGTTAGCGGATAACGACAGATTTGAAGATTGGGAAACCAGTCGGGTTCTGTGTAGAGAACTGGAAGAACAGTTAACGCTTTTGCATACTGGCTTTGAGGGGTTGGTAAGTGAGATGAACCCGCAGCGAGTATAGATGTTTGAATACTCTATGTACTTTAAGTCTTAACGGTATTCGGGGTTGGCAAAATCGAACCGGCAACCTGCTTCCCATTTAGAGCGCTGGTTGCCGTGGGCG
The DNA here is from genome assembly GCA_019634025.1 of Vampirovibrio sp. Taxonomy (GTDB): domain Bacteria; phylum Cyanobacteriota; class Vampirovibrionia; order Vampirovibrionales; family Vampirovibrionaceae; genus JAHQWC01. The sequence goes on from JAHQWC010000101.1 coordinate 5,386, forward strand.
GGAATGCCGCCGGCTTCTTTGAGCATCCGGGCCATATGGAGCAGGTTCCAGGTCATAAAGGTGGTGTTGCGGTTGGTGAAATCGTTTTCCGGGCCGCCAGAACCTTCATCCAGATAAGATGGGCCTGGGCCGGCTTCACCTAACCAGGCGGCGTCGGCTTGTGGAGGGATGGTGTAGCCCAAGTGTTGTAGAGAGTATAATACGTTCATGGCGCAATGCTTTGCACCGTCTTCATTTCCGGTAACCAAGCAGCCTCCGGTTTTTCCGTAGTAAGCATATTGGCCATGTTTATTTAAATCACCGGAGGTGGAATACAGTCTTTCAATAGTTTGAGTGCAGACGGAGGATTTTTCGCCGAGCCAGATAGGGGTGCCGATGACCAGGATATCAGCAGCTTGGACTTTTTCGTAGATCATGGGCCAGTCATCTTTGTTCCACCCCTGTTTCGTCATATCCGGGTAGACGCCGAAGGCTAAGTCATAGTTGACGGGGCGAAGGACCTCGACGGTGACGCCGTTTTTTTCCATGATCTCT
>JAHQWC010000102.1 GCA_019634025.1 Vampirovibrio sp.
CCATCGGTCATAAAGACGATGGTTTTCTTGGCGTTCTGTCTGCCATTGGCCAGCATTTCATCCATAGCTACCTGCATACCTGCCTGGAAATTGGTGTTCCAGCCACCACCACCATACAGGGGCATATCCATAATGGCACCTTTCACGGCTTCAAAGTTTGCCGAATCATTTTGAGAGGTCAAACTAATCCGATTGTTCCCATACCGGTCAAACGACACAACACCAATCCGGTCAACAGATTCACTGTCCAATGCCAGCACCTGATCCACAAAGGCAATACCAGCTTCTTTTACATCGGTAACGGGCTGATCACCACCCAAGTCATCCATCGAGGTAGACATATCAATGACCAAAATGGTATCCCGAGCAGCGGGCAACGCCTTGGCATAGGCCCCCACCTTCATGCTGTTACAGCTCATGCCACTGGATTCGCCTTCGCCTTCGCCCCCGTCACCATCTCCGGCAACAGTGTCTACAACACCGGTTAAGCCGCATAATATTTTGGCCATAATGGTGTCTACTTCCACTTCGCCGCGGACTTCAAAGACATTGCCGTTAGAATCAAAAGTTAAATTACTTTCTTCCAAAATCTTGTTGGTCACCGGGTTTTGGGCAGCCATATCCAAAGCGGCCTCAACCGCCTCATCATTCCCATCCGGCAAGTTCGCCGCACCAGCCAGTGCTGCAGCATTCACAGCGGTTTGTAGTTGGTTCTGCGCCGCAAAGTAAAACGGTAAATCCACTGCCAGAGTAGAGACACACAGCGAAATTACCAGGACGCCAATACTAAATATCTGGTTAATGCCAAACCCGCCAGAAGCTGGGTTTTTTCGAACCTGTTCGATCATGGGGTTGATCATAAGGGTTACCTCGCAAATCCTCATCGACGACAGTTTTTGACACCCGCCACATCTATTAGGGAACCGTCAAAATGCCATGACAAATTAAACGTTCAAATAACAACTAAAACTCATTACACCTGTTGTTCCCACCCAACCTAACTCTCTAATCAACAATTTAAGAATTGTTAAATATCTTCAGCGTTAATCATCCAACGCAGATCTTTTCCCCAAAACAAAAGCAACTCTCACCTGTAGAAGCTGCTTTAAAGTCTAAGTCCCCAACCCTTCTTCCCAATAAAAATAAAGCGATTCCCAGCCACACTCGTGACCGTAGTGGTTATATACCCATATGCGTCTATTCAATCACGTCATGTGAACAAATCGTTACATCAGCAAAGATGACGTCAACACCAGTTTTATAGAACCCTAGTGAGACTGCTTCAACAGGTATTCGTAAGATACCGGCACCACTAACTGTGTTAAAGACTCCAATGCATTGGCAAAGGCCCGAATCTCATATTGGGCGCCGGGATGTTGGCGCAAATGGATAAAATTCACCAACGCTTGTAACGATGCCGTCCAGTAAAACTCGGTATAAATAGACAGGGGCAACACCGCTCGGGCCTGTTCACGGGCCACGCCTTGAGCAATAAGATTCTCATATAGATCCAACGCTTGCTGGCAGTGATCATGGTAAGCCTGCTTCAGCTTACCCTCAGGATCTTTCACGAGTTCATCGGTAGAGGCCTGCTTGTTGTCTTCAGACTGCTGCCGAAACCCAGCCGGGGCATAAAAATCAAATTCTGAGGCATTTACATACCGCAGACTAATCTCGTTCCAGGCATGATCCACAGTCGGCGCTTCGTTGTAGGCAATCCCCACCACATGTTTGTACCACTGCCGCGCCACAAATTCCGGCACTTTGCAGTGAAATTGCAGTTGCACATGACGAAACGGGCTCCAATGCTTGTGCTCCGCCAAAAACTTAATCAGTTTTTGATCCCCCTCAGACAAACTCTCTTTTCGTTTCCCAAAAGACACCCGGGCAGAGTTTACCACCGTCAGATCATCCCCTAACGCATCTACCAGTTCCACAAACCCATGGTCTAACACCGGAATTTTCCGGTTTGTTTGAGTCGTTGCTTCAGTATTAGAAAGTAATGTGGTATCCGGCATCTGATGGGTGCTCCTCTCCTGATAGATAGCTCCCATTCTACCTAAAGCGAGACGCTATCTTGCCCCCTTGTTACAAGATTGTGACCTCATCGCCAAGAAGGAGTGCTTTCGATACAATGACCCCATTAAATTTAGTCAGACTATCAGCCACTGACCAAAACAATTAAGAGGAGCGCCTGATGACACCGAATCCTACTCAAGAGTTTCCCACCCTCAAAAGCTGGGCCGTCATCGGCGTATCTGCCGACCGAGAAAAATATGGCAACAAAATTTTCCGAGATCTCCTCCAGGCCGGTTATCAAGTCTACGGCGTCAATCCCAAACTCACCGAGGTAGAAGGGCAGCCCTGCTACCCTTCTTTAAAAGATCTGCCGGTAGTTCCTGAAGTCGTCAACATCGTTGTCCCGCCAATCGTGGCAGAAAATATCATTGACGACTGTGTCGCCCTAAACATCAAACGTATCTGGTTCCAACCCGGTTCCGAATCCGATGCCGCCATCCAAAAAGCCGAAGCAGCAGGCCTCACCGTTGTCGCCAATGCTTGCATTATGATTGAAAAACACGCCTTTGCATCGTAAGCTGGACGATACACAACAAATTTATATAGCGATCATAGGTGTTCTGCCATGCATCCATCTCTTTCCGAGATGACTTCCAACTCATCCAACGCCTCTCTAAAAACCGACAAAATCGCCATCCTGGACTGCGGCGCCCAGTACACCAAAGTCATTGACCGCCGAATTCGCGAGTTAAACGTCGCCACCGAAATCTTCCCTGTAGAAGTAACCGCCGAAAAATTAAAAAACGGCTTTTCCGGTATCATCGTCTCCGGCGGGCCCAACAGCGTCTACGAACCCAACGCTCCCCAATGTCAGTCAGAGATTTTTGATCTAGGTCTTCCAGTCTTGGGCATTTGCTACGGTATGCAACTCATCAACCTGCAATTCGGCGGCACAGTCCAAGCTGGCACCACCAAAGAATACGGCGAAACCGACATTCAGCTCCAAACAGAAAGCCCTCTATTTACCGGCGTGGATAAAGAGACGCCTGTGCTCATGAGTCATGGGGACAGAGTGGAAACCGTCGCTGAAGGTTTTAAAGTCATTGGCACTTCAAATAGTATCATTGCCGCAATGGCCGACGATATCCGAAAAGTATACGGCGTCCAGTTTCACCCAGAAGTAGAACTGACCCGCCAGGGCATCCAAATGCTGTCCAACTTTCTGTTCAACGTATGCAACCTCACCGGCAACTTCGCATTAGAAGATCGATTGGAAACAGCGGTTCAAGAAATTCAAACCCAGGTGGGCGATCAAAACGTGTTTGTCCTGGTCAGTGGCGGCGTAGATTCTACCGTCACCGCTGCGTTACTCCTCAAGGCTTTAAAGCCGGATCAGGTCTTTGCCGTCCATGTAGACTCTGGATTTATGCGCCACAACGAAAGCAACTTGGTGTGTGATGCTCTCAAAGCATTAGGATTAAAACATTTACGCCGCATCGATGCTGAAGATACCTTCTTAAACGCCACCACCAACTTTGACGGTAATACCGTCGGCCCCTTAAATGCTATTACGGATCCTGAACACAAGCGCCGGATTATCGGCGATGTCTTTTTCCATCTAGTCAACGATGCCATGGCCCATGCCGACTTGGACTTAAGTCAGGCCTTTTTGGCCCAGGGCACCTTAAGGCCAGATTTGATTGAAAGCGGCAACCGCAGCATCAGCGCCACCGCCCACAAGATCAAAACCCACCACAACGACGTGCCCTTGATTCAGGAAAAACGTGAACAGGGCCGCATTGTAGAACCCAACCGAGACTGGCACAAAGATGAAGTGAGAAAAGTAGGGGCCCTACTGGGATTACCGGCAGAACTGGTTGACCGCCAACCTTTCCCCGGCCCTGGTTTGGCCATTCGCTTGCTATGCGCCACTGAATCTTATTGTCCTCCGGATTTTTCAGAACTCAACCAAGCCGTTAAAAACTACGTAGAAAACCATGGTTTCACTGCCACCCTCTTACCCATTCGATCTGTTGGCGTCCAAGGCGATGCCAGAAGCTACAGCTACGCCGTCGCCATTGCAACAAACTTGAACGCTTGGGATGACTCCGTTCGAAAAACCGCCCAGCAACTGGCCCGAGAAATCCCCAACAAATTTCACACCATCAACCGGGTTGTCCTCACCCTGAACCGGCAGGAATTACCAGAAAATATCACGTCCATTACACCAACCCATTTAACGCCGGATGCCACTCAAAAACTACGTCACACAGATAACATTGTGACCGAGGCGTTCCGCAAAGCAGGCCTTCACCAAGACATTAGCCAACTCCTTACCGTGTTGATTCCCATCGACACACAGAATAAAGGCGGCCACTCTCTGGTCCTCCGTGGCGTCATCACGTCAGATTTCATGACCGCCCGCCCCATGTTCCCAGATCTGGAAGTCCCTCTCCCATTCCTTCGAAACTTAGCAACAGAACTTTCTCAATCCCCCGGCATCGACTTGGTCATGATCGACCTCACCGGCAAACCCCCGGCCACAGTAGAATGGGAGTAATCTTATTCTTTTATACGATAAAGTCCGAACGAACAAACCGTTGAGGCAAAGCCTCAACAGAAAGGGCGAAGGGCAAAGCCCTTCAAAGAATACTCAGGGTCGGGTATGGGGACGGAACAGGCCTCAGTGCCATCTCTGCTGGCTATCAACCAACCTCAACACAAACAAATAAACTCCTCCTAACCCTCTCCTCAAATATAAATCATTTTCCTCATAGTCCAACCATCTCGTTTCCCGTATGCTTAAAAACAACGAACCATTCAAACAAGGAACCGCATGATGTTATTCGCCGCTTCCAGCGTCATCGTCCTCATTCTCGCTATCGGGCTATACTTTCGCCACAATAGAAAACTTCACCCCCCCATTATGATGTTGGCTTTCATCCTGGATATTCTCCTGGTCCTGGTCATCGAGCTACAACGTCAGGCAGTGGAACAAGTCGTAGAAGGTTTGGACAGCACCCTCCTCACGTTCCACGTCATCGTATCCGTCACGGTGGTGCTTTTATACATTGCACTGCTCTTCACCGGCATCAAAGTCCTAAAAGGCCAAAACCAAATGATGAGCGCTCACCGGATGCTGGCCTACGCCTTCATTATTGGCCGTCTTACCAACTACATCACCAGCTTTTTTGTCGGCAGCTAAACCAGTTAAAAGTTAAGTCCGTCAATTACCAATAAAATAAAAGACTATGGATTATGTTTCTGAGGGTTCAGGTAGAGCAACAGATACCGGTTCATCGACCATAAGCGATTCAAACAAGATCAAGTGCCGACGGAATCTAGGATATTGCCAATATTCTCGCCGAAATACTGCTCGGACAATATCCCAAGCCGAAAAATGCCAGGACCAGACATTATCTGCAATCCTTAGATGAGCCCGAACCTCTTTGGAAGTTTGGTAATAACTGTTTTCCATGGAGACTCCAATCGCCGACGGATAGACGGACAACATATCTCCAAGTTGACTTGGAGCAACAATCTCAGGCTGTGGCTGGCCTTGTTGAAACCCTCGGCGAGTAGCATAAAAATAGGCTTTGGCCGCATCATAACCCCAAGATGTATCCGGCGCCATAGTAAACAAGCTTTTTGTCACCAAATGCCTATTAAAGAAGCCTTCCAGACGAGAGTCTAAAGAACGCTCAAAAACAGGAATCACAACCAGTATAACCAACACCAACATGGTCGTACTCACAAACACTAAAGTACCAGGCAAATGCTGATACTGCTCGCGAGCGGACACCCAAAACAGGAACCCGGCGCCGATAAACATGACAAACGGCACCGGCAACAACCAAAGCTTCCATATTGGAAAGGGATTGTCCAACATAATCGGTTTTATCAACCAAATTTCCCGAAGCTCTGCCTGCCCCGCTAGCGTCCAGTCCAACGCGCCGTAGTCATCCGGTAACACCTGAAAGATAAACACCGTAATCAACAGACTCCCACCCACCCACATTAAAATGGTTCCGTCTAGACCTGCTTTAAACATCAGAGGCAACCACGAAGATTCCAAGATCTCTGACACATATAGACCGGTTAAAAGTGCAAGAGCAGGCAACATGGCATAAAAAGATAACACCGGCTCTTGAGTATGCGAGCTATCTAAAACTGCAAATACTGTAACCATTACAATCCAAGCCAGTAACAACGCAACTTCCTGAGTGTAATTCTGCCAAAACGTCCGCCGCCGTTGGCCTTCCATAAACAAGTGATACGCCATAGGAATCACCAAAAACGTCCACGGCAAGGAATCCACAATCAAGGCTCTAAATGCTGAATCAAGCGTAATAGATACTAACCCTTTACCCATCAAGGCACCAGGCAAGGTCTGTTGGATATAATGCAATAAATAAGCAGATTCACCAGTTTTTACACCAACAAACAACAGCCAAGGAAATCCTATCCAAAGAAACACAGCCGCTGCCAGCTTCCAGCGGAAGGCTGACAGTCTACCCCAATGACCACTAAACGCTATGAAAAGGCTTGTTACCGTTAACACTTTCAGGACACCCATGGCGCCGGTGGTTAAAAACAATAAGGCAAACACCCCTCCTATCACACCAGACACAACATTTATCTCTCGCTGGAATACCTTAGCTCTGGCAGAATAACGGTGCCACCGCATCATCATCCACACCATCACTGTTAAAAGCACACCTTCAAAAGTTTCAGGTATTAATAGATGCCCTTGGGTAAAATACCCCCACATCGTAGCTAAAATCGCTGCTGAGAAAAACGCTGCTCCCGTCCGCCGGGACATCAAATCCATGGAAAACGCATAGGTAACCACTAAACCGGCCAAGGCAACTATTATGGCGGGTAATCGAGCAGCAAAGTATGACAATCCGGCAGCTTTTAGCCCCAACCACCCTGACAATATCGAAAGTGGAGAGATACCCAACAGCTTCTCCCCACCAAGTGTGGGGATCTGAAACCATCCACCAGATTCCGATACGGCCATTTCTAACGCTGGTAAAACAGTATAGACTTCTGCTTCGTCCCAGAATAGGCCTGTGCTTAAGTGAAAGGAATAGACAACCGCCAATAAAAGCAAAAAGGCGGATTCACTCCCATATGCCTTGATTAAGCTGAAAAAGCTAGCCATCCACCTTTAACCATCTACCCTTAGCTATCCATGCTATCCGTCTAAACACTAATTTAAAACTATAAAAGCACCAAACAAATTCCATTATAGTGTTTTTTTGCAGTCTATGCAGCGACGAGAGAACCTCCTTCATCGATTAGGAGGAACATTACCTTTACATTCTGTTGTACTAGCTTGTCCCGGCACAAGGTGAATTTTATACTGGCACTTGCGGAGTGCCTGCTGGACTTGGCTATAAGCCTACACCAGCACCCTTCAAGAGGTTAGAGATATATCAAGACTAGAGAAAGCCACAGTCGTTTCATGCACAAAACCCTGCTCAAGTTTTTGGTCGCCGAGTTATTCGAAAAGATGGCTCGACTCCAGTTGTTACTGGACGAAGTGCCTCTTGAAAAAAAGGCTACGGCTGCACCACTTTTTTCTGAACTACAAACACAGCTTACCGAAATCCAAACTCATGTGTTGGCTCAAAAGCCGTTTTTAACGTCTCTCTTTTCTGATAAACCCACGGTTAGCGGTACAACAGTGAATGGAGACAGCGCCCACGTTAATGCAGTTTTTCAAGAAGCCATATATCAGCCTTATCAGCGCCTATGCCAGCTAAGCGAATGGTTAAATTCTGTCGCCAAAGAGTCTACCCGCCCTGAGTTACAATTATTCCTGAATGACGTTTTTCCACAGGCATTCCAACAAAAAGTTATCCAGAACAGCGTAGGTTCCGACGTAATTGGACCTGGCGTTATTTTATGCCGAGCCGAGGGTATTAGTCCCTTGCTACCAGCAGTAGATTTACCAGGGATTACCCTGGAAACCCTCTCTCTCATACAAAAGAACAACCCACTAGGTTGGTTGGGGGTATTGGAAAACAGCTTGGGCCAACTTTGCCGTCACCTGCCATCGGTGAAAACCTTACAAGAAAAAATGAAAGGTAAGTTGGCTGAAGAAGATTTTTTCCTGCCAGTGGTTAAACACTTGTTGGCTTTGCGGTTATTAGGGCCTGCCCACTATTATTTTTCTATTCAAGAAGCCCTGTTTAAAGAAGACATGGTGTTTTTTGAATGGGTAGAGCCTATTCTATTCTTCAGCCTAAACCACTTGAATTTTGTAGACAAGAATCTGGTCATTCTTCATGAGTCCATTGAAAAATCCCGGGAACACTTGGCGCCATATACATATGGAAAAACTGGTAAAGCAAGTAAAGGCAATGAGCATTTATTTCATAAGGATCAGGTCACTGAAATTCTGTATCTAACTGAGAAAGAGATTCCTGAAAAATTCGCCTTCACTGAAAAACAATTTCAAAAAGCCTTACAGCTCCAAGAGCGACTAGGACTAGAGATTCTGCTAAGCAGTTCTCACCTTTACGGGCTAGATGACGTACGGGATCTACTGGACAAAAAGCAGCAGGAAACACCCGATATATCTGTATATGACATGATGTCGATGTTGGGCGAATCTCCCAATACCTCACGAGAGATGATCAATGCTGGCTGGATTCACAAGGTGGAACGAGGGCCGGTATGGCTCTATAGTACAATCTCACCACTAACGAATGAGGTTGGTGAAAACAATACTGATACGGGTATGTCTTGGCTGTTAAACATGATAGAGCGCCGAGATCATCTGTTTCTCAAGTCTATTGAAACCGCAGAAGTCCATCAGATGCTCGTGAGCACCGTATAAACAGATATCAAGATAAAGGCCGATACGATGATCCTGAACGAAAAACAAATTCTGGAACGCTTGGTGGACAACGATCCTGAGCGACGCATTGTCATCACGCCACTGATAAATCCGGCAGAACAGTTCGGACCCACCTCTGTAGATTTACGACTGGGCACCGATTTTCAAGTCATTCGCCGCTCCAATCTCACACACATTGATATGATCCAGCCCGCCGAACAGATCAATGAAGATATGAAGCGCACCCTGCAACATGTCAAAGTACAGCCCGGCGAACCTTTTGTACTTCACCCCGGCGAATTTGCCTTGGCCTCCACCCTGGAGTTTGTAAAAATCCCTCTGGATCTTGCCGCCCGGCTTGAAGGCCGTAGCACGTGGGGCCGATTGGGCTTACAAATCCATGCCACGGCTGGCTTTGTAGACCCCGGGTTTTCAGGCGCCCTGACCTTTGAGCTGTCCAACGTCAGCACGGTTCCCCTACAACTATACCCTGGCGTCCGAATCTCTCAGCTTTGCTTCTTTGTCAGTTCCCGCACCCATCTACCCTATGCCCAAAAGCGCCTGACCAAATACAGCGGCAAAACCTCCACTGCCTCTTCAGCATTTTTTAAAGATCCCGAATACCAACGTATTCGCCAGGCGAAAAAACAAACTGAACCTGTCTCACCCGTCTAGATTTATAGATGCGTATGGGGTGGTGATACCCGTTTGTGAAATTTAAACCAGAGTCGATCCAATAAGGACAGACGAACAATAGGGGCACACGAATAAGTGCAGACGAAAAAATCTGAACGGAAAGAACGCACTCCTTCTTCTGCTCGGGTTAAAGCACAATGGATAAATATAGCGAAGCCCAATAGATGAACACGCAGGTGCGTGTTATGAAGTAACCTGGAGCCCGCTAACTGCTTTTTCCACGCGAGTCACATCAATCGTCGTCCGAAAATCCATCCCATTTATCGGGGTCTTTTTAAATCCGGCGCCCAAAATAATGCCGCTGCCAGCGCCATAATATTCGGCAGCCTGATCCGGCAACAGTTCTTTCCCCACCATAATGGGCAGGTCTGTCATATCTCCGAGCTGGGCAACATTCTCTGGGCTCAGTTCCTGTTCACTCACAATCAGCCCATCGGCCACCCCGTGCTTTGTAACAGACGTAACAACCTGGCTGATATAGGCCAGTGGTGACACCCAAGGGGCTTCTCGTTGAGCGGCAGGGACAATATTGTTTTTGGTAATATCCACCAAAATCTTGGGTTGCGGATCTATCTTCAACCGTTGCAGAGTCGCAACCAAAGGTGTCAGTTTGCCTTCAATCAGTCCACTCTCACTGATCAGCGTCCCCACCAATACCTGCACGCGAATGAAGGCTGCATCTACACTTAACGCAATAGAAAGCGCTGTTTCTGGATCATTTTCCAGCACCGAAATACCGATGGGTAACTCCACTAATGCACGAATTTCCCGAGCAACCGTCGCCATCGCAACTGCACCCGCGACATCAATTCGATGACGGTTGTGGGGAGAGTCATAGTAATTTTCCAGCAAAATACCATCCACCCCTCCACTCGCCAAAGCAGTGGCCTCTTGTTGAGCCTGGACAATGACTTCTTCCAGCCGACCATTCCAACCGGAAGAGCCCGGCAAGGGAAGTAGCTGTATCACTCCCAGGATTGGCTTGTGTTTTTCAAAGATTTCAGTAAACATACATATTCATTCTACTCCCTCTAATAACAAGCACAAGGGTGTTGTAAAGCCGCCTGAAAGTGCTGAAAAAGGATTTTTCTGTGAAGCAACCGGTTGTCGCCATTATTGGCCGTCCCAACGTAGGGAAGTCTACGTTAATTAATCGTATTGTCGGCAGCCGTCAGGCCATCGTCGACGATCTCCCCGGAGTCACCCGGGATCGCAAGTATTATGATGCGACCTGGAACGGTAAAAAGTTTATGTTGGTGGATACCGGCGGCATTGTACCGGATTCCACCGATCCCATTGAGGCCTTGATCAACCGCCAGGTAGAAATCGTCCTGGAAGAGGCCGACATGGTGGTCTTTGTTGTTGATGGCCCGGCAGGCATCACAGCCCTGGACGATACCGTAGCCGGCCTGCTCCGAAAATCCGGCAAACCGCTTTTTTTAGCCGTCAACAAAATTGACCAACCCGAACAACGTCCCCTCATTCATGAGTTTCACCGCCTGGGGTTAGGCGATCCGTACCCATTATCTTCCCTACACGGCACCGGAGGGGTTGGCGACCTGCTGGATGCGGTGGTGGGCATTATGCCGGCACAAGAGGCTGAAGAAGACGCTGATACCATCAAAGTCGCGCTGGTAGGACGCCCCAATGTGGGGAAGTCTTCTATTCTCAACAAAGTGTCCGGCGTAAACAGATCCATTGTCAGCGATATGCCCGGCACCACCCGAGATACCATTGACGCAAAAGTAACCATAGACAACCAATCCTATACCATCATTGATACGGCTGGTATCCGCCGTAAGAGCAAAGTGGACTATGGTGTGGAACTCTTCTCGGTAGACCGATCTATGCGGGCCATTCGCCAGGCAGATGTGTGCATTATGGTGTTGGACGGCTCAGGTCTGACCAAAGAAAACGCCGATTTTGGAAGTATCGTAACGGCTCAGGATAAAAAAATCGTAGATACCGTCAAACAATCCGGCTGCGGACTGGTCATTGCCGTCAACAAATGGGATACGTTAGACGAAACCGCAAAAGACAGCGCCAGTATGAACACCTATAAAAAAGCACTGTTTCGAGAGCTGCCCCATGGCCGGTTCGCCCAGGTAGATTTCATCAGCGCCCTCACCGGGCAACGACTTCACAAACTCTTTGGTTTGGCCAGGCAGGCCAGTGAAAACAACCACCGGCGGATTCAAACCAGCCTGGTAAACCAGGCCATTATGGAAGCCGTCATGCTTAACACCCCTCCCAGATCCAAAAGCAAGCAACTCAAGGTATTGTACGCAACCCAGGTCAAAACAGCCCCGCCTACCTTTGTACTTTTTGTCAATGATGATAAACTGCTGAAGGACAACTACCGCCTTTATATTGAAAACAAGCTACGCGAAAGCTTTGAGTTCTCCGGCACACCCATCGTGGTAAGCGCAAAGAGTCGCACAGAGAGCCGATAGTCACAAGTTGTATAATACTAATCAAAAAGAAACTACGGGGTAGGTAAGAAGGAATGCTCACTAAAAAACCCTGTTAAAATTGGAAAAACCCTTGTGACCGCTAGGGTGAGAACCCTTAAGATAGATAGGGCGGAGCCCCTAGATAATCACGCATGTGCGTGTAAAAGGTAATGATGACCACAGAGATTTTAGCCCTAATAACAGTGCTGTTTGCCTATTTGGTTGGCGCTGTGCCCACAGGCTACCTTTTGGTAAAAAAAGCCAAGGGGTTGGATATTCGCGAACATGGCAGCGGAAATACCGGGGCAACCAATGTCAAGCGGCTCATGGGAAATAAAGCTTTTGTCTTTGTCCTCTTAATGGACTTTTTAAAAGGGTTTTTAGCGGTAAAACTCACGATGTGGGTTCTTTCCTCTAAAACATTCGGCTATCTCCCTCAATACCTGCCAACCTGGGCCACGGACGAACTGATTCATCAAACCGTTTATGTTTTAGTCGCTTTAGCGGCCATTATTGGCCATAGCCGGTCTGTCTTCTTAAATTTTTCCGGTGGCAAATCCGCCATTACAGGCCTCGCCACTGTGGTTGCACTCATGCCAACCGCTGGGCTTATTTTAGGCCTGTTGGCGTTTCTCATCATCAAAATCACCCGCACCGTTTCCATCGGCTCTATGAGCGTGGCCGTAATAACTCCCATGACCCTCATTGCACTTCAGTACCCCTTCCCCTATATTATTTATGGCACCACGGCTGCACTTTATGTCATATATCTGCACCGTACAAACATTATGCGCTTGATTCAGGGCACGGAGAATAGGCTAACGTGAAAAAGATAGCAATTTTAGGCGCCGGAAGCTGGGGACTCACTTTAGCGTGGCTATCTACCGGCAATGGTAAGGATGTATGGCTGTGGAGCCGTAATCCCGACAAAATTGCACAGTATCAACAAAACCGGCATGTAACCTTTCCTGTTGAAGTCACCTTGCCCGAGGAGTTAAATCTCACCAGCAACCTAGCCGAAGCAGTCCAGGACGCTGACTTGGTGCTCATGGTGGTCACCAGCAGCGGCACCCGAGAAACTGCGCTAGCCCTCAAGAACTGCGGCGCCTTATCCCCTAACGCCGTTATCGTCAATGCCTCCAAAGGCATAGAGTTCCCCTCCCTCAAGTCCATGTCTCAGGTCATTGAAGAAGCATTACCCCAAAACCCCACAGCAGTTCTCTCAGGCCCCTCACTGGCAAAAGAGATCCTCGCCGGCCTTCCCACAGCATCTGTCATTGCCTGCAAAGACGAAGCCATGGCAGAACATATTCAACAAAACCTCAGCCGAAACCTGTTCCGCCTATATTCCAACACGGATGTTGTCGGTGTAGAGATGGGGGGCGCCCTCAAAAACATTTTTGCCATTGCCAGCGGCTATATGCAGGCTAAAAAAATGGGAGATAACTCCCGGGCGGCCTTTATTACCCGAGGCCTTGCAGAAATGACAAGATTTTGTACCGCCCTGGGCGCCGAAGAGCAAACCTTATACGGACTCAGCGGTCTGGGCGATCTTTTGGCCACCTGTAACAGCCCCCTCAGCCGGAATTACCAGGTCGGCTACCGCTTGGCACAAGGAGAAAACCTGGAAGAAATCCTGACCGGCCTGAAAGTTGTGGCCGAAGGGGTGAAGACCACTCATGCCGTTAAGGAACTCTCCGCCAAAGTGGGCGTTGATACACCCATCGTTCAGCTGGTAGAACTTTCGTTTACCGGCGTGCTTTCTGAAGAAATGATGGTCAAGAGCCTGATGAGCCGTAAACTCAAGTCTGAGCAAGCTGTTTTCTAATAGAACTTACACCGAATTACATAGAATTACGCAGAGAGTGTGTTATGGCGACGGCTATGGCGATGCAGAGACGAGGAACCCGCAGCAGACGCTCGGAGCATACTTTTTATCAGTGACACAGGCAGAGTAGCATAGTAACGGAATAGCACAACGGCACCATGACGAAGAAGATGCCAGCCGGAATGCATACTGCTTCTTATTGCGGGTCCGGTTTTAAGGGATCCTTTTTTAAGGCATCCTTAGAGAACCCTTTTAAAAAGGTGCCACCTGCCTGCTGAATTTTGAGGGAGAGAATAATCTCTTTCACCTCCTGAGAATAATTGCCGTCCGGATCCAGACTCAGGTAGCTCAACCCAAAGTTCATGGCGTCATCTTTGCGATCCAGCTTATATAAGGTCAACGTCATCAAATAATAGGTGGTCACGTACCCGGGGTTTCTCTCAATAGAAGCCTGGTAAAACTTCACAGCGTTCTCATAGTCCTGCTGTTTAAAGTAAACATTACCCAGGTAAAGCTTTGCCCAGGCGTTTTCCGGCTCTAAGGCCACAGCTTTCTGGAATTCAGCCTTGGCTTCGCTTAACCGGTTTAGCCGGGAATATAAATTCCCCAGATTCATCCGGGCAAAATTATACTGCTCATCAATGTTTAAGGCTTTTTTATAGGCGATTTCCGCTTTTTTATCTTCGTTGCGTTCCTGGTGAATCAGCCCCATATTGTTATAGGCATAAGACAGCTTATCGTCATAGTTGACAGCCTGACTGTAATGATACAGGGCCCGATCATAATTCTCGGTCTGGTCATAGACCCACCCAATGTTAAAGTGCAGTAACGCATTGTGAGGCTCAAGTTTCAGCCCAATTTTGTAATAACTCAGGGCGTCTTCCATTTGGT
The DNA here is from genome assembly GCA_019634025.1 of Vampirovibrio sp. Classification (GTDB taxonomy): domain Bacteria; phylum Cyanobacteriota; class Vampirovibrionia; order Vampirovibrionales; family Vampirovibrionaceae; genus JAHQWC01. The sequence goes on from JAHQWC010000102.1 coordinate 14,738, forward strand.
TGGTCTGAATCGCAATTTTGCCCAATTTAAAATACGAATCTGATATCTGAGGGTTCAAACTCTGCAGCCTTAAAAACATGGCCTCAGCCTTGATCAGATACTCGGTCTTTTCCACCGGGTTATTGTTTGACGCTTTGGCCAGCTCGTAATAACAAAGGCCCAGGTTATACGTTGCAAACAAGTTGGTCGGGCCTTTCTCCCGAGCCGCCTCAAGATAGGGGATGGCTTCGACAAACTGCCGGTTTTCCATCAAGGCAGAAGAGATATGCAGGTCATGGTACTCCGTCCCTTTTACAGACTGGGCATGAGTCATATCCAACCAGGCAGGCGAGGCAAACGTCATGGCATAGGACGGAGAAAGCGTAAAACCACTTAACAAAACAAATCCTCCCAGCAATATTGCTGAGATCCCTATCCGTGCCGACTCTTTGTGCAGTGAATGAAACACCGCCTTCCCCTTTCATTATACTTCTATTTTTATACTAACTATATAAAGTATAGCACATACGGATTGTTTGTTAAGATTTTGTAAAGAAACATAACGGATATACGCCTCCTCATTACAGGAATATCTTTATTTTCCGGCGTTCACCCGGTTGATCTCCCCCCTCTCCTTCAGATACAAATAAAAGGTCATTGCCTCATCGTGTATAATCGCCCATTATTGGTTGCATCTGACTGTCAAGAGGAAGACTCTGAATTGCCCGACCCCCAAAAAGAACTGATCTGCCAATTGGCGCGGTCCATTTTTGACGCTACCAATGGGCTGTCCGCCGCAGAAAACGCAGAAGAAAGCTTGCCCTCTTCTGTCGATCTCGCAAAGTTGACAGGAATAAGCAAGGACAGGGTTAAAAAGAAACTAAAAGTCCTCATGCAGCTCGGACTCATCCGTCCGGTCAGCATGAGCCCCAAACGCTACAAGTTTGAACGATTCGCCATCTATGAGCTCCCGACAGACCACGACCTATACCAAGACTTTTGCAACCCACAATCCCCCTTCTACCTCCAGATAAATGACTGAGAGGTAAGGAGTTATAAAGAATGTGCTATGACGACGCAGATACGAGGAACGAGCAGCGGACGCAAGGAGCGTACTGGTAGTACGTGACGCAGGGGAGCAGTGAGTGACGAAGTAGATGCAAGCCAGAGTACATTCTTTATAACTCCGGGCGTTTATATTTCGTTACATGCTGACACAAGAAATCGTTGAGGATGCTTTAAAAAGCAGACAGGAACACAGAAGCCAGGAAACAGCTTCTCTGTAAACCCTTCTTATACAAATTTTCCCAATACTCAATTCTCCATCAACATCTCCCCCCACCCGCCTGGCTCAATAATCGCCAGGCTTTATTTTTGCTAATTTTTCTATATTGCCGCAACTACCCTATAACCGGTATGGCCTTGCTATAATGGCAAACACCGTCAGCAGGGAAAAGGACGCTATAGATGTGGCGACTGTGTTGGGAAGATCTAAGATCAGTACAAACGCGAGATCCGGCTGCCCGTTCGGCATTGGAAGTGCTTCTATGCTATCCAGGCATCCATGCCCGGTGGATACACCGTATTACCCATGGATTATGGCAGTTAAACCTGAAGCTACCAGCACGGATGCTATCCTCATTCTCCAGATGGATCACCGGTATTGAAATCCACCCTGGCGCCATATTAGGCCGTCGGTTGTTTATGGATCACGGCATGGGCATTGTCATTGGCGAAACCGCTGAGGTGAGAGATGATGTCACCCTATTTCACGGAGTCACCTTAGGCGGCACCAGCTTATCACCTGGTAAACGCCACCCAACGGTAGAAAACGGCGTGACCATCGGTGCGGGCGCCAAGGTGTTGGGCGATATCACTATTGGTGAAGGCGCTTTAATCGGGGCAAACTCTGTCGTGTTATCCGATACCCCCGCCAACGTAACTGTCGTTGGCATCCCTGGCCGGGTCATTGCAAAAGGGAACACCTTGGAAGGCCTTATCACCGGAAGCGCCGAATTGGCCAAAAAGATGCAAAATCTAGAAGCCGAAGTTCAACAAACGCGAAGAGCTTTAGAGGAAATTCGGCATCAAGAATCGCATCAGGCAGACCCAGATCGATTCCAAGGGAGTGGGATTTGATTCTTCCCTCGTAAACACAGATTACAATTCTTTAAACAACACCACAAAATTGCAATTTTTATTATTATTTGATATTAAACAATTATGAAAGTTGGTTTACTACGTTCCTCAAGACCATTCAGCCCTTTACGCACAAGAAGGGCAAGTACTTCTTTGCCTAAAAGGAACACACTAAAATCTGGAAGAGCACGCGTTGGACTACCAAAACTCACTCGCAATCGAGCAATTAGTATAACATCGGCAGTAGCATTATTTCTTGCTGGCTGTAATGACCGACCTGTCAATGATGATGGTAGTAGCAATACCGGCGGGATCATAG
>JAHQWC010000103.1 GCA_019634025.1 Vampirovibrio sp.
AACGGTGGTAGGGTTTGACGAGAATTTTAATTACGACCGGGTGATGAACAAGGCCGATGGGTTTATCGGTAAATTGACACACTTGATTACCCCAAACGAGGATACAGCCTTGTTTTTTCAAAAACGCTTTAAGACCATTCCGGTAAAAGCCTTAGGTCATCCAACGCTAGAAACTTACATGCAAAAAATAGGCAATACAAACCGAATGGATATACAGCGCCGTTTAAACTTAGATGTAACTAAGCCCACAGTTTTATATGTAGGTGGATTGGGAAATGGGTATGGAAAGGCCTACGAGGCTTTTTGTAAAGCCGTTGCTTCTATGAAAAACGCCAATATCCTTTTTCTACCACACCCTAAAACCAATGGAGAAATCGAAAAACGGATATTGCTCGAACACCCTGAACATCAGATTCAAACCCTTGATCCGAATATTGGGATCGAAACGGCACTAGCTGTTTCAGATATAGTAGCCTTTCATGATTCCACTATGAGTGTTCAGGCTCTGTTTGCCGGAAAGCAAGTGCTTCATATTGGAAATCCCATTGCCCAGACAGAAACCTCTAAGTTTGAACCGGCAGTAGCCCGTAACCTTGCTAAACGCTATAAAAGTGTAGTGGATATTCGCCAGGGATTAATGGCAGCTATTGATCATTATAAAAAACAATCGGCAGCAGTTCATCAGATACGAACCAACAATCTCAATAAGTTACTGGGCATACCTACCAACAGTACAGAGCGTATCACGGATTACCTACTCTCTCTCGTGAAAGCGCCAAAAACAGAGGCTCTATAGCGAGCAATAATTGAGCTCAGAACCTCTTTTTTGCTATAGTCGGGTATTCATGAACAATGCAAGTACAAAGTAATTATGATCTCAACAAGTTTAACTGAATGCTTGGATCCAAAATATCTCCCAGAGCAGCCTCTATACGGTAACGCTGAGGACATTGGCTGGCAACTGTCACCAACGCCGTTTGTGCTTACTCAAGCCCAACTATCTGATATTCAAACTCTGGGTCCTATTCTTCAACAATTCCTGTCTGCCAGCGATCTCCTCTACCGCCAAAGTCTGAAAGGTCAGCAACCAGAATGGATTGCTAGTGTCCTAAATCAGGGCAAGCCAGAAAACTTACTGACTTACGGGCAAATGAAGCGATTTAAGTCTCATCTGCCCACGGTGATTCGGCCAGACTTATTGATGACGGCTGATGGCTTCAAAATTACCGAAATCGATTCGGTACCGGGTGGCATTGGGTTTACCAGTGCATTAAATTATGCTTATCGGGAAAGTGGGTGTTCAGTTGTACAAGCTGATGCAACGATGCCCACGGCATTTTTAGAGATGTTGAAAGTGCAGGTAGCAGATAAAGAAAGCCCGGTGGTTGCGTTGGTGGTATCAGATGAAGCAGAGGATTATCGGCAAGAGATGACATGGCTGGTAAACCATCTGCAGCAGACGTACCCCAATATTTATTGTATTCACCCCAAGCAACTGGCATTGGTTCGAGACAAGTTGGTATTTCAATCGGTGTCTGGAGATGAAGTTCCAATCGATCTAATTTACCGATTTTTTGAGTTGTTTGATCTGCCCAATATTCCCAATATTGATCTGATTCAATATGCGATAAAGAAAGGATTGGTGCAGTGTACTCCACCCTTTAAGCCGCACTTGGAAGAGAAGCTGTTGTTGGCGTTATTGCATCATCCACTGTTGGCTACTTTTTGGCAGCAGCATTTGGGTAAAGAGGAATATGTCTGGCTTAAAGACCGGGTGCCACCTACGTGGATTGTAGATCCTACCGTTTTACCGCCTCAGGCGGTGATTCATGGGTTGGCCTTTGATGGTACGCTGGTCCAGGATTTTCGAACCCTTTCAACACTGTCCCAAAAACAGCGGCAGTTGGTTCTTAAACCCTCCGGATTTTCACCTCTGGCATGGGGGAGTCGAGGTGTCACGGTTGGACATGATGTATCTGGCGAAGAGTGGGGACAGTCAGTAGATAATGCATTGAACAGTTACGAACAATCGCCCTATATTTTGCAGACGTATGAGAAGCCGAGTATTGTTGAGATTGAGCAATTAGATCCGATGTCTGGAGAGGTGACTCCTTTTGAAGCTAGAGCTCGGTTTTGTCCTTACTTTTTTATAAAACCAGGAGATGGTGATAAGTTGGATATTGAGCTGTCTGGGATCTTGGCGACCTCTTGTCCGGCAGATAAGAAAGTGATTCACGGGATGAGAGATGCGGTAATGGCCCCAGTAATGGCCGAATAACTCTATAAAGTTACATAGGCTCTTTAATACATCGAATTCCCATTTTTAGTTTCACTGGGTACACCTTGAATAGAATCCCAGTGTTCAACGATCTTTCCGTTTGTATCGAACCGGAAAAAATCCATAGTGACGTATTGATCATTTCCTGGCCATGCCTGGTGTGTATGCAGTGCAACCAAATCCCCTTCTGCAACTGCTCTTACAAATTCAATAGTTTTGTCAGGATAGTCTCTTGCCATTTCTTCAAAATATTCGATAAATGCCTGTTTTCCATTACCCACTAACGGATTGTGTTGGATGTATTCGTCACCAACATAAAGCTCAACCGCTTTGGCAGGTTCACCTAAATAAGCTGTTTGATAAAATGCGACGGCATTTTGCTTGTTAGATTCTAACTGACTTGCCATGTCTGAACTCCAATAAAATCTAGATATTTTAGCGAAGTTTTAGATTATCACGCTTATATTTTTGAAGCTCTATTTCATCGAATCCAGCTTCGTCCAAGGTTTTTTCTTCACCGTCACCACAAGCAATGCAATCGCCAAAGCGCTGATGACAGTGAGAGAGATGACATCTGACAGATCAAAATATTTGGAAATGGCATAGAAATCTACATACCGGGATTTCAATAAAATCGTTCCTGCCAGAACCACACCGAGTAAGCTGGCGCCAAGATATAAGAACCAAGGAAACTGTTGGGAAGGCATATCATTGAGACCGGGCTCTGCCGCCTCTTGAAAGGTTTTATATTCTTCTGCATTTGAACCGGAGCCACCGGCACCTGTAAGAGCTTCTGACCGCCATACAGGCCTTAATAAAAGTAAGCTTAAAAAGATAGATACCAGATACACACCGGCAATACCGCTAACAGTAATCCCTACTAGTTGGATATAGTCTTTTTCCATAAATTGCTTTGGGTGGCTAACGATGAGCATCCAGCCATATTGGTCTAACCGGCTGATGCCAACATATCCCAATGTTTCCGTATTACTAGCGTTTCGCACCACACCACCTGAAGAGTCGGTGGGCATTTGATTCAGGTTAATCAGTTGGTATCCAGTTTTTCGGCGTTGATGATCACCCCCTTGGGTTAAGAAATAAAGGTTATACGGCGTAAAAAACTCGGCTAAATGTTTATTTAAAGTATTCTCGCCTTTAGGATCCGGTGTCGGAACAAACAAATAGCTACCGTCAAACTCGTGAATAGAAACTGTGCCGTAAGGGGAGTTCCGATTGTCATTCACAATGTTTTGCAAGTAGTCATAGATCTCATCATCCTTGTAATCACGGCGTTTGATGTGAGCATTAATGGTGGTGGTCAACGTATCCGCTAAGGCTCGGCTGTGCCAGGCTGCGTCACGATGAAAGACAGATTCTACATGGCCTAAAATCATCAGCCCAAAAAATACATGCACCGCCAGCATGAGCAAAATTAGCGCTAAAAATCGAATAATCATCTATCGTGTCCCTGTCCTCTGATGAAGAATATATCAAATTTCAAAAGAGAGCCGAAAGCAATTTTTTTATTTTTTGCCATTACGCTATCTTCTTATACTGTATTGCCTGCCCGTGAAACCATATCTCCTGCAATCGATGGATTTTTGTGAAAGCCTTTACAATAGTGTTGCAAATGGCCGATACGTGAATAGACTCCAAAAAAGGAAACAAGTTTCCTTTCGGATAAAAAAAGTATGAAAAAATAAAAAGACAGTCCATTCGGCTCATACTCTACCCTGTTAAGGCGATACATCCGAGGAAAAACTTGTTGAAATTGCCATATGGCCTTTGAATACCGGCTTCAAAAAGTCCTACAACTCCGTGAACGCAAGGTCAAGGAGCAGGAAGAGCGTGTGCGTCAGGCCTATGACTATGTGAAGTTGTGCGAGCAACGTATTGAAGAAAAGAAACAGGAGATTGAAGACAAAAAGACAGAAATCCAGATGCTGTATCAGAACATGCTGGTCTCGCACCATACGTTAATGGCCTCTCACGATGAGTTTATTCATGAGGTCCTGGACAAGCAACTGGAACATCTGCAGTTTGAACTCCAACAACTCTATCAGGAACTAGAAATGGCTAAAGAAGCACTTGCTGAAGAACGCAGACTGCTGGTAAAAGCCCAGCAGGACTTGGAAGTGTTGGAAAAGCATCAGGAAAAAGCCCACGAGGAATGGAAAGAAGAGCAAAAACGTAAAGAAATGCGCCAGTTGGACGAAGTGGCTATCCAGCGGTTTTTCCGTAATGCAGAGAATGCTGCGGAAGAAGAGGCTGAAGAAAAAGCGCTGATATTGGAAGAATATGACCCAGAAGAGTTAGATGAGATTGAGGACCTGGAGGATTAGCATGAAGATAGAAGACACTACATTCCAGTTTTCAGATACCGCAGCCACCTCTTCTGCGGGTAGTAAGACAACCCATACGGCCTTTGGTCAAGGGTTGGACGCATCGGATCTAGGATTTTTAGACTGGTTGAATGTCTCCAGTCAAACGGTTAAAGTTTCTTCTTCGGCTGAGGCAAAACAGATTAGCAATCTTATCGAAACCACTCTGCCTACTAAAACCACCTCCAGTATTTTTGAATTAAAGGCCGAGGTAAATGCTCCGGCTGAGCCGTCTGAAGCTTCTAAAACACTTCAGCATAAAGATAATAATGATATAAAAGAAGTGAAGCAGGCGCTGGAACTCTTAAAAACAGACCTGGATGCCAAAGATCTTCGGTTATTTCAGCAGCACATTGTGCCACAACTCTCTGTTCATCAACCGGTATCGATTCAAACTTTGTTTTCTACCAATGGCTCTGGCAGTTTATCCTTTAAGGGCGTTCCGTTTAGTAAGGCGTTTAGTGAAATGGTGCAGAGCGCCTATAAAACTGGGCGCCCCGTCAGAATTGATCTGGAAAATCAGACGTCGGTCATTCTGAAGATTCGCAACGGAAAAGTCTCTGCCGAGTTTTTGTCGGCAGATCCTAAAACCTCCTTGTATCTCAAGCAGCATGTGGCAGAGTTACGCCACCGAATGGAAGCTGAGGAGTTGCCGGTAGACCAGTTGAGCTACCGAGAAGAACGGCAGCAACAAGAAAGACAGCCGGAGAAAGAGGATTAGAGACTAACTTTTACTAAATTGTGAGGGTAAACACCAATGCAAGATCCATTTATAACAGCGCTGAATACTCAAAAAGCGGCCATGGGCTGGTTTGAATCGCTGTCTCAGAACCTGTCCAACATCTATACTCCCGGTTACCGGGAGCACCGAATGACGTTTTCAGACTATGTGAACGGCATTCGTACCTCCGAAATTCCTCGAAAAACAGAACAAGGTAAAGCCATGCCGGGTCGAGCACCCACCAATATGTTTATCGAGGGCAATGGTTACTTTACCGTTCGGGATAAAACCGGCAATCTGATGTTTACCCGACTGGGAGATTTTAAGTTGAACGACGAAGGTACCCTGGTGAACGAAAAAGGCTATAAGGTCCAAGGGTACCTGTTGGGAGAGAATGGTGAAGTTATCAACACTGCCGGTTCAAACCCTTCCCCCAACCCGAATAACCCTAATCATGCTACCGGTGGCCCTGGCCAGGTGCCCACCACTGAGATTAATCTGTGGATTGATCCCAGTAACGGCAAATATTATGGCAAGTTTGACGAGTTTAAGACTCGATCCGATGGAACGGTGGTAGGGATTGCCAATGAAGGGAAGACCTCTACCCCCTTATATCGTGTTGCCTTGGCGAACTTTGTGAACCCTGGCGGATTAACTGAGGTGGAAGACCATATGTTTATCTCCAGCGACGTCTCCGGCCTCCCCGTCGCCGGCACCGGTGAGGTGCGGGAAGGGTTGTTGGAAAAATCCAACGTGAGCCTGAAGGAGCAGGTATCTTATCTGCAACAAGCCAAGCTCCAGCTGGATGTGACGTCGAAGTTGATTAGTACCAATAAGAACCTTCTGGAAGAAGCGTTAAGACTGATTCAGTAGGCTCTTATAGTCCTCCCTCTGCCTAAAAATATGGGGTATAGTAGTTATATCGTGACGCTTATATCCTTGGAGCAGGTCTTTTGGCACAGGCAGTTAAATCTCAAACCAAGCAATTATACGTGTATCATCACACCCATTGGGATCGGGAGTGGTATGCGCCGTTTCGGACCTATCAGATTCGATTGGCCAGGGTTGTGGATGCCATTATTGAGCGGCTGGAGAAGAATGAGCTGCTGTGCTTTATGCTGGACGGGCAGACGGTGTTGCTGGCAGATTATGTGGAGTTACGTCCGCAGAATAAGGAACGGCTGGAAAAACTGATTAAAAGTGGGCGGATGAACATCGGGCCCTGGTATGTGATGCCGGACGAGTTTTTGGTGAGTGGCGAAAGCTTGATTCGCAACCTGCAAAAAGGGATAGCGCAATCTAAAGTATGGGGATGTGATGAGTTTACCGGGTATTTACCGGATACCTTTGGGCATTCGGCGGATATTCCGTTGATATTGTCTCACTGCGGGATTGAATCTGCCATAGTCTGGCGAGGAATTGACCCGGAGCAGTCCGTCTTTCAGTGGCGCCATAGCAGTGGTGTTTCAGTATTGGGGTATCACTTGGCCAACAGCTATTTTAACTACGTATTCCACGATCCAGAGCTTTCAGAAGCTGATCGTGAGAAAGAGGCAGCCGCGTTTATTGACAAGGTTGCAGTGCGGAGTGTTGAGGATGTGATGTTGCTGCCTGTTGGGGCGGATCATTTAGGGCCACAAACCCGGGATTATCGGAAAACACTGCCCAAAGAATACCAGCAGGCTTCAGAAACTTTACCCACCAAGTTTTTAGAGGCCTTGAAACAAACCCTTAACTTGAACAATTTATCGGTTCAGGAAGGCGAGTTTCGGGATCATACAGGGTCATTTTTGCTGCCAGGGGTCTATTCGTCCAGGCTGGACTTAAAGCAGTGGAACCGCAGGTTAGAGCATAAATTGACCCGTCAAGTAGAGCCTTTGCTGGCGATTCAGCATTTGTTGATTATGGATCCGGCGTCATACCCTGCTCGAGAAATTGAAACTGCCTGGACATTGCTGTTGAAAAATCATCCCCATGACAGTATTTGCGGATGTAGTGTGGATCCGGTACACCGGGAAAACCTGGTGCGGTTTGAGCAGGCGGATCAGATTTGCGAAGGGCTGTCTCTGTTGGCCAGAGCCTCTATAGAAGAGGCCGTGACGCCAGATAATTGGGTGGTGTGGAATCTTGGGGATCGTCCTTTTACGGGTGTTGTTTCCGTGACGGAAATTCAAAGTGATGTTCAGCCCAGCCGGATGCCACAAACAGGCCGAACCGAAACAGTGCTTCAAGATGGTTACCGAACTGATTTTCAACAGTTGCCGTTATCACACCTAACCCAAACAGAGCGACACGGTTGGGTATGGGCAGAAAATATACCCTCTCACGGGTATGCCGTTATACCCAATACGGATTCCTCTCCCTTTACCCCCGTTACGGTTCTGGAAACAGAATCTGGTGTAATTCTGGAAAATCCGTTCATTCAAGTCACTGTAGATTTGATGAGTGGCCTTTCTGCGCTGGATAAAGAGACGAACCACCAATATCCGGGGCTACTGGTGTTTTTGGATAATCTGGAGCAAGGAGACTCTTATAACGGCGCGCCGGTTCCTGACAGTGAAGTCCGTCGAGTCCGACTCACGAACTTCCAGGTAACGCAGCCTGGTCCCCTGGTGGCTCAAGTGGTATTAACCCATCGATTTGAAAGCGAAAGCTTTGACATGACTGTTCAAACTTCGCTTATCTTACAGGCAGGCCAAAAGACTCTGACTTTTGAATCCGAATTCCTGAACGAATGGTCAAATCACCGACTGCAAGTTGGATTTACAACGGGTCGGGCGATTCATCAGGTTATTGCAGAAAGTCATTTTGGCAGGGTGACTCGTAAGATTGATCCAGAATATCGGATAGCAGATCACATGCCAGCAGAGAAAAATAAGGAATTAAAGACCAATACCGGGCCCATTCAGCGGTTTATTGCGGCAAACGGACAGCTGTGGCTTACAGAAGGGCTGACCGAATATGAAGTACAAGGTGATATGCTTCTATTGACGTTGCATCGTGGTTTTAATGTTATTTCCAGCGCTACAACGGGTGTTCGAGGTGCTCAGGCAGGTCCTCCGTTTGAAACACCGGAAGGACAAGGTCTAGGTAAAACATTCTGTTATCGGTTTGCCTGGCGGCCTTTTGAGGCGGCATCTATAAATGATTACCAGGAGGCTTACCGGGAAGCAGACCAGTTTTATGGCGTGGTTTTTGGTAGGCAGGGACGGAGTACTCACCTATCTGGGCTGACAGAAGGATTTTCTGATCGACAGTCGTTGGTTTCTTGGGAAAACCCTGCCGTTATCTCTACGGCATTGTATAGCAGTACAGATCTGAATCAATCAGGTTATAGCCTGACACTTCGGCTTCTTAATATTACGGATGATGTTCAGCCTGTAGAAGTAACGCCGACGATGTTATACCGGGAGGTAGAGCTCATAGACGGAGCAGGGCAATCTAAAGTGCTTTTAGAGCCTGTGTTTGAGCTAAAGCCTTACGAACTCTGCACGGTTCGCTTCTGTTAGCTTATGGTCAGTTGACAGGATCCTCGTCTCGGCGGTTTCTTTCCATTACAATGGAACTATGATGAAGCGATTTACAGCCCAGCTAAGTATATTTTTTCTAGCCGGTACGATGGTAGCGAGCTCGGTGCAATGTGCTGAGGCTGGCTGGTTGTTTTGGAAAAAAGACAAGAAACAGGAACCGGCTGAACAAACCTATGAACGCCCGGCGCTGGATGCTCAAGAAACGCAGTGTGAGCCGCTTCGACTGAAAATTATCTCTTTGAATCAGAATCCTTTGTTGAAAACGGCAAACGCCCCTCGGGTAAAGCGTTTAAAGAAGAAATATTATCAATGTGTCAGAGCGCTAAAAGACCAGCAGCGTGAGTTTTTACTTCACGCAGACGTAAAACCATCAAAAAAAGTGGATTTACCACCATTAAAAGTTGTGCCTGAAGAACAGTAACTCGATAAGGCCAGTTTTAGCCTTTATAGAAACCGTATTTCTTAGTGGCTAAATCTCTTGTTGCAACCGGGCCTTGCTTTTTCGTTAATTGAGCAAGAAGCGTTTCTTCTTTTTCTTGCTGCTCAATTTCGTTAAAAGATTTTACAGTCACACCGGCTTTTCTGGCAGTTTCTTCGCTACAGCTCAAACAAAATCTGCCTTTTCTCCTTCTGCCATCTGTGATAGTACTGCAGGTCTTACACTTAAACCGTAAGAAAGGGGCTGCTGTTCCGAGTTGGCCTTTAATGTACATTTCTTCAATGGCATCAGCAGGCATATTCACTTCTTTGGCCAAATCTTCAATAACAATGCCATTCGGAGCACTGGTTTGCAATAAATGATAGAGCTTAGAAAACTGATTCTGCTCAGTTTCAATACAGACAGAGCATAAATCCGTCAGGTGCTTTTGAAACACTTTTTTACATTTACGGCAATTTGCCAGTTGATAGGCACACATGAGTTGTTAAAGTCCTCTCAGTATGAGTATGGCTTCGTTATAGTATCGAACTTGAAGATAAAAAACTTTAACTTATTGTTAAGTATATAAAACAAATAAAAACCTCTCTAAAATTACGGACAAATGCGCAACAAAATGGTTTGATGTGTTTTATACGAGTAACACTTCAAAATGATTGCCCAGTAGGGCTTACATTGAATTGAAGGGGGTTTTTCAATGTCATCGGCGATTATGCCCAATAATATCCGGCCTTCAGGCGCTATCCAGAAGCCTCAGTCTGCCACAAAAAGTCAGCACCTTCGGTTTGGTGCTGCAGAATCTACTGGTACTGAGCAGAAAACCGTCAAAAATGGAGGTTGGATCCGCCAATCTAAACAGCTTGGCGGGGTAGTATGGCGTCATAGCGAAAAAGACTTAAAAAACCCTAACTTTTGGAAAGGCGTATTATATAAGTTCTTAATTCCGTTTATTTTTGCCGCCAGCTGGTTTACCAGCGCTTTAAGCCTGGGTGTTACCTTACCTATTTCTATTGCTGGCTTCTTCCTTACGAATCCCTCTGTTCGTAAGGGTGATTCGTATTTAAATAAGGTAGGCAAGGCTAATGCCGGAGGAACTGTCGATCAATCTTTAAAAATGGCCAATAGCCTATTAGATGACAAGGTGGAAAATGGCGGGAAGCATTTTGCTGATGCGTTTAACGACTTGATGACTCGTCTCAAAAATAATGCTGCAGGCGTTAATGATCCACAGTCAGTTAAAATCCTAGAGAAATTTCATATGCCGGATAATGGGAAGGGCGTTCAGTTTATTAATACGGTGCTGGAATCTCGCCGAACCATTGGCGGTAAGGTTATGGAAACGTTGATCCGCAATCCTTGGGTCCGTCGATTCCCCATCTTTGGCCCTATGGTCTTTTTCTCGGCATTAGGTACTGGCGGACTAATTCTACGGTCCAAGTGGAAGCGATTTATGCCTGCAGGGTTGTCTGCTATAGGCTAAATGACTACTTGTTTAAGAACTAGAGAGGGTTTTTGATTTTGGTTTCCTCGGTACAAAATGGATCCAACTCGGTTACGGTCATTCCCGTTCCAAAAACTCTGACTCAAAAGCCTTCAGCTTTAAACTCTGCCGCTTTTATTAAAAACGGCAATGGGAACCTGGCCTTCCAGCAGTTAAAGCAGGCAGCCTTTGGCTTATTAAAAAGCGATTTTGCAAACCCCAAGATGTATGCCGCTGTCGCGTTGGTGGCTTTAGAATTGATTATGGCTTTTGGCTGGTTTGCTCCCCCTGTTGGTATTGCCTTGGGGGTTGCCGGACTTCTATGGCAAGGAAGAAGCTTGAACAAGGCGTCTCAACTTTTTCAATCTGTAGCGGCTAAAAATCCAAAAGGGTTGGTTGCGAATGTAGCACCGGTGGTTTCAACGATCCGAAACCCTGATAAGTTTATACCTGCTTACAATAAGCTGATCGACACGGTTGCTCAGTCTGCTGGAGGGGCAAAAGATAAGCTCATCAAATTGTTTAGTATCAACCCCACAGGTAAAACGGCTGCTATGTTGAAGAATTTCATTCTCCTTAAAGGCGAATTCGCTACCAGTCGAGTTGCACGGGTGTTAAGATTACCGTTCCAGTCTGGCGCACTCCGTCGGATCCCAATTTTAGGCCCGTTAATGCTACTGGGAAGTGCCATTGGACATTATGTCTTTATTAAATCACGGGTTGGTACTACGCCTTTAAACGGTTTAAAGGTAAATGCCTAGTTGTCACTAATCTCCCAGTGATATTCCCACGCTCCGAGCAGTCTGTACCAGGTTACTATCCGGTTTTACATAGTTATATTCAGAAATGGCAGATTTAATGGGGACAGAAATTACGTCTGGCTTTTGGTACGCTACCATTTCACCAAATTTCTCTTCCAGTACTAGCTCCACGGCTTTTACACCAAACTGAGTCGCCAAAATCCGATCATAAGCTGTTGGCGTTCCACCACGTTGCAGGTGGCCCAGAATGACTACCCGGGAATCAATATTGGGGATAATTTTCTTCAAATTAGCCTGTAGTTGGTGGCTTACACCGCCTAGTAGCTTATTATGATAGCCTACTTCGTCACTTTCACGGGCTATCACATCTCCTCCTTTTTGCTTTGCACCTTCAGAAATCACTACAATAGCAAAGCCTTTGCCACCTTGAATCCGTTCTTGGATTTTGGCGGCAACTTTCTCAATATCGTAGGGGACTTCTGGAATTAATGCTACATCTGCCCCACCTGCAACAGCGGCACTTAAGCCAATCCAGCCTGCATCTCGGCCCATCGCCTCCATAATCATGACCCGATTATGGCTGGCGGCAGTTGTCACCAGCTTATCTACAGCATCTGTGGCAATCTCCACCGCTGTTTGAAAGCCAAAAGTTACGTCGGTGGAAGATAAGTCGTTATCAATAGTTTTAGGGACACCTACTACCTTAAGTCCCTTTTCGTAAAGCCGTTGGGCAATATCCATAGATCCTTCGCCACCAATGCTGATGACCGCTTCCACGCCCAGTTTTTCCAGTCGTTCAAATAATTCATCACACCGATCTACGGTAATCCAACTACCGTCCGGCTGTTCTACTGGCCAAGCAAAGGGACCGCCTTTATTGGTGGTTTTTAAGATAGTGCCGCCTCGAATATGAATGCCTGATACGGTTTTCCCATTAAGAAGGACGACTTCCATGGGATCGCTGAGAACACCGTTAAAAGCTTCAATACTACCCAAGACTTCCCAGTTTTCTTCAAGTTTGGCGCGCTTTACAATGGCGCGGATGACTGCGTTCAAGCCGGGGCAGTCTCCTCCGCCGGTCATAACCAACATTCTCTTCTTTTGCACCATATCTATTCTCCGTGGGCTCTGCTCTCTGTCAGTTCTCTTACAAGTCTTAAATTAAAAGGATATAATCTGTCCCTTAGACCCTCACCGTGTTCGATTATATAGTTTGTAGGCGCCAAGCATACTCAAATCAAGAGCACATCTAAATTATCTGATGAAGTTACCACATTGCCAACCCTACCTTTGGCATACCTTTGGGGTATTTCTGTAAATCTCCCCTATTTACCGGACTTGAGGCCTTTTATCCAGAGGTAAACTATTAGGGAGTAGTTTTTATCTTACGAAAAGAAAAGGTTGGGTATTTTTATGCCGCCGGATGTTGCCGCACTCATTCGAAAATATGTGCCCAATAACCCTAAACTGGCCAAGGTCGTACAGCGTATCTGTGATACGGAATACCGATCCCGGTTTCTCCCAGATCAGTTGATTAAACTAATCGTGAACCGTGGATTGGAAATGGTTCGGACCGGCTATAAGGAAGAGGACAATGCGTTTTACGAAAAGCTCAACGAGTACGCCAAGTTTCTTAGACCCCGGTTTATCGCTAAAATCAACGAGATGAAACGTAAAGGTGGCCGGGTTAGCTAATCGTTAAACATTTATAAAAAGAAAACCCGCCAAAGGTATTGGCGGGTTTTTGGTTAGTAAGAAAAGGAAGGATGGAAAGAAAAGGCGAAAGAGAGAAAGAAAAACAGGTATAGGAAATCTTGTGTTTGTTTTATTCCACTTAGAGGATTAATCCAAACGGATGAGCACGTATTTGTTACATATATTCATAATATATGCCCAAAACTCTGTAGAAACGGAGATATTCCCAGAAAGATAATTGGGTGGTGTGAGGTGAAAAACTTAGCTTATGAATCTTCTAAGGAGCGATACATGATGTGGGTATCCACAAAGCCTTGGCTTACATGATTGAACCCCTTTGGTGTCGTGCCGATGACTTGAAACCCTAGAGATTCCCATAAGCGAAGGGCAGACTGATTGCTGGCTACTACCCGATTAAACTGCATGCTTTTATATTTAAGACGTTTAGCCTCTTCCAAAGCATGTTCTCCCATTAGTCGCCCAATTCCTTGGCCTTGAAAGGAGGGGTTTACCATAAAGCCGGCATTGGCTACATGAACTGCCGGACCATGCCCGTTAGGTCGAATATAATATGTACCGGCAACAGTATCGCCCTTACAGGCAACATACACTGTCTTATCCGGCGCAAACCATTGATCGAACGCATCCAACTTGGTCCAATTCGGATCTAACCCATATGTTTCTCGAGCAGAGACAATCTGTTGGAAAAATGGCCATATTTGGTTCCAATCAGCTAATGTGGCGCGATCAATGACAATAGAATGCTGCTCTGATTCGGATATAAGAGCAGTTGCATCAGCTGTTTCTGTATCTAAAGACATTTTAGTAATGGAATCCGTCTTCATCTAGCCGCCGGATAACTTCTGCCAATTCATCTTTGGGGTTTACCAAAGAGAGCCGGACAAATCCTTCGCCACTTTGTCCAAATGCCGTACCTGGCACGAGAACCACGCCTGATTTTTCCAGCACATCACTGGCAAATTTCTCGCAGGAGTTGTAGTTTTTGGGAATAGGCAGCCAGAAGTAAAAAGTGAACTTGGGTAGGTTTAACTCTTCCATAGGCCAGCCCAGCTTTTTGAAGCCTTCTACCATAAAATCCTGGTTCTCTTTATATACCAGGGCTTGCTTACGAATATAAGCATCACATTCCGGGCTTTCCAGGGCAAAGGCAGCGGCTTTTTGCATCACTTTCCATAACCCACTGTCGGCGGTGCCTTTCATTTTGGCCAGGATACCAACAGCGTCTGCGTTGCCTACAGCAAACCCTAATCGCCAGCCAGTAACAGCATACGGCTTACTGAGGCTATGGAATTCAATAGCAATGTCCATGGCGCCAGGTACTTCTAACACACTGTGCGGAGGCTCTTCGCCTTCAAAATACATTTCAGAGTATGCAATATCGCTAATAACCAGAATGTTGTGTTTGCGAGCAAACTCAATGACATCATGGTAGTAGCTAAAGGGTACTGTAGCGCCGATGGGGTTTGAGGGATAGTTCACAATCAGGGCTTTGACCTTCTTGGGATCCAGTCCTTTAGCTGCGATCTTTTCCAGAATCTTTGGGAAATCTGGCATATAGTTGTTTTCAGCGTTCAGTACTGTGGGGTAGCACATTCCACCTGCAATTTTAATGGCGTCTTGGTAAGAGGCGTAGCCGGGATCAGGAGTGAGAATAATATCTTGCTGACTCTCATCCAACGTTGGCGTGATAATGCACCGAAACATTTGGGCCAAGCCTTCTTTAGAGCCAATCAAAGAAGACACTTCGGTGTTCGGATTAATATCTATCCCAAACCGAGCCTTCATCCGACGAGAGGCGGCGTCTCTAAAGTATTTTTCGCCTTTAGGAACTGAGTAAGTATGAATCCCCGGCTCGTCCATCAGTTCTTTGACTTTGTCTTTCAAAATTTGAGGCGGATCTGAGGTGGGGGCGCCAATGCTCATTTTGATGGGTGGGCGGCCTTTGGCAGTGAGCTCATCGGTTAAATCCACAACTCGTTGGGCAATCCGGAACATAATATAGGTTTCCATTCCGGCAGCGTAGTCGGAATAGAGAGCTTTGACATTGGGAGTGCCGGTGGCGGCAGGAGCAGGGGCAGTCATGACACGGAATCCTTTTTATCGCTTGAATGACATCAAAAGATGGGTAAGACCGGAAAACAGATGTATTTATATCACAAAACCAACTCTCATAGTGACTTTTACCAATGCAATGGCTTCCATTAAAATGCTCAACGTTAGGTAAAAGCTCAATGGTTTTTTATGATGGTAATTCTTTCCCCTCAAAATACGCCGCCTGTTTATTCAAATACTAGATTCGTATCTTCAAGCATCAATATACCCAGGTACCGGCAGAATCCTGGACAAAAAATAGCTGAAACCGCCAAGCAGTTTTGGAATCAATCCAGCCGTCATGGGCCAGATCGTGGCAATCTTGCCTGTGCTTTTATGGTGAATGAAGTCTTAAAAACGGCACTTGGCAAGGTATATGGATTAGATCCAACCACAGTCAATTCGGTACGGACAGATTTACTCTATCAAGGCGGAAAGATCGTTCCACCTTTTCAGGCGAAACCTGGCGATCTGGCTTTGACTTTTAATGAAGCTTCTTTAAAAGGTATCGGCGGCGCGACAGCCCATATTGGCATTGTCATTGTTCCCAATACGATTCTT
>JAHQWC010000104.1 GCA_019634025.1 Vampirovibrio sp.
CCTCGCCGCCGTCTCCGACAGGAGGCTGTCCGTCCCCGCCATCGCCGCCGTCTCCGACAGGAGGATTTCCGTCACCGCCATCGCCGCCGTCTCCGACAGGAGGTTTTCCGTCACCGCCATCGCCGCCACCAGATCTACGAGAATTACCAGCGTTGCCAGCATTACCTGCACCACCATCGCCTCCGCCATCAGATCTACGGGAGTTACCAGAATTACCGGCGTTGCCAGCATTACCTGCACCACCAGCGTCTCCGCCACCGCCAGAGTTCCCGGAATTACCTGCACCAATCGCCATTCCGCCACCAGCACCGGCGCCAAATCCACCGCCGAACATGCTTGCAAACATACTCATTAAGTTAGTGCCACCGCCACCAAACAGCATTTGAAGGCCGGTTAAGCCACCAGTGGTTAAGAATCGGTTAAACATAAAGTTCCCCGCGAAACCTTGTGGGGTAATACCCAAAGAATTATTCAGTGCACCGAAGTTTGCCAATGGGCTGGTAAGGCCTGCGCCAAGACCGGCTCCAAATCCGACTCCCATAGTTGGTAAATTTGTTGGGCCTGTCGGCGGTGCGAATCCGGCTACCTCTAAACCTTTACCCACAAATCCGTTTACAAATGTACTTGCAAAACCCGTGCTGGACTGAGGAAAAACCAACGTTCCGGAGTTACTGAATTCTTGAGGCAGCAGTTGTAATGCTGCTGGATCAGGGGTTGTGGTATCTATGGCACCTAATTGTGCTGGTATACCTGTTATTCCACTATTAGAATTTAATCCCATGGCGTTTCGCCACTCCTCAATCTAAAATCTCTTTAAACTCTAAACATAATAAATACTAAATTAATAAAAACATTTATATAAGTTCGATTGCGTAAATAGGTCGTAATATAAAGAAATATAAAGTTATGAGGTCTGTGGAAATCTAAAAGTAGTTCATTAAAAAATACTCCCAGTCACCTTTTAGGGGTAACCAGGAGTATTTAAAGAGTCTAATCGGTTGTTCAGAATTATAAATTTAAGACGTACCGATTTTTAAAGGAGAATTTACCAGTAACCACGAACCGGAGCTTGCTTTGTGCTGGCGGAACGGTGATAAACCGGTTCGGGCTTTTGAGGTAACTGAGGAGCAACATAGCGGTTGGAAACAATAAGCTGTTCCAAACGACGGTTCCACTCAGCGTACTGCTCTTGGCTAGCAGATGTGTAAACTGGGGTGATAATTTCGCCATTGACGATAGACCCAGTCGCAATGCGTTCGCCACCTTCGTTGTTAATGTAGAAAGGCACAGTCTGATTCAGAGGGAAGCTACTGATGTTCAAAGGTGTCCGGCGATCGGAGAACGGAGCCACATAAACGGTTTCGCTCGCATTAGGCACTTCCATGTAGTAGCCTTTGTTGGTTTGGTTTTCCAACAGAATGGCAAACGGCTCATTGGTAGGCTGTTCAATGAGGGGGATAGCAATTTCTTTTTCCAGGTTACCGGCAGCGGGAACCAAGAGTTTGAAATCTTTGTTTTCAAAACTTTGACGGGTCAGGCCTTTACCGTCAGAAAAGACAATCCGCCAAGGATCCACTTCTTCGGCTTGACCGACCATTGGAACCGACAGTGCGATCACTGCGGCCACCAAGGCTGCTTTCATCAATTGTTTAAACATGGCATTTCCTTTCTCAATTAACAGAGCCAATCAGATGGAGCTTCGAACCAAAAGTGTTAAGTAGATAAGAACCCAATTACATCAAGGTTTCAATTCTTATCTGAAATTGTACAAAAGTATACCCAAAACTTACGCTGACTGAAAGAACCTAAACATTACTGAAACATTTCGCTAACTGACCGGTCATCATGGATCCGGCCAATGGCTTCGCCCAAAATAGATGCAACAGACAACTGGGTAATCTTATCAACAGCTTTTGCTTCCTCAGACAGCGGGATAGAGTTGGTCACCACCACCTCGGTCATGCAAGAATCTGCCAACCGCTGCACGGCAGGACCCGAAAACACTGGATGTGCCGCCAAAGCTGACACACTCTTGGCGCCTTGATCCATGACCATTTGCGCCCCGGCACACAAGGTTCCAGCAGTATCAATCATGTCGTCAATCAAAATACAGTTCTTGTCTTTTACTTCCCCAATAATGTGGTATACCTGGGCTTCATTGTGGGCGCTGCGCCGCTTATCGATAATGGCAATAGGGCATTGCAGCTTTTTTGCGTATACCCTGGCACGCTCTACCCCACCAGCATCTGGGCTCACTACCACCATATCTGGCAGATTCTTTTCTAAAATATATTGATAGAGGACCGGTGTGGCATATAGGTGATCAGACAGTGTGTTGAAGAACCCTTGCAACTGACCAGTGTGCAAATCCATGGCCAATACCCTGGTAGCGCCGGCAGTGGCGATGAGATCAGCGGCCAACTTGGCAGAAATCGCCTCTCGTCCCACGGTCTTCCGATCTTGCCGGGCATAACCAAAGTACGGAATAACGGCTGTAATGTTGTTGGCGCTGGCGCGTTTTAGAGCGTCAATAATGACCAATAGCTCCATCAAATTTTCGTTTACGGGGGTACAAGTAGGTTGAATGACAAACACGTCATCGCCCCGAACGCTCTCTTGAACTTGAACGTAAATTTCCCCGTCACTAAAATTTTTAACCTCTGCCCTTCCCATGGATGTTCCCAGGTAGGCTGAAATTTCTTCGGCCAACTCCGGGTTGGCTCGGCCACTAAAAATTTTGACTTTGCTCATATTATGCTTGCTGCGCTCTAATTCCAGTTCGGGTAACCGCATTTCAATGGCCACCGGCCGTATCCTCCATTCCTGCTTATCAGCCCGGCTCTGCATCAGACGCTGGAACGGCAACTACCCAAAGGGACTAGACAATCGCCGCAAAAGCCGTTGCAAGAGGCCTACCGGGTAAATGGTACCTAAAAAATAAATTGGGTTAAAGCAATTGTTCAGCCACTTGCTGACCGTTGTCACTCAAGGTGTATTCACTCACATCAGCCATCCCGGTCATATCCGGCACCATGTTAACCAAGCCTTTGGATAAGGTAGATTCAATCACACTATGGTTCACTGGCGTATAGGAAGACTTAACCAGCAAGGAGTTGACGGCCTTTAAAGAAAACTTTTCTTCGGCTTCAAAAAATGTCAGGTAATACGCTGCAAGTAATAAGTAATCTTCTGGAGAAGCAGGTCGTGCTTTTGCACATAGGTCTGACAGAGAGTCAATCAGGCCCATTTCAGACTTTTTATCGGGGTGATATCCAGGTGGAGGACCAGGCGTAGAAACCTCTGGCTGTGGTTCTGGTTCCACGGGTTCGCTGGTTTCAGCTACAAATTCTTGAGGAGGAGTGGAGAGAACATCGGCAACAGCGCTTACTTCCTCCTCATTAACAGGAGGCGGTGGTGGAGTCTCTGGTCCTTCGAGATCCTCCATCAGAGAATCCATTACGGCCTCAAAGTCGTCTTTTACCTCGGTGGATAAATCCGATTCAGAATCAGTTGTTTCTGAGGACTGGTCGTCAAGTGCTTGTTTAGTTACTTCCTCGGGTGCTTCTGTTACAGGCTCTTCTGATGAAGCTTCGACCTCAACCAATGGTTCGGCCACAGACTCAGGCGTGGATTCGGTAGTAATTTCCGAGTTTTCTACAGGTGCGGAATCCGTATCAATTGCTTCTGATAACGGTGTTTCAGCATTATCAGAAGATAAGTTTTCTACAGGCGGCGTCTCGTTTTCTACAGGTGACGTAGACGAGTCGTCTGGTTCAGGTTCAGAAGCGGCATCCGGTTCTTCAACAGGGGATTCTGGCGGTGCATTTTCTTCTGGTAGAGGTTCTTCTTTAGAGCCTGGATCAGGCTGCTCTTCAACAGTCTCTGGAGGTGCTTCCGGAACTTCTGGCTCTGTAGAGGGAGCGGCGCCAACAGGGATGTAACTGTCGTCCAGTAAAATCTTGAACCATTTGTCTAACTGCTTGGAAATAAAATACACATCATCCGAAGATAGTTCGATGATGAGGCCGTCTTTTTTAATTTCAATTTCGTAATGGCGAGGTTGGTTGGTCATGGCTGAAAGGAACTACTATCCGATTCATAAACGTTAAAAAAACACCTTACCTTTACCGGTGCATCCAAGGATCGTGTTAATGACCGGTTTTGGTATTTATTTTTAATTCTCCTGTTGAGTAATCAGCATATTCCGCCAGTTATCCATCTGGGTTTCAATAAACTGAGGGTCATCGCTCTTCAACTCTAGTTCCAGATCACCTTTTTTTAGTTTAAAGACATACTCGCTCACAGTGTCGGGTTCCTTCCCATAATGATTCAAACAAACCAGATTCTGCCCACCCACTAATACTCTACCCATTATAAAGGAATCGTAGCGGTGGCAGGGTATTTATTTTACCCGAATGTTGCACCACAACAAAAAACGCCGGAAAAACCAGCGTTTTGAGTCGATAATGAAGGTGAAGAAGTCGAACGCTTAAGCGTTGGCAGCAAACCCTTGTCCGGCTTGAGCCATTGGTGCTGCTGCGTAGGACTGGCTATTGCCATAGCCAGTTGGCGCTGCTGCTGGCATACCTTGCAGGCTTTGCATATTCTGTTGAAGTCCAGCTTGCTGAAATCCACTGGCAGCGAGATCTGCGTATGGATTTGGAGCAGCCGACAGCGGAGCAGCAGCCGGGCTAGCGGCATACATATTGGTAGACGGGTAACCACCATAAGAAGATGCTTGGGACCATTGCTGTTGTGCCTGAGGAGCTGACATTGTAGCTATTGGTGACGGTATACCTGCAGCAGCATTATAAGCAGGAGCACCATACGGAGAGCCTGCCTGTTGAGGTCCATTTATGGGGTTGCCTCCCATTGCACTCATGGCAAGTGCTGGATTGGGCTGTGCAAACCCTGGGTAAGACATTGCATTGGGTTGTGCTTGTTGCTGGGGGTAAGTCCCTTGGATCATCTGATTTGGATCTGCATATGGAGATGGAGTTTGCAGATAGGGGTTCGAAGCCGGCATCGACATATTTGCTGGCATGGGCATAGACATTGGAGCTGACATGGGCAAGTATTCCTTCACTTCATATATCGCTTAGTTTGCCGCATTACGCCTGTCTGTTAACAAACAGATCGGCAAACAGGTTCTCTGGATGAGTATTTATAACAAACCCCGTCAACCCAACGCGTTGCGTTTAATTTTTGTAAAGCACCCGAAATCAAGCTAAGATGAAGAAAGGGAGCCTAAAACAGCAAAACTCATCAGGAAAAGACGGCGTCTACTACAATCATGCTCTGCCAAACAGCAAAAAAAGCAAGTCGAATAAGATTATTGATTCTCAGACTTAGGCATGGGTAAAGGTCCGGAAGGGTTGCTGACTGCAATAGGAGCAAACCCAGGAGACACCTCAGGCAAGCCTTGATACCCAGGATTATTCCGAACAAACTGTTCTAACGTCCCTTGGTGTTGCTCCTGCGCCAGCCGGTTTAATCGATCCACTAACGGATAGGCTTCTGGTGCAATTCCTTGTAATGCGGGATATTGGGTTAGCATTCGACGCCAAACCGCCGCCTCTATCTGCCAGCCGGTAATTTCTTCCTGCAGCGAATTATGCGGGTCGTCATGAATGACCTCATGAGCGATTAGCGCAGCTAGGGCTTGAGGCGGCGCAGTTCTATGCTTCTGGTTAATGTAGACCATCAGGCTGCCGTCAGGACCCAGCCAGCTTAAGGCATCATAGTCTCTTAACTGCTTGTTCAGAGATGTTAAATCTTTAAATACCACACGAACCCGGCGTTTCAAAATATGTCGCAGGATACTTTCTTGAGGCGTACCTGGCAGCAATTGCAGAGCATCCATAATGGGTTGATCACGGGTAATCCGTAAAAGTGACTCATAGGTAATTGGTGGCAACACGGGTTGTGCCTGGTAAACTGACTGCGCTTGAGTAGAAAGGGGTGGTAAATTCTGGGCACGGCTAGCAGGGGGCAAAACGGACAGAAAATTACTCCAAACCGCTAAACCAACAATGATTACTATCCATTTCTTCTCTGTGGTTATCAACACTGAGTTCGATTGCTCCTGCAAATTATGGGGTAGATACCTCAAGTATCGGCCCCATGAGTACTGATATTCAGCAGGTTAATCAGGTTTACTCCAATTGCAGGAGTCCTGGGTGCCATCACTCCTTCTTATTGGAGGGACAGAGTAGATGGAAAATAAGTACTTAGGAGCTAAACACGCATGTGCGTGTTATTGGGCCATACTTCCCAAAATTTCAGAGACCGCCTTCACCACAATCATGGCAATCGGCCCTAAAATCGATACAAAAATGGAGGGGAATAAAAAGATGTAAATCGGCAGCACCATTTTGACCGAAATCTTGTTGGCCTTCTCTTCGGCCTTCTGCATCCGCTTGGTCCGTAGGGTTTCGGATTGTACTCTTAACGTATGCGCCACACTGGACCCCATCTCATAAGACTGGACTAAGGCGTTGATGATGGTGGCAAAGTCTTCAACGCCAGTTCTGGTTGCCATATCAAGCAAAGCTTGTTTCCGGGCCTTCCCGAATGCTACATCTTTGGTATAGAGGTTTAACTCTTCTCTTAAGTAGCTGGATGTTTTAGATGTTTTGAGGTTTGCCAATTTGTTAATGGCCACATCCAAGCCCAATCCGGCTTCTACACATATGACCAGCAGGTCCAAAAAGTCTGGCAAGCTTTTCTGGATACTGTCCTGGCGTTTCTTGGCCTGCTGACTCAGCCAAAGCATGGGCAGCAACAGACCCATCAAGCCAAATACGATAGGAATGGCAATACCCAACATGCCGTCTAGCTTTCCAAACAGCAAGGAAATGGTGAAGAATCCACCAAACAGAATCAAGGTGGTCAGTAACTGAATACCCAAAAACACCTGAGGATAATGTGTTTTGGTATACCCGGCCTGCACCAGTTTTGCTGACACCCAGGATTTACTGCCCATAGGAATAAAGGCCTGAACTCTGTCAAAAAAGTTTTGCGCCACCGGAAAGAGCACCCGGTCCTTAAAAGATTTTTCCATGGATTTCTTCCGCAGCATCTGGGTGGCCGATTCCGGGGTATTGGAAATTTGACTGAGACGCTCTTGGACCTGCTGGTTCTCACGATTAGACATCAACCCCACGGCAAACAGAGCCAGGGTGCCTAGGAGACAGAAAATAAGTAACATCACTTCCATAGCGCTTATACCTCGATGGATACAATCTTAAAGAGGACAGCCACACCAAGGGCCATCCAAATACTTACGGCTACCATCAGCGCAATACCGATGGGGTTGCTAATGAACTGTACGGTGGGCTCATGCAATAACACATACATTAGGCCCATCAGGGCAAAAGGAATTAAGCAGATAATGGTAGCGGACAATTTACCTTGGGCAGACAATGCAGAAACCTTACGGAAAAGCTTATAGCGTTCCCGAATCGTATTACTCAGGTTCCCCAGCAACTCTGCTAGATTCCCACCGGTCTCCTTTTGAATCACCAGCGCCGTAACAAACAGATCTACATCCGGTGACGGCACACGCTGGGCCATGTTATAGAGAACATCGTCCTGCGAAGCCCCCAGATTTAGTTCCATCGCCATTTTGCCAAACTCAGTCCCCCAGGGGTCTTCAAAGTTAGTGGCAATGACCTGTATGGCCCGGTTGAATCCAAATCCGGTCTTAAAGCAGTTCACCATGGCATCTAACACGTCGGAAAACTGTTCTACCGCTTTCTGCATGCGCAGAAAAATTCGGATTTTCAAGTATAAAAACGGGATAAAAAAGCTGCCAATGCCCGTTAATATTGAGATTATCATCCCCCAGACCATCAGATAGTTACTAATCAAAAATCCTAAGACGGCGGTGACTAAACAGATCATGATCAGTTCATTGACCCGTAACAACAGGTTAGCCCGTTCTAAATCGGTTTCCAGCCGGGCGATAAAGGAATCTTTTTCTTTATTGCGCTTGCGCAAAATATCCTCGTTTTGGCCACCCCGCCCCATGGCGCCAGCGCCTTTTTTGCCGGCCAACATCCCCTGGATATGCTCCTGGGCCTGGACCTTTTTTTCAAACGAAGTTTTGTAGAAACCCACCAACAGTAAAAATACCGTGGCGGCAATCAAGATAATCAGCAGGGTTTCCGGGGTCATAATCAAAAAGACTCCTATAGCTGAGGTTCAAACATAGTCATATCAATATCGGTGCCAGCAGCTTCCAAGTGCTCCAGGAACTTGGGCCGCACACCGGTATGCTTAAATTCACCGATAATTTTCTTCTCTTCGTCCACGCCATACTGCACAAAGGTAAAAATATCCTGTAG
>JAHQWC010000105.1 GCA_019634025.1 Vampirovibrio sp.
ATATAGACCATAACAGGCTGAACTCGCTAAAACTGCCAGAAGGCCCCCATAAACAATGCGACGGTTCATGAAATTATTCATGACAACATGTCCCTCTCTCAAATTTGGGGGGAAAGCCTCTGGAACAAATCCCCCAAATAAATCTCTGAAACCATTCTATTGTATACCAATTGTTTCAAAAATTTAAACAGCGTTTACCAAATAATTGGTTTCTTCTCGTTGAATGGCCTCAAGTCGGCTGACCGTCTCTTCTTCGGTTTTTCCATAGTGGTTGTGCAAAATTTGATGCGCAATAAGGGATGCGGTTTCGTCGTTTTTGACAAAAACATCTGTCAGTCCTTTGTGCCCCAATGCCTCAAACAGCTTTAAGTCTGAGGTGGCTGCATAGACCGGTAAGGTGGGATCCACTTCGCGCAAAGTGTCCGCTAGCATCAGCGCAATCTCACTGTTATCCATTAAGACAATAGACACGGATGTTTTTTGGGCGGCAGCCAGCCCAAAGGTCTTGGGCCGGTTGGGATCGGAAAAGTCCACATGAAACCCTTTACTTCGAAAATCCGCCACCTGCTCGCGATCATTGCTAAGGCCAATGTAGCGGATACCTTCGGCATGAAGAATCCGGGCAATTTTTTCGCCGATGGTGTCAAACCCGGTGATGACCACCTGTTTTTCAGAGGTGGATGTTTCTGTTTCCGGGTCACGTGGGGCGTCGGCATATTTTTCGAGTCTGCGAGAGACCCATCCACCCAGGGTTGCCAATGCTGGTGTGAGCGCCATGGTTAATCCCACCACTACGGATAACAGTTGAGCGAGTGCAGGCGCCATTAAGCCTTGGCTGGCGGCTAGTGCGAACAGGACAAAAGTAAATTCGCTGCCTTGAGCCAGCGTTAATCCAAACCGGGCAGCAAAGCCATGGCAAAATCCGGTGGCTTTAGCCATGATCCAAAGCGCCGTGACTTTAACAGCAATGTATAGGGCCGTCAGCCCCAACAGAATCCAGGGGGCCTCCAAAAACAGACCCACATTCAACGACATGCCGACGGTAATAAAAAACAAGCCCAGGAATAATCCTCTGAAAGGATAAATTTCGGTTTTGACCAGATAACAAAAATCACTTTAAGATAAAGCCAGCCCCGCTAAAAATGCCCCTAGCGGGAGCGATAGTCCCAGCTGATTAACACACCAGGCGGTGAGCAACACAAATAAGAGGGCAGAAGCGGTAAACACCTCATCGTTTTTGGTGGCGGTAATTTTCTCAAAATAGGGTCGTAATAAAAACCGGCCGACTAATGACACCACCACCAACGCCAACAGAACTTTTGCCAACGCGCCGGCGATGGCCGGCGTTAAGTTGCCGGTGCCCGATACCAATGCCGGGACCAGGACCAACAAAAACACGACAAAAATGTCTTGGGCAATAAGTACCCCGACGGAGGCATTTGCCAAGGGGCTGGACTGTTCATCCCGTTCTTTTAGCGCTTGTAGTACCACCGCTGTTGAGGAAAGGCTTAGCCCGGCTCCTATTAAAAGGGCTGTTTTGAGATTGAGCCCAAAGACAATTCCAAGGCCGCTTAAAAGCAGAGTTGTTAATATGATTTGCCCTGGTCCCAAGCCCAGTAAATCTCGTCGAGACTCCCATAGTTTTTTAAATGAGAGGTGTAGTCCGACATCGAACAGTAAAAACGCAACGCCCAATTCTGCCAGGAGATGAAGATCTTGCGTGTTTTCAACCCAATTGGCGCCGTAAGGTCCAATAGTGGCGCCTGCGGCAAAAAAGCCAATGATGGGACTGAGTTTTAACCGTTGAAACACCACCACGCCCAGAATACCGGCCGTTAAAAAGATAAGGATAGGCGCCAGAATATCGTGGGTCAAAAGAAAAAGCTCCTTAAAAAACGGGATTTAAACCGTCGCGACTGACTGTAATGGCATCAACCGATCCCGTTTTTCTGCCGGGCAAAGCCAGCGCGCCAAGTTAGACACATACTGTTTAAATTCGGCCAGCGCTTCAGGATTTTTCTCGAACCCATCGCCGGGCAATTCAGACACAAAGGACGGGCAGCCAAGGTTGGGGTTCCAATTATAATCGGCAAAGTGATGGAAGCTGCTGTGAATGGCCAGGTTGCCGCACCTGTTGCTGCCATTAACCGCCACGGCTAAATTAAAGGGCTTATCTGTTACCAGGCTCTTCCCCTGGGCAATGATAGTTGCATCGGGATCGTCTGATGGCGCATTAACGGCGCCTTCATGAGGATGGGCTGGAAAATAGCGCACCTTACCCGAAGGAGAAACGTCTGTTTTAAGCAAAGGGTGAACGGGATCCATCAGTGTAATTTCCTGATAGTCTCCGTTTTTACCGGAGTGGTAATTGGGCCAGGAGATATTGGTTGTCTTGGTATCATCCGGGCAGTGCCGTGTTGGGTCCGGCTCTGGGGAAAAGGTTTGAAAATGATGAAACGGCCCGGCACAGGTTTTGGCGAGACATCCGCCCAGATCCTGATGGTCTCGGGTGGCCAGGATGCCGCCGCCGCAGTAGTGAAAGGCATTGAGGCCCAAAATATCATCTGCCGTCAGGCCATAACCGGATGTTGCGTTGCCTGCATCCTCTACGGCGAACAGCCATAGCTGATCATAATCGGAATCTGCCAACCGGCTGAGGACCGGGTCATGGCCCTGAAAATCCGGCTTGCGGTTTCGGGTGGTGACCTGGCAGAGCGGTTGGTTATTGGGATCCCGCAACCCGTTGAGATAATCCGTCAACAGGGAAAACCGACCAATATGCCAATCATCTTCGGTCTCAGGTAGATCGGGAATGGTGGTTTGCAGCAGCACCTTAATCGTATCCGACATTTGGACTCCTCCCATCTTCCGGTAAACCTCTTATCCTAGTGATACTGAAAACCGCAGTTAAAGTAAACCCAGCCGCATAAATCCTAAGATTATCTACAGATTACTTGAATCTGTGGACCGAAATTTACAGTCTCGTAAGTTTATGGTTCAGTAGGGGTTAAGGAGTGTTCTCCTTGATTCAGCAGGGACTCAATACTATTTTCACAAATCGATTGAGTCCACTTTTCACCAATGCCGCCGGATTTCGGAGGCCGGAATGACTTCCGGATTCCGGCAACAAAGCACCCCCACTTCCAGGAAGAGATATAGATATCCCCCCCATCTAAGGCAGAAGAACACGGCCGTATTGAGCTGGTTCTTCGTGAAAAATGCACTGTAATATAGAGGAGCCCATTATGAGCACTGCCGTTTTAACCAAATTGCACGCCACCCGCATTGATATCCCAGAGTCGAATCGGGAGAAATTAGTAGACCTGTTAAACAAGGCCCTGGCTGCCACGTTTGACCTGAAGAGCCAAGCCAAACAGGCCCATTGGAATGTGAAAGGCCAGGACTTTTTCCAGCTTCATGAGCTGTTTGACGAGTTGGCTACGGAACTGGAAGGCTTTGTAGATACCCTGGCCGAGCGGGTGACCACCTTGGGTGGCATTGCTATGGGGACGGTTCGGATGGCGTCTGCAGAATCTATTTTAAGCGAGTATCCGGTGAACGCCGTGGGCGGCAAGGATCACTTGAACGCCTTGGCCGACCGCTATGCGCAGTTGGCGAAACTGTTGCGGAGTAGCATTGATGCTGCGGAAGAACAGAATGATAAAGACACGGCGGATTTATTTACCGAAGTGTCTCGGGCAGTGGATATGCGGTTGTGGTTTTTGGAAGCCCACCTGCAAGGATAATCCACAGTTGGTTATTTCCATACCGAAGCCCTCCTTTGCTCAAGCCTTGGAGGGCTTCGCGTTTTAGATGAGGCCACGAAACTTGTGGCCTGCTTGATCGTCTACAATATAAGCGTTGTGACCAGGAACTTTGACATGAAAAATATTCTCTTATTCAGCCTCACCCTTCTCATACTTGCAGGTGGCGTATGGGCCTGGACCACCACTAATCCGGCTGCAGATGCAAAACCAAAAGACGTGCTGGTGAATCCTGTCCTGTATGCAGATCCAGGGTTAAAACAGCCGCTTGAGAAAGAGCGTTCTGGCTTTGAGGTGCAACACAGTGACGCAGAATGGAAGACGCTGCTGAGTGGGAGTGAGTTTAAGATTTTGCGCCGTCAGGGAACGGAGCCGCCGTTTTTCAATAAGTATCACAACCACAAAGGTCAGGGCGTGTATCAATGTGCCGGGTGTAACCAGGTGTTGTTTACCTCGGATCAAAAATACGATAGCAAAACCGGCTGGCCCAGTTTTTGGGATGCGGCGGAAGAGGGGCGAATCCGTTATCGGAAAGATGATTTACTGGGGTGGACCCGGGTAGAAATGATTTGTAGCCGTTGTGGCGGGCATATTGGCCATGTGTTTACGGATGGGCCAAAGCCAACTGGGTTACGATATTGTGCAAATTCCGAGGCGTTGGCGTTTGAGAAAAAAGCCAGCCTGAAAGCGAAAGAATAATACGTTGGCTAACGGCCTTCGCCGAGCCCGGCATCTATTGCCCATAAAATGGCTTCGGATCTGTTTTTTACGTTGATTTTGCCGTAGATGTTGTAGAGGTGGTTGTGAACCGTTTTGGGACTTACCACCAGAAGGTCTGCCAGTTGCTGGTTGGTGTAGCCTTTACTGAGGGCGGTGAGGACTTCTTTCTCCCTGTCCGTCAGAGGTTCAGCGAGTTTTTCTGCCGGCATGTCTTTTAAGGATTCCAGCCGATGCTGTAATTCATCAGATAAGGGCATGGTTTTACCGGCCATCACGCCGTCAATGACGTCCAGCATTTGGCCAATGGGAATGTCTTTGAGACAAAAGCCTTTGACGCCAAGGTCCAGGAATTTTTTGATGACGTGGGGATCGTCCTGGTTGGTCAACACCACCACCCGGGCCTCTGGCCAGCCTGTCAAAATAGCTTTAGTGGCCTCATAGCCGTTGACTTTGGGGAGATTGATGTCCATGAGAATGACATCGGGCCTTAGGGAGAATGCCAAAGAGATGGCCTCTTGGCCGTCGCCCGCCTCGCCTGTTACGGTCACGTGAGCATCCGTTGCATCCAACAGTTGCTTGAGGCCTTGGCGAAGGATGGTGTGATCGTCTACCAGCAGAACTTTTACAGATTTGGATTCAGCATGTTCAGCACTAGTCATTTCGTGAGTCTCACCTCCATGACGGTTCCTGTTTCTTTGGGGGACGTTAATTGAAACTCGGCGCCTAACTCCAGGACCCGTTCTCGTAACCCGGCAATGCCCAGGTGACCCTGTTGCACCAACGTATCATCATCCGGCACCTCTGGCCAGGGCAGGCCATGGCCATCGTCGATGACTTCCAAAACGTATTGGCTGACGTGCTCTTGCACTTTGACATCAATGTGCCGGGCGTTACTGTGTTTAATGGCGTTTCGGACGCCTTCTTGGAGGACTCGGAACAGGTGGAGCAGTTGGCGATCGTCCAGTAAGGTTTCGACGTGGATGTGATCATGATCTTCTGGCAGCAAGGCCACGTTGAGATTGAACGTGACGCCTGGGTTATTGGTGCGGCATTTTTCCAGGAACTCTTCTAGGGCCGGTACAAAGCCCAGGGCATAGAGAGAGCGTGGGCGAAGGTTGTGGCTGATTTGGCGGACGCTTTTCAGGCACTCGGACAAGTCGGCGCCGATTTTGGCAAGGGTTTCTATGGCCTTGGCAGGGGCTTTTTGGAGTTCGGTTTGGCAGAGCTGGACTTGCATGGTGAGAAACGTGAGGCGTTGGGCCACATCATCATGGAGTTCTCGAGAGATAGTGAGGCGGGCGGATTCCACCTGATCGTCGCGGCCCATGATGGTGGTTTTGAGTTGTTTGTTGACCTCGGCAATTCGATCCCGGGTTCGGATCATCCACGGCACCCACTGGTAAAAGCCCACGGCTACCATGCCAATGCCCACGGTGTAGCCCAGAATTTTTTTGATAAACGCCTGCTGCCAACTGCGGCCAAACGAGTTGCTGTAGTCGCCGTCGCCGTCAAAATCAAACCAGGGGAGCATGGGGGGATCGTCCAGGATGTCGACCCAGCTGCCAATCATCAGCAAGGTCAGCCCCCAGATGATGTTGTTCCAGCCGAACTGTTTGATTTGCGGGTTGCGGTATTGGCTGATAATACAGAACACCAGAATGCCGGTGACCACCAGGGCGTGGATGGTTTCTACCAGAATGGTATGGAAGCCCAGTTGGTTGTCGATGTAGGCCACCACCCCGCCGATGAGGGTGAGGCCGCCTAGGATCAACAGATCCCGGCGGGTCATGGTCCCGGATTTTGGAACGGCCGCGGGTTGCGGATGAGGCTCGATGGCAGCGGACACAGGTGTCTCCAGTATTGTGGCCAGGCAGGTTTTGGCGTAAATTCTCGGGCGGGTTTCAAACCCGCCCCTACATTCATATTGTACCGGGTTTCACTTCATTGAGAACGGGTATAGAAACGGCCAATCCTTGCGGGTGGCGGACTGGCCGGAGGGGATGATAAGGAAGTTGGGTAAGGGTTAAGGTTGGTGTGTATCCTTCTTATTAAACCGTTTTTAGCGGGATCTGGCATGAGGAAGGATGCCTGTTTGGCGTGGGAAAAACTTCCTAGGCCATCCATGTCATCTATGCCAAGGACCCGGTTCTGCATTTTGGATTTTTCAGGTAGAATATGGGGACCTTACGGCGCGGTATGCGCCGAAAGAGAGTGCGTAGATGCCCCGGTGGCGGAATTGGTAGACGCTGCGGACTTAAAATCCGTTGGTAGCAATATCGTGCCGGTTCAAGTCCGGCCCGGGGCAATCTTTTTTTTCTCAGGTTTAGGTTTTAAGAATTTTCAAGAACTCAGAAAAACGTTTTGGTGCATTTGTTCTATGTAACATTCGATGACAGTTTGCACACAAAACTGCAAAATCTTCTTTAAGATTCATCGAAACGGGTTTATTTTCTGGTAGTTCAGCCAACGGCTGTAGATGGTGAGCTTCAATATACTCTTTACCTAGCTCACCATAGAAAGCAGTGAAATCAAATTTACAGGCTTGGCAAACATAACCATGAACCTTTTTGACACGTAATGCTATATGAGGATTTCTTTCAATCTTCTTGTGTAAGATATAACGCCTCTGTTCAGAAATATTAAATTCATCTTCGAAACTTTCACCAACTAATGATATTCCACCTTTGTAAGTGAGTTCTAGATAAAACTTGATTATATTATGTAGATCTCTAATCAAATCTTCTTCTGAAGGAAGCTCATTAAGTAAATAGCTCTTCCCAAATGCATGGCCTGCTTCATAATCTAATGGGCGATACTGTTCTGAATTTAATGAAATTACTTTTAGAGGAAACTTATCTACAGCTTCAGGAGTTTTAGATCTTATTAATGAAGCACGACTTTGTAATGTCTGTCTTATGACATCATTATTATTAAACTCTTTTCTAACACTAGCTGTACCTTGGTTTAATGATAGAAAAACTTTATCCATAGTTTCTGAAAACAAATAAACAACGTAATATCCCTTCTGAGGCGTACGAGTTACAATGGGGTCGAATATACCTACCCAAGGTACAGAAGCCCACCTTGTCTGCCCTGAGCTTGCCTTAACGTATAAATAATCTTTAAAATCACCCAATACATCTTCTACAGATGATTTACCGAAGTTTCTTATATAGGATGCTAGAAAATTACCACTATAGGGCTCATTTTTAGCAGTAAGGTAATGATCACCTATATGTTTAAAAGTTTCTCTAATCATTTTTCTAGTCACTAGATTTTTTAGTAATAATTGACTTTTATTTTAACTGACTCTTATTGGGAGCAGTAATGTCCAAACAATTCTTATTAAACCGAAAATTCCCACGTCTATCGTAGTATGACTACACCCAACGAGGTGCTTATTTCATTACCTTTTGTACCCATCAACGAGAATGTTTGTTTGGGGATGTTGTTGGGTATCGGATGATTTTAAATCCGCTTGGGAAAATTGTTCAGTTGGTTTGGGAGGGGTTGCCGGGGCATTATGCAGGGGTTGGGTTGGATGCGTTTGTGGTGATGCCGAATCATGTGCATGGGGTGATGTGGTTGATGGGGGTTGATGAAGGAGGCGAGGCGGGTGTTGGCGTGAATGCCCGGGCGGGCCAGAGGACCGCCCCTACGGGTGGGGTTGAACTTTCTACGGTGGTTCGGGGGTTGAAATCGTATGCGGCCAAAGAGATTAATTGTTGTCGGCAAACGCCGGGGGCGCCGGTGTGGCAGCGAGGGTATTATGATCATATTGTCCGCGATGATGCGGATTTAGCTCGGATTCGGGAGTATATTGCGAATAACCCGGCCAACGTAGCGACCACAGGCTGGCGAAGATAATTTAATTTTCAATTTATCGTCACAGGTTACTCTCGCTGCTGCAACAGTCGGCTCAGTAAAATCTAATTC
>JAHQWC010000106.1 GCA_019634025.1 Vampirovibrio sp.
CCTTTGACGAATGCCCCCCCTACCCTGCCAGCTACGAATACGCCAAGCAATCGTTAGACAAAACCCACCGATGGTTGGCGCAATGTTTTGAGCACCATGCCCGCACTGATGATCAGGCCCTGTTCCCCATTGTCCAAGGATCCACGTATGAAGATCTGCGTACCCAGAGCGTTGAATTTGCCACTCAAATGCCTGCCCATGGGTTTGCCATTGGGGGGGTGAGTGTCGGCGAATCTAAAGAGTATGTGGATCAGGTGGTGGCTTTTACGGCGCCCCAGCTGCCCCAAGACAAGCCACGGTATCTGATGGGTGTAGGAACCCCCGAGGATCTGTTGGAGCATATCAAGTGGGGCATTGATATGTTTGATTGCGTCATGCCCACCCGAATTGCCCGCCACGGTTCGTTTTTTGCGCCAACGGGCCGGAAGATCATCAAAAACGCAGAGTTTACCGAAGATTTTGGCCCTTTGGTAGACGGCTGTGAGTGCTATGCCTGCCAACACCATACCGCAGCCTACATTCGTCACCTGTTTCGCCAGGGTGAGTTTACGGCAGGGACATTGCTCAGCATCCACAACATTTATACTCTGATTCAGCTGGCTCAAAATGCCCGCCAAGCTATCTTAGAAAACCGGTTTGACGATTTCTACGCTGAAACGCTCACATGTCTGGGTAAAACCCCCGGTTCGGTGACGGTATAAGGAACAGGTATAATAGTCGAATTATGAATTCCTCGGAAAAACATCCAGAAGAACGACGCAGCGAAAATAGGCGGACCAAGGATCGCCAGGGTAAATTTGATCGCCGTCGCAATCGTTGCCGCCACTGCAAGCATTTTTCCGGCGATGTCGCTTTGTCGGGTCAGTGTACTTACCACCAAAAGGTTGTTCCAGCGGATATGTTTGCCTGCCCGGTGTTTGCGGAACAGGAAGGCTAGAGCAATTTCAAAGGTGTTTGGGGTTTATTCTATGGGTGCCCTAAAAATGGGATTTAATAATATGCGAGCTATACCAATATCAAAGCTTATCCTGCCTGTAGGAAGAAGGTTGCAACCTGCCGTGAGGCTGGTGAGATGTGTTGCTGATAGAGTATCCGATAGGATGGAAGAACGATTTATTGCAAATAGAGATGTTGCTGATATGTATAGTGAAGCAGCGAGAAAGGCCAGTCCTTTAGGACGATCCACGCTAGCTCCTTTGGCTGGTAGATTTAAGAGATAATTCAATGAACATTATTGAATGGGGGGTTACATCATGAAGCTTTCATTCGGAAGTAATACTAAAAGCTTGATTGTTGAGTGGCCCTATAGAAATAGAGGGCGGCAAGGGGTTCCTAGAATACAAATAGTGAAAACTGGTGTTATAAAGACAGCCGACCACATCAACTCTTCCTGCTCAAAAGAGAGAACCAGATCCTGATCATTGGATAGATGATTTGCCAGTTAGTAGAGAAAAAAATTTTGGAGGGCGTGGTAGCCCCTTCTAATCATTTCAAATAAGTCGGCATCAACCATAATGGCACGCCACTCAACTGCTGCGTCATTTCCATCCAATTATTTACCGCTTGCCCTGGCAACACCCCCATTTTGCTGTTTTCCAGCATACGGTTAATTAGCGCGCGCTTTTTTTCCATTCGGGTGACTTTGGGTGGCCCTTCGGTTTTAAACCCAGCCAACACGCGTACCTTTTCCACAGCGACATCCAGGCTACCCAGTTCATCCACCAATCCTAATCCCTTTGCTTGCTGCCCGGTAAACACGCGTCCGTCGGCAAAAGTTTTTACGGTCTCTTCACTCATCTCGCGGCCCTTGGCCACCACCGACACAAACTGACTGTAGGTATCATCAATGGTTTCTTGCAGGAGCGCTTTTTCTTCTTCGCTCATGGCCCGATCCGTACTCAATAGGTCTTTATACTTGCCGGACTTCACCACATCGGACTGAATCCCAATTTTATCCAGTAGCTCCCGGAAGTTTCCGCTTTTAATAATGACGCCAATAGAACCGGTGACGGTGCCGCCGTTGGCGATGATCTCATCGGCGGCCATGGCGATATACACGCCGCCGCTGGCGGCGACATCGCCTAAAGACGCCACAACTTTGGTGCCTTTTTCTTTTTTTAAATTTAAAATGGCCTCATAGATTTCCTGAGACATGCCCACGGTTCCGCCAGGGCTGTTTACCCGTAAAACCAGAGCCTTGTACTCCTGCTGTTTCACTTCTTCTAACAATTGCAATACCTGGGGCGCCGTCGATAAATTCTTTTGGGACGCAATTAATCCGTCCATCTCTACCAAGGCAATGCGTTCATCTTTGGTCATGCTGCGCATTAGTTTTTTCAGTTTTTTACAAAGTCCCATCGTTATCCTTCCTCCTGGGTCTGGTACCGTTCATAATACCCGGAATAGATACCTTGTTTTGCCAGCAGTTCGGCGTGGGTGCCTTGCTCTACCAGTTGGCCGCCTTCAATGACCAAAATTTGATCGGCTGCTTCAATGGTGCTTAACCGGTGGGCCACCACTAAAGTTGTACACTGTTGGCTTAAATTGGCCATGGCAGCCTGAATTAACCGCTCTGTTTGTGGATCGACCGCACTGGTGGCTTCGTCCAGCACTAAGACAGCCGGCTGGTGGTAAATGGCCCGGGCAAATAAAATGAGTTGTTTTTCGCCGCCGGACAGGTTTTTCCCTCGTTCCTCCAACACGGTCTCCAAGCCATCCGGCAGCCTGTCGATCACCGTTCTGGCATTGGATTGATCCAGGGCGATCTCTAATTTAGAAGTATCTGCCTCCCCTGTATCCAACGTAATATTTTCTAATACGGATCGTGAAAACAGAAAGTCATCTTGCTGAATCACCACAATGTTTCGGCGCAGGTCGGCCAGTTCCCACTGCATGATATTTTTGCCGTCCAGCAATACCTGACCGTCCTGCACATCGTAAAATCGGCACAGCAGTTTCATGAGTGTTGACTTTCCTGCGCCAGACGCGCCGACGATGGCGACGGTTTGGCCAGGGGTGACGTGAAACGAAACATTTTTAAGAATAGGCTCCTCGGCGTCTTTTAAATAGGCAAAGGTTACCTGATCAAAAACGATGTCGCCTTTTGCCACAGGGTACTGTGCTGCTATTTCTAATGTCGGGGGTATTTCTGGCACTGCATCAAACAGGTCCATCAGTTTATCTACAGATGCTAACCCGGATTGAATAATGGTGTATTTATCGCTGACATCCTCAATGGGTTCAAACATCATTTGGGCATACTGAAAAAACGCGACGAGTAAGCCAAAGGTCATGGCGCCTGCCAGTAATAATTGCCCGCCGGTCCATAGAATCCACAGAATGGTTAAATTCAGCAAAAATTCGATAGATGCTGTGAGGGAGGAGTCATAAAAAACGGAATGAAGGCCGACTTTTAAGTTTGTGTGGTTCAGACGTTCAAAGTCCTGGTAGTTTATTTCTTCACGACGCATTAGTTTGACGACTTCAATGCCTGAAAAATTCTCGTTTAAAAAAGCGTTTAACTTTGCGACCCGCACCCGGCTTTCATCATATGTTTTGCGAGATTTTCGCCGGAAGAATTCAATGACCATTGCCACTACCGGCAACACCACCAAAGTAATGAGGGCCATTTGCACATTCATTAAAAACATGCCCACGACCGCCCCCATAATCAGCGCCACATCCGACACAATGGCAATGCCGCCAGAGGCAAACATTTCACTTAGATTTTCCACATCATTGGTGAGACGGGTCACGATTTTGCCGATGGGGTGTTGTTGGTAGAACCGGGGCGATAAATTTTGCAGGTGAGCATACAGGTGGGTGCGAATTTCATAAATAATGCGCTGCCCGGTGAGTTGAGAGACCACCAACTGGTGATAGCGCAAGGTATACATAACCACCAGTAACCCTAAAAACAAGGCGCAATATTGGAGCAGGCCACCAAAATTTCCGTTGGTAATGGGGCCGTCAATGGCGGCACGCACCACAAAAGGTTGCGCCAGGCTGGATAAAGAGATGGGGATCATCAGCCCTAGTGAATAAGCCAACCCCTTCCAGTGAGGCTTAATAAACGGCCACAGTCGTTTGAGTAGGGTGATGTCCTTCCACCGGGTACTTAAGGTTTTATCCAAATCTACCGGCAAGGTGTCTAAAGAGGACACAGAAGCAGTATGACCCGTGCTCATGAGGCGGTCTCCTGTTCTTCAGATTGTGTCTGTTGTTTTTCATAG
This sequence comes from Vampirovibrio sp., assembly GCA_019634025.1. GTDB lineage: Bacteria > Cyanobacteriota > Vampirovibrionia > Vampirovibrionales > Vampirovibrionaceae > JAHQWC01. The sequence continues at coordinate 4,233 of JAHQWC010000106.1, forward strand.
AGCTGTTGGTACAACGGTTGGCTGGCCAGCAGTTCGGTGTGGGTGCCTGTGGCGATAATTTTCCCCTCATCCATTAACACCAGCCAGTCTAGTGAGGGTAAAATGGAAAACCGGTGGGTGGCCATGAGGGTAATTTTGTCTGCAAAGGTCTTTCGCGCTGCCAGCCCCTCAATAATCCGCTGTTCCACGCCGCTATCGACATTGGAAAACGGATCGTCTAGTAACAAAACCTCGCTTTCTACAAGCAATGTACGGGCCAGGGCAGAGCGCTGACGCTGGCCGCCAGAGAGGGTCAAGCCCCGTTCGCCGACGATGGTGTTATACCCATTGGCAAACCCTTCAATGTCCTGGTGCACCCCAGCCACGGTTGCTGTATCGGCCAATTTTTCCATCGAGGTGTTGGGTTCGCCGTAGGCGATGTTTTGACCCACAGTGGCTGAAAACAGAAAGCTTTGCTGCGGCATCAGCACCACCCGTCGCCGAAGGTCTTCAATGGCAATATGGCGAATGTCTTGTCCGTCCAGAAAAATGTGACCGGTCTCTAAGCTGTATAGTTTGGGAATCAACTTTAACAGCGTCGTTTTCCCACAACCCACCGGACCAACCAGTCCCACGGTGGTTCCAGGGGAGATGGCTAGCGTAATGTCTTTTAGTGCGGGTAAATTCGCCTCAGTTCCAGGTTCCACGGGATAGGCAAACGTGACCTGTTTCAAGCTTAACCCTTGTGAAGGGTCTGTATTGGCTTGGGTGGGTCCAGTACTTGTCATCTCGGCTTCGGTAGGTCCAGCGCTTAAGATTTCATCCAGCCGTTCAAAGGCGGCAGCGCTTTGTTGAAAGGTGCTGACGGCCCACCCCAGGGCCATGGTAGGCCATGACAGGCGTTCTAAATACAGGGTAAAGGCCACAAAGCCACCCAGGCCAAGTTCACCCCAGATAACCTCTCGACCCCCTTCGCCCAAAATCAACAACATGCTGACGCCGGTTAATACCGCCATCATTAAAAATAACCATACCCGCTGGCGAATCAGGTCTCCCATCCGGTCTAAATATCGGTTGCTGAGGTCTTCAAACCGTTTTGCTTCCAGGGGTTCCTTGGCATACGATTGAATGACCATCATGCCATTCAGGTTTTCCTGGGCCTGGTTGCTGATGTCTCCCAAGACTGCCTGTACGGCGTAGTAGGCTGTTTTGACCCGATCGCTGATTTTAGACATGAGCCACACGCTAAGGGGATACAGCATAAAGGTGACCAGGGTGAGCTTCCAGCTGAGCATCAGCATCATGGGAATGCTGAACAGGTAGATGGACACTGTGTTAAACAGCAGCATAAAGGCCCCGCCGGACAAGGTTCGAATAATTTGAACGTCATTGGTCATCCGCGACATGAGTTCACCCGGGGGGTATTTGCTGAAAAACTGTACCGGCAGCTTTAGCAAATGGTTGTACATGCGGTTACGCACTTCATATTCAATTTTGCGGCCCACCCCCAGTAAAAACTGACGAGACGCCACCCGGACCACCAGGTTGATGAGTGCAGTGGCGAAAATGGTCCAAAACACGGTGTCTAAGGTTTTGTATGCGCCCAGGTCTAATTGATCCAACACCTTTAAAAATAATCCCGGATCTTTATTTTCTGGGGCAGTGGGGTCCATTAAATAGATGGCGGCTTGGACCAGCAAGGGGATTATTACTGTCATAGCGTTGGTGGCCGCCAGGGCGATAAATCCCCAGGCAAACTCTCGCTTATACAGCCCAAGGAGCCCGGCGTTTTTAAAAATCGGGTGCGAAAAACGGTCCTGTATCCACAGTTTCCACTGCATAGGCTGTCTTTCTGTCTTTATCTGTATCTATCCGTAACGCATTGAATATCTGCCGCCGCATTGCACTCGGCTCCTTTGGTTGTATCAAAGACGCGTCTAAAAGAAAACTGCCATCGTGCCGTTAGCGCCTTCTTTCCTTCAAATAAATGGAGCGCCGCCCTTCATATTGATACGACGGAGCCTCTCGATAAATACATATGTATGTACAACTTCGTCTATTAATACGAAGAACTATTTAAGATACGTAGGGTACGATAGTAGGGATTACCCGCAATTCTATTCCAGACCGAAAGCGTCAACCTTAGGTTATGTACACCGAGTAGCTTATGCACATTGAGCCGACCCACAAAAACAAACGGTTTTACGACCAAGAGCCGACCCTCTCCCGGGCGGTGAACGTCATGCTGATGTTTCCCAAAGAAATCCAGCAGATCATTGTAGAAGGCATGATTGACCTGGCGGATCAGGAATACCGGGCCAGCGAAATCCTCAACAACGTGCGCACCCTGGGTCGCGATAAAGTGTTGGCCCTGTATAAATCCAAGCAGAAAAAGCGGGATTTCGACAACGACCCCATGACCCACAAGCTCATGAACTACATGATGATCCTCTCCGATGAAAACCGGATTCTCATGAGTAATCATATTTTAGAGCTGGTGGAATCGGTGCAAGAGTATCTGGTGACCTGCAAAAACTACCACGAGAACCCCGATGCGGAGCAAATCCAGGGCCTGACCAACACCTATGTGGCTGATGGGAAAGAAGCTGCTAATCAGGTGATGTCAGGTATTAAAAAAGCCTTTATGGAAAAAGTTGCCGGCCAGCCCGCCGCTCCACCGGTCAAAACCCCTACAAGCGATCCCAAGGGTCTGAACAAAAAAGCTCAGCCTCTCCAGGCACCTACCTCCAAAGGTGAGCGCATCGTTGCCGACCCTACCGGCGCCAAAGGTGGCGATATGCGGATCAAAGGCGATCCCTAGATCTGTCCAGGAGTTTGGTTTCTTAATTGACCACCAGCTTTACCCCACACGCCCGGCAAAATGCTGCCCCAACCTCATGATCTTGTTCGGTGCATGTGGGGCAAGCCGTAATGCTTTTACCCGCACCTTCACCAATGCTTTCACCCCGAGATGCTTGGGATAATTCCACCGTTACAATGCCGGTGGGCACGGCAATAATGCCGTAACCCATCATCATCACCACGCTGGCCAGCATTTTTCCCATGGGGGTTTGGGGGGCAATGTCGCCGTAGCCCACGGTGGTTAATGTCACAATGCCCCAGTACATACTGGCCGGAATACTGGTAAACCCGTGTTCCGGCCCTTCCACCAGGTACATCAGCGATCCCACAATAATTACCAACGTCAGCACGGCAAACACAAACACCGTAATCTTGGGCATACTGGCTCTTAGCGCCGCCATCAGTACCTTGGCCTGGCTAATGTAGCGGGCCAGCTTAAAAATGCGGAACACCCGCAGCAGCCGAATGACCCGGATTACGGACAAGTAATGGGTGCCGGTGACAAACAGGCTCATATACGTCGGCAAAATCGCCAACAGATCAATGAGGCCGAAAAAGCTGGTGACATACCGAATGGGCTTTCGGCAGATCAAAAGCCGCAGGATGTATTCCACCGTGAATAAAATGGTAATCACCCACTCCAGGGCTAGCAGCTCTTGGTGGTAGGTTGTGCCAATGGTGTCCACGCTCTCCAGCAGGGCAGACAACACGCTCACCAAAATCAGCACCAGTAGCGCCACGTCAAACCCTTTGCCGGCTGGGGTGTCGGCTTCAAAAATAATTTGCCACAAGGTGTTGCGCCACCCGCTGGGTACTGGGGCTGGC
>JAHQWC010000107.1 GCA_019634025.1 Vampirovibrio sp.
GTTTTAATAAAAATTGGATTAATTTAATCTTACCCTTAATCCGGTGGATCGCCGGATTTTTAATAATTCCTAAAGAATTGCCTTCACACATTCAGGCAAACTTAAGGATAGAGTATTTCCATTATATGAAATTTTTATCAAATGTCATGCAAAACCCCCTCAAAGTCGACCATTCAGAGTAGTCACGCACATGCGTGTTTACCCAAGGGGCGCTGCATTCATAAAAACCCGTCAATAGTGGATGCCATGTGCCTGGCAAGGCCGTATACTAAAAGAAATAACTGAGGTTGGAAGGGTGGTATGCCGAATATTTTTGAAAAAGAGCTGAACGAGCCTCAGCCTCAGTGCTGTAGCAACGGAGCCTGCTGCCAAGGTGCTTCGCCCAGTACGCCGTTTCATGCCCTGATGCAGCGTGCCACACAAGGGGATGAATTTGCCCGAAACTTCTTCTCGATTATGGTGCCTTACGCTTCTCATGAGGCTGCTCACAAAGTGGTGCCAGGACTGGTGGAGAGAACACTAGCAGCTGCGAAAAAATCCGACGACTTTAAGAACCCCGAAGACGTTGTGTTTTACCGGTGTCGTTATCAGACGCCTGACAATAAATGTGGTGTTCACGAAGACCGCCCCCAGTTCTGTCGAGATTACCCTGACACCCCCTTTGTGGTGATGGCCCCGGGGTGTGCGTTTGAATCGTGGCAGGCCAAATGCAGAACAAAATATAGCGAGATGAAGGATCAAATTCAGAATTTGGATAAACTCAAACAGGAATTATCCACCCTCAAGAACACCCAGGGCGCCTTATCCGAACTGAGTGAGGAAGATTATCAGGAACTGGCTCACATCAGCAGCCATCATACCGCCAATTTAAGTCTGGTACTTTCCCTCACCCGGCTCCACCTCTCTTCTCCCATGCAGTCTATGGTTTTTTCGGAAGAATAACGACTACTGTGTTTCTTCCGGGATTTCGAATTTAGATGCTGATGCCAGCTTGTCCAGCTCAATGTTGACCCCTGGATCCACAATCAAAATCAGCTTTTCTCCAGCTGTAAACACACCGGGGTCTTCGTCAGCCGAGATAATTTTTAGCTCTTCATCCGGCGTCACCACAAACAACAACGCAATACTGTCTACGTATGTGGTTTTTAAAACTTCAAAACTGATATCTGCCGACACTTCTATGGTTTGTACCCGGGCGCCCTGCATAAAGTGCACTTCCATCATCCCGTAATTAACGCCCCGGTGGGTAAACAGCCGCCCCAAAAGGTTTTGGGAAACGGCCTCGGTAGGCGTACGCACCGGCTTGTTAGGAAACAGCTGATACACATGGTCTTCAGAAAATATTTTGGAGAACCGCATCACAGCTAAGGTATTTACCTCATCATTGGAGGTCATGGCCAGTACATACCCAATGCCCTGCAAATATACATCCCCCACCACCTGATCCGACAATATGGTGCCGTAAACAGCCTTAAACCCTTGTCGGCGGGCATCTAAAATGTGCTCTCGGTTGTTATCCAGCATCGAGACTTGTATGCCAGCTTCTCTCAAGGCTTTGGCGATATCCAGGGCCCACCAGTGCGCCCCCACCATTAAAATGCCTTGCGGGTGCTCCGGCACCAGTTTTAAGGCATATGCCAACGGCCGAGCCGCCAGGCCGTATATCGTAATGGTCATTAAGATTGTCATAAACACAATAGGCACTAACAAATTGGCGCCAGCTACACCCGCATTGGTTAAGCTTAGTGCCACAATAGAAGACATCGCTGCCGATACAATCCCTCGAGGCGCCATGGCATGCAGGAACAACAGTTCTTTCCAATTTAACGAGGCGCCCCAGGTAGACACAACCACCGATGCCGGCCGAGCCACCAGGACCAGAGAGGCAATAAACCAGATAAACCCTTCATCTAGCATCTGAATATCTTCAAACTTGAGCCGTGCCGACAGGATAATGAACAATGATGCAATCAACAGCTCTCGCAGATTTTCTTTAAAGGCCACAATCCGATCAGTGGGTACTGCTGTTTGATTGGCGATAATGACTCCCATCACGGTTACCGTTAATAGCCCGGACTGCTCCTGTAACATATTGGATACAGTTAAAAACAACACAATAAAGGTGAGGGTCACCATGGTTTGCATCAAATCCGGGACCCATCGGCGCTTAAAAATTTCAATTAAAACCAAAGCGCCAGGAACCCCCAGTAAAAGACCGATTGTAAGGGCTTCTAACGTACCTACCCCAATGGTCACTGCCGCTGACAATGTGCCATTGGAAATTAACTCTGCGACCGGAACCAAATGCGGACGGCTCATAATGGATTCAAAGACCAATACCGCCAGCAGGCTGCCAATGGGGCCAATCAGCATCCCTTCCCACTTCACAATGGAATGAATCGGATCCTTTAACCCAACCTGTCGGATAAGCGGGCCAACCACCGTCGGGCCGGTAACAGTCAAAATAGCGCCCAATAATATTGCTACCGGCCAGTCTAAGTGTAAAAACAGCTTGGCCGGAATGGCAATGAGGGCCCAGTGCACCAAGATGCCGATACTCAAAAGATTTCGAACCACCCGGTGGGTTTCTTTCAGCTCTTTAAATTTTAGACTCAGGCCACCGTCAAACAGAATAATAGCCACAGACACCGTTACTAAAGGTGACAGGAGATCCCCGAACAAGGCGTCTGTTTGTACTACCCCAAACACTGGTCCTACTAAGAAGCCGAACAGCAGCAGCAGCAATATAGAGGGAAAGTTAAACCGCCAGGCAGCCCATTGAGCAATCATACCCATTAGTAAAATAATGGTAATGCCGGATAAGTGCTCCAATACACAGCTCCTATTACAAAAGACAAACGATTACATCACACCTGATGGATGACATCATATCTGCTGATTCAAACAAAACCAATTGTTTTTAAAGTATATTCTCCGATCACGCATTACTTCATCCAGATGGAGGCGTTCCCTTTACATTATAGGCGGCATTCTACCCATCTATCAGTCGAATGAACCAAAACCATTCACCCAGAAAATAGAGTGGAAGGAACTATTCATGAGAAAGCACGCCTTATATATAGTCGAGATAATACTTTAACACTCGCAATAAACCCTTTGTTAACCATTTGTTTTCTGAGAATATAGTTCAAACGTTTCAGGTTCAGCTCTCACTTATATTATTCTGGTGCGTCTCACATTTCAGGTCATCTCATTAGCTTAGCTAAGATCAGGTGTGTGGCTCCGTGTATGAATCTAACGGACAATCCGCCCAAATGCCTCACTACTTTCACATAGAAGAATTATTGCCCTATGGGGGGCAGGTTCGTTGGTTCGTGGAAGCAGATCGGGCTGAAGGTAGTGCTAATAACACTGTCCCTCATATCATTCTCCGATTTATCAGTTGCAATCATTGGGCAACTGGTGCTATAGAACCCACTGATCTTCAGTTTCATCTGCCAGAGTGGGTGATTGAACAAGCAAAGTGGGAAGCCATTCAGCGATTGTCGTTGACGGATATAAATACGGCCACCTTTGAGGTTATTCCTTACACACCGTCAAACGGGCCAGATACGACAGCCCCTGTTATTGCTCAAGCATCCACAGGCATTACCCATAAAATACATCACCTGCATCCCGCCTCTTCTCAGTAGCCTCCCAGAACCCGGGAATCTTCTATAATAAACACCATGAATTATTTGTGGTGTTCTGCACGTCTGCTAAAAGATTTTAGGGTGCTGGTCTTTCTGCCTGTACTCTGTCTGGTATTGTTCTATGGCCTATTAAGACTGCCAGTGCCGGATGAATCTACCATCCTCTATGAAGGCTGGCGAATATCCACTGGTCAAGTGCCATATCGAGACTTCTTTGACTTTATCTGGCCTGGTAGTTTCTTCTTGGGTGCAATGATCATTAAACTGCTGGGCCAACCCAGTATCATTGGCTTCAGGCTGGTTGCCTTGTTCGCTTTGGTTGGCTGCGCCGCCATCACCTTTGATATGGGCCGACGGTTTTTACCCAAGCGGTGGTTGGCATGGTTGGCAGTATTTCTGTGGATTACTTATGTCCCTGAGTTTTTCAAGTTCCACCACCATATTATCAGCCAATTTATGGGGATGTTGGCCATCTGGTTTTTGTTTCAGCATGTCAGCGTCACCAGTCGCAAGCCCGGGAAAAACTTGATACTATCCGGCGTCTTAACCGGCGCCACCCTCCTCACGGTACAGTCTGTGGGGGGGCTGTTATGCCTGGCATTGACTCTTTTTGTAGGAGGGTATCACTGGCACACAGAAACAAAACACCCCTGGAAAACTGCATTAAAAGCCTTGGCAATTTTTTGGGCGCCGATCATGCTGATGGTATGTCTTCTTTTGGCTTACCTGGGCTTTCAAGGCGCCTTGGCCGACTTCTGGTACGACACGTATGTCTGGCTATGGGAAGGCTATTCCCAGGCAACCTTCCACACCTATTTTGCAGAAGGATTTGCCAACATTGTGGGCTATATCCGCCGGGGACTCTGGCATCCGGAACACCTGTACCAAGCCGTACGCCTCACGTTACAAGGGGTATTACCGGTATTGGGGTTCGTGTGGCTACTGGACAAAGCCCTCAGGTTGATGGGGTTGGATCTCATCCGAAACAGCCAGCCGGCTTCTCGTTATTCTCAACAAGACTGGCAGGTCTTGGCCGTTTGGTTTGGTGGTATGGGGCTTCTATTGGCGTCTTTCAGCTATCCTACCTCTGAGTTGGTGGCCTACCATGGTTGGCTTATCTACCTGCTGGCTATCATTGCTCTGGTCAATTTGTTTCGGCATTTTAAGATTCCTCGGGTTTTGGAGTACCGCGTCATTTTAGTGACTGTGATGCTTTTATGTGTCGGGGTCACCCTCAAGGTAAATCAATCTTTTAGCGCCGTTTTGTCTCCTCGAATTCCCTCTTACGGAACACTAGAACAATCCTTAGTGGGAGGCGGCTCTTCCAATGAAAATGAGCTGATCAACCTAATAGAAAGTGTCCATGCCCATACACAGCCTGGTGATGGCGTGTTTATGTACAATTTGGCTCCAGAGTTTTATTTTCTGGTTAATCGTCAAAACCCTTTGCGCTATCAATACTTGATTGCGAACTACAGTACATCGGCACAAATTGAAGAAGCTGCCGCTGATTTAGAGAAGAAACGTCCCAAAGTGGTGGTTTATAACCACCTAGATGAGTTCTATTACACCTACGACTATCGTTTCAAAGATTTCCGAGACAAGGATTTCCACCTGTTACCCATCCAAGACGTTATTCAACAGCTTTACTATCCGGTGTTTCAAGGAGAGAAGTACTCGGTGTTTGCCCTTAGAGCAGTATCACCAGCTCTTCAAAAATCCTCTCCTTAATGGATATCGATATAGTGTTGCCTATAGAAGCCGATACCCTTCTTTGGAAGCTAGTCACATAAATCGTGATGTCGTGAACTCATATCATGAACTGAGGAGTCGTATCGTTATTATGCCGTCCCAGAAGCCTTTAAATCCTGCCATTCAAGAAATGGGTAAAAACAGCGCCGTCCCAGTGCAGGTGCTCATTGTCACCCACGATCACGAAATCCAGGGACTGGTTCATGTGTCTCGCCGGGATAAAGAGGATCGTCGGCTTACCCAACTCCTCAACGATCCTGACCGGCGCTTCCTGGCCATTACAGACGCCAAGCTTTTAAGCCGTCATAAACCCAGTAGCAAGCGCAACTATGATTTTTTACAGATCCACATCGATAACATTCTGTTGATGCATCCGGCAGTGGAGTCTGCATTTAAAAATAAAACCGGCACGCAAGATGCTGCAGGTCGCTTCAAAAAATTCCGGGGAAAAATGAAAGATAAGTCCTAGTTTGCAGCAACTGTGTAAAAGAAATCAATAACTATACAGCAAGGGCTTCTCAGCGTCTTTTTTATTTAGATTATCTTGCTCTTGCCGAACATCTTCAATAATCAGCTCCGGTCCACCCCGTTCGGCGCCAAATGTGACGCGCTCCCCGCCAATACGCTCACCCTCTAAATGATACCGGGCGAAATAGGTTTTCTTCGTGCCATTTCGGCGTATTCTGGAAAATTTTAGCAGGGTCCGGCCATACAGATGATCCGTATCCACGGTGACTGTAGGTTGCTCTTGAAACACCCGGCGACCCTTGGGTGGGACAAACCGGCGATGAAAGGTGGCCGTGTTGTTGTGGACCTCATCAACATGGACGGTGGCTGAGGCGCCGGTTTTGGGATTGGTGACGGTGACGGCATCTCCGTCTCGGGCCAACACCCAAATATCGTGAATAATAGGACTAAACATCCTTGGCGCAGTGGTTTCTTCCAGCGTTGCCGTCATGCTCCACTGCCCGTACATTTCTTGCGGAAGATATTGGGTGGTTGCAATGCCAAGCTTAAATGCCGGAGCCTCGGTGTCTTCAGGCAGGACAATCGGGGCATTCATTTTTGTAGCAGGTGTTTCAGCAGCAGATTGAGGAGGCAAAGCAGGCGCCTTTTCAAATTTTGGCTCCTGTTGGGCGCCCCCAGGAACAGAGGCTAAAGTAACGCCTATCAATGCCAATAGAATTTGGCATAAGACTGCTTTTCTCTTGAGACTATCCACGAATCTCAAACCCATTGGATGCCTCCGCTGTAGGAACGGCTACATCTGTTATTGCCACATCCGTGACCTGGGCATTAGGCGGCCCTTGATGGCACCAGTCGATCATCTGCACCACCTGGTCTGTACTACCCACTACCGTCGCTTCAACTTCACCCGTCTGTAAATTACGACACCAGCCAGTTACCCCAAGGGCTGTTGCCTGTTGCTGCATGGAATACCGGTAATAAACACCTTGGACACGACCTGAAATGATCAGGTGCTTGGCGGTATCAGACACATCTGGCATCGGTAGAATTCTCTGTTGATAGGGTAAACCCATTCATAACTGTTTATTTATTAGACCATAAGAAAGCCTCAAATCCCAACGTTTGCCAAACCCGCCGTTCAGGGGAGTCGGTGGGGCTCAAAAATTGTAAATATGTGTGAATAACCCCCGGTCATTTGTTGAATTTTCCTAAAAACCGGTCGAAGCCCCAAACAAGCCTATTAGAAGAGGGGTACTACTCACCGTGCAGAAATTGCAGACAATTTTGTCATTCCAGAGAGTTTTTACGTCTATCTTTGTTTTATGTGCCCTAGCATTGGGTACTGTCCTATTTGCTTTGCCTGCACAAGCTAAAGTGCTGACGGGGGGTGTTCAGCAAGTGAACTATGTAGAAGGTGCAGATGGTGGATCTGGAAATGATGCCTACTTTGTTCCGGTGGGTTACGAAGGTACTATGCAACAAGATGATCCCGGCGCCAAGCTCACCCCGGCGGTCCAAAAAACAGGAGAAGCAGGTGTGGTGGGGATGGATATCCGCATCACTAAGCGTGCTTATCCCACTATCATGAGTGTATTTGAAGGCTCTCCTGCCTATAAAGCCGGTATTCGTAAGGGCGATCGCATTATGAATGTTGATGGCCAGATCGTCTACGGTAAGTCTAAGTCTTATGTGGATGCTGTGATTCCCAACATTCCCGGCGCCAAAGTTACGTTTACCCTGAGGCGCGGTAAATATAAGCTCGTTCGCACGGTCACTGTGGCCCCCATGAGCAGTTTGAATGCCCATACGAAAAAAGAGTTTCTTTCTATGTATGAACTCTTTGGCGACGGATTTCACGGCAACTAAACGCCTTGCCAAAGCGAGAGCTTTATAAACCTTTAGATATAGCGGTTAGAGGATAGTTGTTGGACTGAACCCAGTTGCATGTCAGGCTGCCAATGTGATATAAACGTGGCTGTTAGGGATATCTAGAGTAAATATGTCAGTATTTGGTGGCAAAGGGGATCTGAATGCAGGTACACGGTTTTTCTGTTGCAAAACCACAGGTTCAATATTCAGGTAATACTCAGGTGAAAAATTCATTAGGATATGCTGCCTCAGCGCCTCGTTTTGGCCTTAAAGGGCCGGATCTCTTCCATCATCCTAACCTTCAGTTCAAGATGGTTTTGGGTGAGCACATTATGCGGGATCATAAAGGAGAGTTGCACCCGACTCCTAAGCTGGTTGAGATAGCTGCTAAGGCTATGTTAGATGACAGTTTGGATGAGCCTCGGGCACTCATTCTCACTAATATTGCGGACTTTTTCCATAAGTTTGATTATCGGGATGGCTCTGAGAGTTGGCAAAAAGTCCAGGCCTTTCAAGATGAGTTAACGGATGCCATGTGGGAAAAAATTCGGCAGGAAAAGTTTCCTCAGGCGACGGAACACGACTTCCTTCATTACCGGTACACTTTAGAGGATGGGTATAGCAAGGCTCACCTGATTCCAAGACCTTCTGAAGCCTCTGAGCATACGCGAGCGCGAAAATACCCACTTTTGCGTCATGCACCGTTTATTTCGGATGATGATATTTTTCAGATTTTTTCAATAGGCCCCCACGATAACGTGGAAGGTGGTAGCTTAAAATTGGTAGACTTTCCTCAGATGATGCGTGACAAGAATCTTCAGTTTAAAGATGTGTTTTATGATGAAAAAAATGAGATTCGAGTCTGCTATTCTGTTAAGTCCCGGTATTTGGGTAAAGAATTGGCTCCTTATACCTATGAGCTAAAAGTCCAACCAAGAGGTGAGAACCCTCGGCCTGACATTCCTATTGTTATTTCTAATAACCAGAAACTGGCGTCAGGTCATGGTTGGATTGAGCCTAGCTCCCTGAATATGGTGGACGGTATTCACCAGTACAAGATGTATCGCACCAGCGTCAAGCCCAAACGCGATTCTGCCTATTGGAAAAGCCGTAATCCGTTTCCCTATCATAATGTCTGGCTTGTCACCGGCCATCCGCCCAAAGATGAATAGCCAGGAAGCGTTGTTTGCTGCCTTAATAATGTGAAGCGATGTTTCGTTTAATGGGGTAAACCAATCACCGTAGGCAATTTTGTTTTGCCCGGCTTTTTTAATATATGTCGATATATATATCAGCCTGTTTGGGCTTTTCCAATCATTTAGATAAGTAACGTTTTTATGCACCCTGTTTTTTCCGCAAATTATTTGCTTAACTCCAATAAAAGTGAACGTTCCGGCGCTTCGCCACTTGGTGTAAGGTTATATGAACCGGCTACTACTAGGTTTGGATTAAAAGGTCCTGAGCTGCATAGTCATCCAAACTTTAACTTTAAACTGCTGTTAGGAGAACATATTACTCGAGACCATACTGGTGGCTTGCACCCTACTGCCAAGCTCATAGAAAAAACTGCCAAAACTATTTTAAGTGATGGGCTGGATGAGCCCCGGGCACTGGTCCTCACTAACATCACTGATTTCTTTCACAAATTTGATTATAAAGATGGTTCCGATAGCTGGCAAAAAATTCATGCCTTCCAAAATGAATTGACTGATGGTGTTTGGAATAAAGTTCGGAAAGAGCGGTTTCCTCAGGCGTCTGACCATGATTTTTTAAGTTACCGCTATACGGTGGAGGATGGTTACAGCAAACATCATCTGATTCCTCGACCCTCTGATGCTTCAGAGCTAACCCGACATCTTCGTTACCCCTTTATCCGTCATGCTCCACATATCTCTGATGATGATATGTTTTATACTTTGTCTTTTGGTCCTCACAAAAATGTAGAGGGTGGGAGCTTTAAGGTGGTGGATTTTGTCCAGTTTATGAAAGATAAAAACCTTAGCTTCAAAGACGTTTTTTATGACGAAAAAAATGAAGTTCGAGTCTGTTATTCTATGAAATCCCGGTATCTAGGTAAGGAGCTGACACCCTATACTCATGAAGTCAAAATCCAACCTCGTGGTAATAACCCACGTCCCCAAGTTCCCATCATCATTATGAACAACCAAAAACTAGCTTCTGGCTATGGTTGGGTTGAGCCCAGCTCCCTACATATGGTGGAAGGCATTCATCAGTACAAAACCTATCGAACCAGCGTCAAGCCCAAGCGCGATTCTGCCTATTGGAAAAGCCGCAACCAGTTTCCTTACCACAACGTCTGGCTTGTTACCGGCCATCCGCCGGAGGAGTAGGGCTGTCTGAGAGAAAATGCGTACTCTTTTATGAAGGGTTGCTTGAGGCGTTAGGGTCTAATGTGATATAACAGTTGCCATATTCTTGATATGGTCGTTCGTTTTACATTTTTAACATTCTGGAGATATTCTCATGCGCATTGCTCCCTCTGCACTGCTCAATGCAGCACCGCTGTTTTCCTTTAACGCGCCAAAGACAGTTTTAACAGGCTCTGCTCCTCGCTTTGGCTTGAAAGATGCGGCATTAAAGCAACACCCCAACTTCAACTATGAACTTACCTTGGGCCAACACCTGACCAAAGACGCCCAAGGTGCACTGCATCCTACCCAACGACTGATTCAGGATGTGGCCAATTTGTATTTGGAAGCGGGTGAAAATGATCCCAAAGCTTTGGTAATTCCCGATGTTGCCAAGTTTGTGGACGACTTTGACTATACTGAAGGCTCCAAAAGCTTTGAAACTATTCATGCTTTTCAACGCGAATTGATGGAAAAAGCATGGCAGACAGTTCGTAACACCCGGTTTCCTAAGTCTGAGGCAGAAGATTTCTTGACGTTCCATTACCTCAACAAAGAAGGCGTGCAAGAACGACCGCCAGGAGGTGTGCGCCCGGATGAATGGACGTTGAATAACATCACGCAGCGGAAAAACCGGTTTTCCCGACAGTTCCAATTGGGTGCCGATGTCGCCATGATTGGTTGGACTTATGGGCCGATTAAGGGGGTTCAGACTCAGAGCCTTCAGCTCTTGGATGTTTCTCATGCTTTGAAAGACAACCAAAAATCTTTCAAACAAATGTTCCAACATACACTGGAGCCCCATAAAGCCGGCCATTATTTACGTGATTCGGTGTATGATCCTGCAAAATTGGCGCCTTATACCGTGGATGTGCCGCTAAAAGCACTAAACGGCAAGAATCCGCCGGTCCCCATGGTCATTATGAATGGTGCCAAAATGGCGTTCAAGCCCCCGGCCACCAATCCGGATCCTGTGGATTATCAGGATGATCGGAATCAGATGATGTTTTATGCGTCTCTCATCAAGTTGAACCGTGGGCGTTCTTTTTGGAAAGAAACCGAGAAGATTCCATATTTGGACTACTGGTACCACACTGGCAAAGAGCCAAGTGCTTAACAACTATATATTCAGACTTGAACCAATTATTGAGTCCTTGGTCTTTAACGTGATATAACCGTTACTATATTTTCGATATGGTCGTTCGTTTTACATTTTTAATAATTTCCGGAGATATCTCATGCGTATTTCGGCTCCAGCCTCTCTCAATACTTTGCCTTCCCCTCATAAGGCTGTGATACCCTTGCAGGTTCCATCTATGACTTCTACCCGGTTTGGCCTTAAGGGTGATGCCCTGAAGAACCACCCGTTCTCTAATTACAAGCTGGAGTTGGGCAAACATCTTACCAAAGACGCTCAGGGTAAATTGCACCCGACCCAGCAGCTGATTGAAGATGTAGCTAGCCTGTACCTCCAGGCCGGTAACAATGATCCCAAAGCCATTGTGATTCCTGATATCGCCAGGTTTATAGATAATTTTGAATACAAAGAAGGCTCTAAAGGCTTTGAGACGGCCTACGCTTTTCAGAAGGAGTTGATTGATAAGGCTTGGGAACATGTCCGCAAAACGCGGTTTCCAAAAGCGTCTGAGAAAGACTTTTCGACCATGCATTACATACAGGACGAGAGAGAAGACTTTCCTGCGGAATCTCATAAGTTTGCGCCTTATGGCGGCCGTATTGACGAATGGCCGCAGGATCCTCCGCGAACCAAAACCACAGTCAAGCCTTATCGAAAGCTAGGTGTGGGAGCAGACAATGCGCTTCTGGCATATACCCTTGGGCCTGCCCGGAATATTGAAGTTGAAAACTTTAAAATCATGGACTTTCCCCATCTGCTAAAAGATAAGCATATTCCTTTTCACCAGGCATTTCAGCATATGCTGCGCACACGTGTTGCCGGGCATTTCCTCCGGGAGACTGTCGAACAAAATAGTGATATGAATGACTATACCCTGGAGGTGCCGTTATCAGCCAGCATGGATGGTGAAAAACCACCGACAGTTCCTATGGTGATTATGAATGGCTATAAAATGGCCCACAAACCTGCAGCAACTGTCCCGGATGTTTCAGATTTCTTGCCGGGTCAACATCAAATGGCGTATCAGTTGTCTCTTGCCAGAATCAACCGACGCAGCGATTTTTGGCAAGATACTGAGAAGGTTCCATTTCTCAACTATTGGTATCATACGGGCAAAGAACCCAAAGTCTAAAGATATCTTCTTACAGCAAAAGAGCCGCTTTTCAGGGCGGCTCTTTTTCTATAGCTATCTATTTTTTACTGACAGGCCTCGCATTCTGGATCCTCAATAGCGCACAGTTGAGGTCCGGTAGATACCTGTTCAGAGCCTTCCTCTTGCCGTTTGTGGGTCTTTCCAAACTTGGTTTGATCCACCGTGGATTTCTCCACCTGGCTGGCGCCCAAAGACCGCAGATAATAGGTGGTTTTTAAGCCCGCCTTCCATGCGGTGGTATAGAGTTCGTGCAAATACTTTCCGCTGACCTTGGAGACAAACAGGTTCAAGGACTGGGCCTGATCAATCCACTTGCCCCGCAAGGCGTCGGCCCGAATCAGCCAGATCATGTCCAGATCGAAAATATCCGGGTATTTCTCTTTCAGGCGATCCGGAATATTGGGAATCCGGTCCAGTTTCCCGTCGACGGCCTTCAGAGTCTCGGCCATCTCAGGGTTCCACAGACCTTCGGCGTCCAGATCGTTGACCAACCATTGGTTAATCAGGGTAAACTCCCCAGACAGGTTGGAGGTCACGTAGAGGTTCCGGAAAGTCGGCTCAATACACGGGGTGGTTCCCACAATATTGCTGATAGTCGCTGTCGGCGCCACAGCCATAATGTTGGAGTTCCTTAAACCGCCGGCCTTCACCCGCCGTTTCAGACTATCCCAATCCAACCGTTTGGTTCGGTCACACTCAATGGGCACGCCCCGCTCTTTTTCCAACAGATCAACTGTATCCAGGGGAAACACGCCCCGGTCCCATTTGGATCCTTTGAACGTCGGGTAAGCGCCTCGTTCCTCTGCCAGGTCGGCAGAAGCAGAAATCGCTTCATAGCTATACCGTTCATACAGCTCGTCAATGAGCTCCAGGTGTGCGTCAGAGGCAAACGGAATATCCAGCTGATACAGCATATCCTGGTAGCCCATGGTCCCCAGACCAATGGCCCGGTGCTGCATGTTGGCCCGCTCTGCTTCTACTGTAGGGTAATAGTTAATATCAATGACATTGTCCAGCATCCGCACAGCGGTTTTGATGGTTTGCGCCAGCCGTTCGTAATCAATGGCGCCGTCTTTGATGTGCCGACCCAGATTCACCGACCCCAGATTACACACGGCGGTTTCATCCTTGGTGGTGTTCAGGGTGATCTCTGTACAGAGGTTGGAGCTATGCACCACACCCACATGATCTTGTGGAGAACGAACATTACATGGGTCCTTAAAGGTAATCCATGGGTGGCCGGTTTCAAACAACATGGTCAGCATCTTGCGCCACAGGGCCTTGGCATCTACCCGTTTCCCAATAATCTCATCGGCGTCAAACTGGGCTTCGCGACGTTCATAGGCTTCTTCAAACTGTCTGCCATACAGGTCATGTAGTTCTGGCACTTCATCCGGGCTGAACAGGGTCCAGGGCTCATCATTCATGACCCGTTTCATAAACAGATCGGGGATCCAGTTGGCGGTGTTGATGTCGTGGGTCCGGCGGCGTTCATCCCCCACGTTTTTCCGCAGTTCCACAAAGTCTTCAATATCCATGTGCCAGGTTTCCAGGTATCCACAGTGGGCGCCTTTTCGCTTACCCCCTTGGTTTACCGCAATGGCCACATCGTTATCAATCTTCAACCAGGGAATCAGCCCCTGGCTTTTGCCGTTGGTGCCTTTGATATCGGCACCCGTCGCCCGTACCGGGGTCCAGTCAGTGCCTAATCCACCAGCCCACTTGGAAAGCCGGGCATTGTCGGTGTAGACCTTAAAGATGCCCTCGATACTGTCTTCTACTGTGTTGAGATAGCAGGAAGAAAGCTGTGGATGAGTGGTTCCGGAGCTGAACAGGGTAGGGGTGCTGGGGATGTACCAGAAATCCTTGATCTGGTTATAAAACTCAATGGCCCGCTCTTCTCTTTCGCCTTCTTTTTCAATCAACGCCAGGCCCATGGAGACCCGCATCCACATCCACTGAGGCAACTCAATGACGTTTTGTTTACGGTCCCGAATCAAATACCGGTCATGCAGTACCTGCATCCCCTGGAATAGGAATTTCTGATCTGCCTCGGCATCCAGCGCGGCGGTGAGCTTGGCAAAATCATATTCCAACAACCTGGGGTCTAAAATCTCAGCATCTACACCAATCCGAATGTAGTCTTCAAAGTGCTCCTGGTACAGGCCGGCCAGTTCGTGAGTCCGAGTCTCAGTTGCGCCTAACACCTGTTGATACAGCACCCGAAGTAATAATCGGGCTGCGACA
>JAHQWC010000108.1 GCA_019634025.1 Vampirovibrio sp.
CAAACCGGAGAAATCCCGCCACAGGCCGACCAGTTCAGCGGTTTCATCTTCAAAATCCAGGCCAACATGGACCCCTCCCACCGAGACTGCGTGGCCTTCATGCGCATCTGCTCCGGCAAGTTTGAGCGCGACATGACCGTCAAACACCCCCGCACCGGCAAAACCCTGCGCCTAAGCCACGCCCACAAACTGTTTGCCAAAGAGCGCGAAACCAGCAACGAAGGCTTCGCCGGAGACATCATCGGCTTCTCTTCCAACCAGGGCGTTCTGGGCATCGGCGACACCGTCTGCACCGGCAAATCCTTACAGTTCGAAGCCGTCCCCAAATTCCCGCCAGAACTCTTCGCCTCCCTGCGCAACCCCAACCCCTCCAAATACAAACAGTTCACCAAAGGCATCCAACAACTGGCCCAGGAAGGCGCCATCCAGGTGTTTCACCTGTACGACGGCGGCGGCCAAAAAGGCAACATGGTCCTCGCCGCCGTCGGCCAACTCCAGTTCGAGGTCATCCAACATCGCCTCAAATCCGAATACACCGTAGATACGGTGCTGGACCCCTTACCAGAATACACCCACGCCCGCTGGCTCAAAGAGCAGGACTTAGAGGGCCTCGAATGGATCACCAACGCCCGCCGCGCCGAAGACGACACCGGCCGCCCCATGGTCATGTTCCGCGGCGAATGGTCCATGAACTACATGATGGAAAAAAACCCCGACGTGGAATTTTTAACGGTGGCGCCAAACTAGAGCTTTGACAGATGAATAATTTGTTGTTCAATCTGTAGAAACTAGGCAATTTGGAAGCTGCAGGGGTGTTAAATCAATAGATATAATTAGCCTTGTTGCAAAGAACCCATGAACGTCAACTACTACCCGTCAAAACCAGTCAAATTTTGCGGAAAAGGCCGCCCTGCCGGGCAGCACCCTTTAACCTACCAACTGCCGTCAATGCCTATGCAATCACCGACCGTAGTAATTGATGTTGGTAGTCAGGCCATCAAAACCTTGGGCGTCAAAGCAGACGGCACCAAGCTCTCTTTAAAAAATTATTTGGTAGAGAATGGCCAAAGCTTGGCCCGTGCTAACGGTATCATCGACAGCCAAGCCTTCACAGTGTTAACCAACCAATTACAAAAAATCCGTCAAAGCCTTGAAAATAAAGGTATTCATTGGAACCAGCTTCGCCAAACTGGTAGGCTCACCATTGTAGGGACTGCATGGCTCCGGGGGGCTAAAAATGAGAAAACTATCATTAATAAACTAAACGACTTGGATTTTCCCATCCAACCTCTTTCCTCAAAAAACGAAGCACAACTGGTCTATCCTGGGGTGTTCATCAATGAAAAAATTGCCCCAGATGAAAAAATACTAGTCATTGAAATTGGTGGCGGCAGCATTGAACTAGTAGGGGGAGATGGCCCGCAGCATATAGACTTGGAAAATGCTACCAAAATCCTGGAGGTTGGCGCCACCTCCATACCACTCCCCACCCCTTTCAATCATCAAGATGTGGTACACACCAGACAAGCTTATGGCCGTTTATTTCAAAAACAATTATCCCAGTTCCCAATGCCAACATGGACAAAAAACCGTCGCACTTTTATGCGCGTCTCTTCTCTCAAGCATCTCCAACCAACTCATCAAAAAAAGTTCCAGAAAGATCTCTTCCGATCAGAATTTACCCTCCAAGAAATAGAATCTTACCTCTCCCCTAAAGGGTTGGCATTTTTAAAGGAAGAGATCATAACAAACGCAGCCCCAGGAGCTTACCTATCAGTCGTCACAAAGCTCATTATCCTCGCAGAACTGCTAAAGGCATTGAATATCCCTGCCATTGAACTAGGAAGCAACGCCGGCATGAAGTACGGCCTCATTACTCATCAACTAAAAAGCATGGCAGCCCAGTAAACACCTTTATTACCCAGATTACAAACCTTTTTGTTGTTCGTCACTGTGCTCCATGGCTCCCTTAGTGTAACGGCAAAGGAGGAAAAGTGTTTTGACTATACTCCACCTTCAAGGCATCATGGCCCATGTTTATACATAAAATTTTCAATCAGGCCGTTGTATGCGTTTAATGCCATTCCAATCCGCACTCTCAACCACAAAATCTTCTTGCGCTTCATTCAGATTTGCAGGTAAGCCCTCTTTACAAGGTTTACTGGAGCAAAACGCCAAATTATGGGATGGCAATGCTAGTGTTTGGAATGCCGCCGAAGAAAGTCAGAAAGATTTATATCGTCAGTATTTTTTGGCACCAACCATTCAAAAGTTCGTAGGGTCTGTTGCCAATAAAAATGTATTAGATATGGGGTGTGGGGAAGGCATTTTTTGCAGACAATTTGCAAAAAATGCTAAAAGTGTTACAGGCATCGACATTTCTGAAAAAATGCTGGCCATCGCCAATAAAAAGCCGACGAATGGCATTCAATATTTAAAACGCTCTATTACAGATTTATCTAATCTGAAAAACGAACAGTTTGATACAGTATTTTCCAGCATGACGTTTATGTCCTCACCGGGATTACCCCAATCTATATCCGAAGCCTACCGATTGCTAAAACCTGGCGGAGAATTTATGTTTATCATCAAGCATCCATTTAACCTATGGAAACAACATCAAAAAACCAACGGAAAACAAATCAGCTATTTTAACGACAATCCATTTGTATACGAGGCTGATCTAACCAAGTATGCTAAAAAAGTAGATGAGCATGTTCCTACCGTTAAGGCAAAATCAATCCACTATCCACGTACAATATCGACCTATTTAAATACATTAAGAGAAGCCGGGTTTATATTAGAAGAAATGGTAGAGCCGGAAATTCCAAAAGCAACGCTAAAGATTTTAGGCTCACAAAAGCATGATTGGGAAATGCCACAAATTATGATGGTACGCGCCATAAAACCTAAAACATCAACAATTCAATAAGAAATCACTTAGACCAAACCACCAACTCATTTCCATTAGGTTCCTAAAAATAAGACCGTTTTCCATCCGGAAATTCATAAGGTGTTTCACACCTCCATTTTTTGGATGGTTACAGCGCAAAGCCATCTCTATAAAATATGAAGAACCAACACAAAGCCGAACAACACAACCGGCTGGGTTGGGTGTGGGGCAGGGGGAAAAGGGCAGTAGCTCCCAAGTAAAGCAGGTTCAGCATGAGACATGGGTCAAACTCCCTCAAGACAGATCAAAAGGGAGAACAAAATAACATTACCGGCAAATCATCGCCTCGCACGTGGCAGCTCGCCCAAAAAATACTCTTGGCTGTTCAACAACAGCACAATTTATCCCCTCAAGATCAAGAAATTTTTTACCATCTCATTAAGGCAGCCCTGGAACAAAATCAACGCCTACATCAATTGCTGTCCATTTTCAATATCCAACCCGGATCAACCGAGGAAGAAAACCTCAAAGCCGTCGAACAATCCATCTTACGGCTAATCGACATTAAAAACATGCTCTCTCACCAGCTGTATCAGGTGGGCAGAACCCCTGACAACAACGCAACATTTCTAGAAGAGTTGCTAAGCCAGTTCGGCCAAAAGCCCATTCGCCAACCTGTCTAATCATTATAGTAAATCACATAAAAATAGCGGGACGATAAATACCGCCCCGCCAGGGTTTAACATTAATAATGGTACTTACTGGTTTTCAGTATCCGTGTTGACCTGAAGCTGGGCCTTCACCTTCTGCTGCAAAGCCGTATCCTGCTGAACCGTTTGAAGCATCGATTTATACTCAACCGCAGTAAGGCCTTCAGCCTGAATAGCGGCTTTCATTTCTTCAATGGCTTTTACATTCAATGCCTGGGCGGCAGCTTGATTGTCAGCTCTATCAATCTGATCAGCATACTTATGATGCACCCCTTCAACAGCTTGGGCCGCTTTGGCAAATTGCTCAATTTGCGCATCCGTCAGCGCCGGAGTGTTTAACTGTGCAGAAGCCGTTGGTAAAGCCTCCGGAAGCGAAGAAGTCTCTCCTCCTAAGGGTTTTTCTAAATGTGTTGTGGAGGGTGTTGTATTAACAGACACGTCGGTGTCACCATCAGCTTGAATCTCTTTAGAAATATCAATATCAGTGTTCATGTCAGTGTTATTACCAATGCTATGCTTGGTGTTCATCTCAATACCAGAAGGCTGGCCAAGCTTTTCATTCAAGTTAATCTGGGCACTGGGCGCTTTAACGTCAATCGTATTGTCATCTGCACTGGCGACACTAAAAGCCGTGGCGCCAAAGGTAGCAACGGTTAAACTAATGGCTAAAACGCTAGAGAATAATTTTTGCTGTTTCATAACACATTTCCTTTCTGAGGAGCCTATTTCACAAATTCGATACCGCTTTAAACATCACGATAAACTGACTAAGTTTCCAGACAGCGTAACATCTGGAACTTATGGTGACTGTGGGTCAGTTGGCTAGAATCACCAAGGGCCTATATAGACAACAAGGTAAAGCAGCCTAACCGCCTGGGTAGTACTCCAAAAGCGAAGGTTTTATGATTCTGACCAAACCGCCAATTCATTCCCGTTAGGATCCTGAAAGTGAAACCGCTTCCCCCCAGGAAATTCATACGTAGGCTTCACCACCACCCCACCGGCATCCGTCACACGTGTAAGGGTTGCGGCCAAGTCTGATGCATACAACACCACCAACACCCCGCAAGGGGTTACCTGGGCATCATCCAACGCATTAAACCCACCTTCAACATCAGCCCCACTAAAACTAATGTAAGCCGCCCCCCAATCCGTAAACGCCCACCCAAACACCTGACTATAAAATATTTTAGTCTCTGCTACTTTATCTTGAAGCATCGGAAACTCAATATAATTAATACTGTGGTGAATATTCGCCATTAAAAAATAAAGTCCTTATAAAAGCCTACTTCAAAACCAACACCAAATGGCAATCTTCCTGGGCTTCTACTCCGTGCAGCAACTGCGGATCCATCGCCACCCCCACACCCGGCGCCAGGTCCAAATGCCCCACCAGCTCAGCATCTTTGTCCGGCCGGGAAAACCACCGGCCCTTGCCTTTCATGCACAGCATAAAAATAGCGTTTGGCGACCAATGTTCCGCCAACGAATGCCCGGCCTTCACCACCATATGTTTTACGTCAAAGGCATCTACCGCAGACAACCGAAAGGCTTGCACCGGTTTTTCCGACACATCATCTAAATTCAACGCAAACGGCTGAAACGTTTTCGCTTTTCGCTGTATCGGACCAATGGGCTCTTGCGCTGCACGTTGTTCAACCTCGCGCACTTTCTCCAAAACCGTTTCTTTTTCCGTCAAACTTAATTCCCGCTCCACCATGGGGAAAATACCATTGTTCTCCCGACCAATATGATCCAGATGATCGCTGATAAATTGCTTGCACAGGGCTTTAAACGCCGGTAATTTTGCAGGCGCTTCTTTTAACTCACCCAACAATTGCTGCAACTGTTGGGTGCCTTTGGTTAATTCCTCATGCTCCACTTCCATCAATACCATCGAATGGTATTTAGAAATCACCGGAAAAAGCCCTTCCTCTTCACATGCCAAATGCATATTCAAACACGGCGTAATCTCGGCCAAAACCGATACGTATTCCTCAGGCGCATCACAGGTCCCAAGCAGACCATCCAGCCTTAACAACAATGCCTCCAACTGCTCATGGTGTTTCAAAAGCGGCTCACACGCCTCAAGATCTGTTTTAAGAGCAAGGTCTTTCATCAGCAAAGGTCCTCCATACAAAACACCATAGTCCTAAATCGAGTCGGTTTCAATGCGAGAAGGTCTTCAGTGAACAACCTCAACTGTGGTACAATCACCCGAAATACCGAAGAACCAATGCCATAGGACTTACACAGAAGATGCTATGGCGAAGCAAATACGAGGAACGAGCAGCACAGTGACGAAGTAGATGCGAGTCAGAGTGCATTCTGCGTAAGTCCTAACAATGCGTTACCAGTAGCACGAGGGAGTAAAGATACATGTCTAATGAAAGACCAAAGGCGTTATTGTCGCCTGGGGATTTAAACGGATTGGTCATTAAAAACCGGGTGGCCCTGGCCCCCATGACCCGAGCCCGCGCCGGCGCCCAACGGATCGCCAATGAACTCATGGCAGAATATTACAGCCAGCGCGCCTCTGCTGGCCTTCTCATTACTGAGGCCACCACCATTTCAGAGCAAGCCAACGGCTGGATCAACTCCCCCGGCATCTACACAGACGCCATGACCGAAGGTTGGAAGTTGGTCACCGAAGCCGTCCACGCCAAAGGCACACCCATTTTTGTTCAACTGTGGCACTGCGGCCGAGCCTCCCACTCCAGCTTTCATAACGGCCAACCCGCCGTGGCCCCGTCCGCCATCAAAATGAATGCCGAATACATTCACACCCCAGACGGCAAACAGCCCCCAGAAACCCCTCGAGCGTTAGAAACCGATGAAATCCCCGGCACTATAGAAGACTACCGCAAGGCCGCAGAGCACGCCAAAGCCGCCGGGTTTGACGGCATCGAAATCCACTCCGCCAACGGCTATTTGCTGGACACGTTTCTCCAATCCAAAACCAACCACCGCACCGACGCTTACGGCGGCAGCGTAGAGAACCGGTTCCGCCTCCTTAAAGAAATCTTAGAGGCCGTCACCACCGTCTGGCCCTCTAACCGAGTGGCAGTACGCCTTTCTCCCAATGGCGTCTTTAACGACATGGGCTCCCCAGATTACCGCGAAACCTTTTTATATGCCGCCCAACAATTGTCTAAATTAGACCTGGCCTACCTCCACGTCATGGACGGCCTGGCCTTCGGCTTCCACGAACTGGGCGAACCCCTCACGTTAAAAGATATCCGCCAAGTCTATTCCGGCGCCTTAATGGGCAACTGCGGTTATGACGCTGCCACTGCCGACCAGCAAATTGCCGACGGCCACGCCGACATCATCGCCATTGGCCGCCCCTACATCACCAACCCAGATCTGGTAGAACGTTTCGCCAACGGCTGGCCCCTGGCAGAACCCTCTCCCATGGAAACCTGGTATTCTTTTGACGCAGAAGGCTACACCACCTTCCCGGCATACGAACCCGCAGCGGCGTGCGCCCCATAAAAATAGAATCTGTTTATCAGGAGAATTAAGATGCAGCAAACCGCGATTCGGGTTACAGAAATTGCGTTTACCTGCTACCCCGTAAAAGACATGGCCCGCGCCCGGCAGTTTTATGAAGAGGTGTTGGGTTTAACATTAAACTATACCGGGATGAATGGAAGTTTTGCAGAATACACTGTTGGAGACGCCGCCTTTTGCCTGTGGCAGACAGATGAACTTAACCCTTCGCCCAGTGGGGCAAATATCGCCTTCGAGGTCGAAGATTTTGACGGGACCCTTGCAGCATTAAAAGCATATGGCCTGAACTATGTGATCAACCCGGTTGAAACACCGGTATGCCACATGGCAGTCGTAAAAGACTCTGAAGGAAACGCCATAAACATTCACCAACGAAAGTAATGTATACCCATGGTCGCAACCGAAACAGCATTCAATAAACTCCTGGCAGAAGTCAAAACCTGCACCATCTGTGCAGATCACTTGCTTCTAGGTCCCAACCCCGTCCTCCAAATTCATCCTGATGCCCGGATCCTGGTAGCTGGACAAGCCCCGGGCATTAAGGTTCACCAATCCAGTATTCCGTTCCAGGATGCCAGCGGCGATCGCCTGCGAGACTGGATGGGCATCGATAAAACAACTTTTTACGATCCCACCCAAATCGCCATCCTCCCCATGGGCTTCTGCTACCCCGGCAAAGGCGCCTCCGGAGATTTACCCCCAAGACCGGAATGTGCAGAAACCTGGAGAAACCAGCTACTGGCAAATTTACCCAATATTCAACTCACTCTGGTCATTGGCCAATATGCACAACAGTGGCATTTAGGCACAGATCAAAAAGCAAACCTCACCGAAACCGTCAAAAACTGGGCCGATTATTGGCCCAAACAACTCCCATTACCCCATCCCAGTCCCCGTAATAACATTTGGCTCAAAAAAAATCCCTGGTTTGAACAGGAGGTATTACCTACCCTAAAAACAACTATTTCAGATATTCTGAATAAATAGCGAACTCCATATTTCAATCAAATACCCCAGAACCAAAGCACTAATTAGGACTTACTCAGAATGTGCTATGACGAAGCAGCTACGAGGAACGAGCAGCGCAAAGCAAGGCACGTACAACAAGTACGTAACGCTGCTGCGCAGCACAGTGACGACGTAGATGCGAGTCAGAGTACATTCTGAGTAAGTCCTAATAACCAATGTATACAAAGCATGTTATAGAGAGGCCATACCCATGACCAACACACATTCTGCTGTGCCTATATTAGAAGCGCCCGGCAACGGTTTACCACCTGCAGAAGCGTTTATCAGCCGCCACCTGTTATTTCCCACACTCACGACCTTTCTCTCGGCAGAAAAAGCCATCCAGTTGCTTATCAGCAACGGCAAAGAATCACTCAATCTTGCAAAACCTCTTGCTGAAGAAAAATTGACTCAAAAGATCTTAATTAACCGGTTCCGAGGCATCGAAGACAGCTCTCGCCACTGGTCGGTACTCATGACCATTTCTCACCTCCTCATTACCGGTGAAGGCGTTGCCAGCAATACCGAACAACTGGCCCGTGGCGAAAAAGTCGATCGTGTGGTCCGAATTGAGG
>JAHQWC010000109.1 GCA_019634025.1 Vampirovibrio sp.
AGTCTTGGCGGGATTGAGTCCTTGATTGAACATCCGGCCAAGATGACTCACCTGTCGGTGGATAAATCTGTTCGGGATGAATTGGGCATTACCGATAATCTGGTTCGCCTCTCAGTAGGCATTGAGGACTTGGAAGATCTCCAAACCGACTTGGCTCAGGCGTTGGAGAATGTCAGCACCGGAGTTCCTTCTCATGCATAAAAAGGCGAATCTTCTGCCATGATGAACGTTGGCATTATCGGCTACCCCCTCACCTTTACCCTGTCTGGTACGTTGCATCACTTTTTAATGCAGGCCATGTGCATTGAAGGTGACTACCGAGTCTATCCGACCCCGGCAGAAAGACTGGAAGAAGTTATTCAGCAGCTGCAGCAAAAAGGCCTCCGAGGCCTTAACGTGACGATTCCACATAAGGTGAATGTTCTTCCCTTATGCAACACACTGGAAGCCTCTGCCGATCTGATTCAGGCAGTCAATACCTTGATCTTTCCTTCAGATTCACACTCTAGTTCTGGACCTGTAGGGGAGAATACGGATATTCATGGTTTTCTGGCAGGTATACCAGAACCGGTTGTCACAACCTTATCGAATCGGCCCAGCTTAATTCTTGGTGCTGGTGGCGCTGCCAGGGCAGTTATTGCAGGGCTGATTCAGCATCAAGTCCCTGCCCTTACTCTGGCGGTACGAAACCCGGAGAAAGCCAAAGAAACCCTAGTGTTAGCAGAATCGATCAAAGAAAAATTATCTGCGTTTACAGTATTAAACGTGGTCCCGCTCTCAGAGCTAGGCGACATCAGCGGATATGAGCTGGTTGTAAACACCACACCCATTGGCCAAAAAGAGGGTGAAACACTTTTATCCCCAGATCAAATCAATGCGCTACTGGAAAATACACTGGTTTATGATCTCCTCTATCAGCGATCCACCACGCCGTTAATGGCCACTGCCCAACAAAAAGGGCTGCAAACTGTCGGCGGTCTTCCCATGCTGGTCCATCAAGGCGTCCGGTCCTTTGAACTGTGGAGCGGGCAAACCGTGCCGGAAAATATCATCAAACAGTGCCTGGATCATCTGGCCGTCAAATCCATGATGAAACAGCCGAATATGGTGAATTCTCTGCTGGATAGGCTTTAACGTATTTACAACAAGTTCACTTTGTCGGTATTTTGCCGCACAGCAACCATTATTTGCTCAAAAGCTTGAGGATCACATTGAATTTGAACGCCGGTGTTGCCGGCAATCTGTAAAAACTTTTGAGCCCGATCCACCTGAGCGGATCGCTGTTCCATATCTTTTTCGCGCCCGGCAGCTTCCAACTCCAGCTTTGCCTGGTGAATGGCGCTGGCGTAAATTTGAGCCGCGTCCATTACAGTCTTACTGGTGGCGGCATCAGATGTTGAGGTACTTGTCTCCATAGGGGGCACATCCTTTTTGGCAAAACCATTTGCGAAACCATCTCTTTTGATTCTACTCTATTCCTGAAGGTCACGGTAAGACAGAACGTCATGCCAAAGAAAGCGGGTTAGGTTTCAGCTACAATGACACTATTCTATGCGAATACCCAGCTAGCCATTCGGGTTATTCTGAGATGCGAGATAGAGAGGAAAATAATAATGGGCTCTGCCGATACTGCATTTACCTTTTCCACCCAATCCTGGGCTGCCATCAAAACCGATGTCTTAGTGGTTCCCATTTTTAAAGAGAAAGACACACTGTCTTTGACGTCCTCGTTAAAAACTCTGGATAAATCGATGCAGGGTATGATCCAGGCTGCCGCCAAGGAGGAAAAATACAACGGCGCCAAAGGGCAGATTATGACTCTCAGATCTCACTTAAAGGATACCGTTGGGTTTCGCCGCCTGGTGTTGGTGGGGCTGGGTGAAGAAAAACGTTTCATGCCAAATAAATGGGAGTCGACTGCACTAAAAGCCGTCCGATCTACCTTGACTCTCAAAGACTTAAAATCTATTGCCGTCAGTCTGCCTCAAAACACAAAACGCGTTACGCTCGAGCAATCGGTCTATGGCTTGGTGGATGCGGTGCATCAGGCGACATACACCTCTCAGGAAGCCAAAGAAAAAGGCCCTCGGATCCCAAAAATGATTATCGCTGTTGAAAAAGCAACAACGGCCTCTCTAAGAACTGCTTTAGAACAAGCGATTGCTCTTGCCGAAGCCCGGAGCCTGGCCAAAGATCTGGTTAATAAGCCGTCCAACATCAAGTCCACCAACAGCTTGGTAGATGCCGCCAAGGTGTTAGGAAAACGTAAAAATATTACCGTCAAAGTCCAATCCAGCGCGTCTTGGGTTCAAAAGAACATGCCTTGTTTCTACGAAGTCGCCAAAGGCTCTGTGGCAACCGATCCACCTAAGTTTATTACGTTGCACTATCAGCCTCCCGGCACTAAAGCCGCTGCCAAAGGAAAAAAGCCGACGAAGAATAAAAAAGTTGCCGTGGTGGGCAAAAGCGTTATTTTTGACACTGGGGGTTACCAGGTAAAACCCGGCGCTTACATGAACACCATGAAGGCGGATATGGCTGGTGGCGCGTATGTATTGGGGGTTATGCACGCCTTATCCAAGCTACAACCCACGGGTATTGAAGTGACTGCCTACTTGGCCGCCACCCCCAACAAAATTGACAGCGACGCTATGATTCCAGATGCTGTGGTGAACACCACCTGCGGCAAAAAAGTGGAAATTCGTCACACAGATGCCGAAGGCCGCCTGACCCTGATTGATGCGGTGGCCATGGCCTTAAAAGACAAAAAGAATCTGCCGGATGAACTGGTTACCGTGGCTACCCTCACCGGTTCTGCAGCCACGGCAGTAGGCATGTGGGTTGCCCTAATGGGGAACCAAGGCGCTACAGAGGGACCAACAAACAAAAAAACCATGCGTCAACGGATGGAAGACAGTGCCCGGTATTTGGGCGAGCCTTTCCAGTCGTTGGAAGTGGTGGAGCAGGATTTTGACGACATCAAGAGCAAGTTAGACAGCGCTGATATTTGTAATACCAGCCACAACAAAAAACGCGGTTGCCAGTCTGCTGCTGCCTTTGTGATGAGTGGAAACACCGAAGATATCCCGATGCTGCACTTAGACATTGCCGGAGCCGATATGAGTGGCGATGAAAAGGCTACCGGTATTGGCCAAAAAGCCCTGACATGGTTTATGCTGACCTCATAAAGAGGCGACATTCTGTCCCACAAAATGGTGATACAACACTGAGAGACCTTTCAGCGTCCATTCGGGATCAATTTCATCGAAAATATTGACCTCAGAGGGTAGCTCATCTTGAAATACCTGAGCCATCCCACCAGTGGCGACGATATAAAGTGGTTTGGGCTCAAACTGCTGACGCATCTGGGCCATTACTTCCTTAATCAGGCCGGTGTACCCGTAATAAATGCCGGATGACATACAGCTAATTGTAGAGGTTCCCAGAACCTCATCAGGACGTTGGAATGTCAGGTCTGGCAGCAGGGCAGTCTTTTTGCCTAAAATCCCGGCAAATGTCTCCAATCCGGGTAAAATCATGCCGCCTAAATACGTATTGCCTTCACCCAATACATTGAGGGTGGTCGCGGTCCCAAAATCAATGACAGCCACCGGGCGGTGATTGCAGGTGGCGTAAGCCGCCACGACATTCACCCACCGGTCGGCTCCCAGCTGGTCTAAAGGGTACTCTCCCCAATGAATCAGCAGTTCCTTGGGGAGCGGTGTTTGAGGCGATACGATAGTTATCTGATGTGCTTTTCCATAAACCTGCTCAATCGCCTGCACCACATCATCAACATGGGGCGGCACCACACTGCAAAGAATCAGATCATAATTTTCAGCCTCGACAGGCGGTTTACACTCTTCTACAAACTTTGTTGGCAGTTTAGGAAGCAATTGCTGCCAGCCGGTAATCCGATGCGTACTCAATAACCGACTTCCTTGAAACCACCCTAATTTCAAGTCGCTGTTGCCAATATCAACCGTCAAATGTGTCATAGAACCGGATCATAACGAAAAGACCTCAATGCAACAAGGCAAAGGCATCAGGGTTTTTCTGAAAAGTAAAACTTACTGAGCTAAACCGCTCGTATGAAATTCCTAACGCTTACCGATCATGCTTTGGCGGTGTTTTTTCTCGCTGTGGGTCTGAATCGCTTTCAACGTATCCTTGGTGTTGGATGTCAGCATCCGATCCACCCCTGGCAACGACAGCCCCGGATTAATCTGCAAGTTATAAACCAGAGTCGTTCTCCGACCATTATCTTTGGGGTACAGCTTGTACTTGGCTTTTAGGTATTCAAAATCGCCAGAAACCCGGTTGCAGTCAATTTGATAGGCGCCACGGTTTTCATGAACTTTCATCTGATAGTTATAACTGGGAAGGAGCCGGGAAACCTTCAACACAATGTCCAGCACCTTGTTGGCACCATCATTGGATTTTAAGCGGCTTTTCTTATAGCTGGGCACAAAGTGTTGAAGCTGCTCATAACTGGTTAAGGTTTGCCAAACATAAGATGGTGGCGCGTCAATGGAAACACTGGCGTTTAATTTTTTAACATTGGCGGCTGAGGTAACGGCGCTAGAGACCACTTTACCTGCCGGAGAGGCTGCTTGGCTGGTCAATCCAGGGGCCATCAGTACCCCCATCATGGTGGCAGTAATTGTAAGAGCGGTTAGTCGTTTGAATCCCATCTTAATCATCATCACTATCCCTATAAGCCTGTCTCGTATCCGTTTAATGCTTGATCTACGTGCTTACAACTCTGGTTAGAAGGGTATTTACACGGTATCAAAAAGCAATTTAAGCAGAATCCACCAATAAGCCTATTTTGCCCGCAGCCTGCTAGGTTAGTCTAGCTTAAATGCTTAAGCAAATAAAAACCAAAACCCGTGCAAAATTGTCTCCTCAACGTTTCTGATTTCTCAGAAAACGCATCTCACACGCGGTAATATCTCCTCTATACGGTCGCTTTGAAATGGCCAAAAGCCGGATACAATAAGCGATAAAGGTATTATACCCTGAACCTCAAAACGATAATCATTTTATATAAATTTTATATAAATTAATATTTATATATTGTAACAATTTAATAGTATGCCCCCATGAAAAAGCACCATTGTCCGTGACCCCAGATGAACTAACCCTTTGGATTAAAGAAAAATACCGGGAATGGCTTAACCTATACCGGCAACAACGCTTGCTGGCGATCTTTGCTGGTATCTTAACCCTTGAAGTGATTTTACTGCTTATTGTTTTGGTGTTTGTAGGCTTGGTGGAAATTCACAATACCGCCAACCACCTTGAGAATACCCTAGTAGACATGAGGATTAGGGCCGCATCGTGGCAACGCGAGGCGGATAAAAATATCGTTGTAGTTGCACTAGACCAAGAAACCGTACAATATGCCCGCAATCATCCTGCATTAGGTATTAATAGCCGCCAGCTCCCCCGTAAATACCTGGCGGATGTGATTCGCTACATCAGCAGTCAAGGCGCCAAAGCCATAATTTTAGATATTGAGTTTAACTCCGCCAAAAACCCTGAAGATGACGCGGAGTTGAACCGGGTCATCCGAGAGGCAGGAAATGTTTATATGGGGACTCGGGCTGATCAAAGTTTAAAAACCTTTATGGCCGGAGAGCCTAAAGAAAACCGGGCCGCGTTTTTCAAAATTACCAATTTTAACCAATATCTAATGCCTTACATCCTTCGAGAAACGCTTCTTTTCCAGCGTTTAGTGCCGGATTCGGTTTACACGCCCTATTCTTTGGGGTTTAAAGCTCGTTTTGACATGGGGCATTTCTTTTTCAAGAACCCTCAAGATATGGATTTCGTCATCCAGTCCATTGCCCTTGCAGCACCCTATCAACAGCCCAACGTCTCGCCAGGGCTCTACTTTTTAAACGGTACCGGAACCCCATGGATACGAAACGAACAAGAATTTTTTGCCCACCGGTGTATGACGAACCGATATTACGACCTGTTTTTAAAGATGGAAAAAAACTTTCTGACCCAGTTGGAAAAACGAGGCACACAACTTGTCTATGACGCAAAACCCTCTGTAGAACAAGAAAATACTTTTACCTACTGCCAAATGGGATTAATCTTGCCGGAATTTCTTGCCTCAGCGAAAGGAGTGGGTATTACCAGTGCGGATGATGAAGGAGATCCGTTTATTCGCGATATGCCTGCTATCTACCGAGGGTTTAGTGGTCAGTTTTATACCTATCTCGGATATCAGCCAGCGTTGGATCTTCTGCAGACCAAAAAAGTTGCCTATCATCCCAATTATTTAACCCTGATGGGAGGCGCGAACGAGCGTACCCCATTGAAAAAAATTCCACTGATAGACGAGTATAAGGTGTTATTAAACTGGCGAGATCCCATCCGAACCGTTGAGCAAGTCATCCATTCAGCCGTATCAGGTATGCCGACAGAAATCCGGTCAGATTATGAAAGAAACCTTCGGTTCAAATACCGGCAAGATATTGAAACAACCAGCCCCACCAAAAGTAACCGGTTGCTCGGATACGGTCACCTGTATCGTTTTGTCTCCGTCATTGACATTATTAAAAGACTCCATCGTCCGGAAGAGCCCGCTCGTTCACTGTATAACATATATGCTGATGCCTCATCCGGCAGTTATACCTTTAAAGACAAAATTGTTATTTACGGTGACACCAAAGTGGATGTTCATCGGACACCCATCAGCAACACTATTGCCGGCCCTGAAATTGTTGCAACGGCCTTAGACATGATGCTTAACGATGATACTTACGTTCAAAAAATAGATTTCTCCATCACCTTCATTCTGGTGCTTCTCCTGTGCTTCATCATTAGCTATCTAGTCATGCGCAGCCAACGCCTGATTATCGGCTTTGTGGAAGGGGCGCTGATTATTACGATTTACTGGGTCTACAACTATACAGCTTTCCTGTATGGCTACTGGGCGCCCTTGGCTCATCCAACGCTGTTAATGTTCGTTTTTCTCACCGGTGTTATCCTATACCGTCACAGTATTCACGATCAAGAGCGGCGTCAGCTCACTGCTGCATTTTCAAAATACGTATCCCCACAGCTCATGAAAGAAATCCTCGTCAGCCCCGGTCAGGTTGCCGACAACCTAAAAGGCTCCAAAAAAGAACTCACCGTCATGTTTACCGATATCCATGACTTTACCCGCAAATTTGAGGGCGAGGATCCGGAGGTCATGGTCTCACAGCTGAACGAATACTTTGATGTCATGACACGCATTATCCTGGAACACGAAGGCACGTATGATAAATATATGGGAGATTCCATCATGGCCTTTTGGGGTGCGCCATTGGAGATTGAGGCTCATGCGTGGAAAGCCTGTTTAGCCGCCCTAAAAATGGACGAAGCCCTGAGAACATTGAATGAGAAATGGCGCCAAGAGGGCCGAAAAACCCTGGAGCATGGTATTGGTATCAGCACCGGCGAAATGTTTGTAGGCAACTTCGGCTCCAATCAAATTAAGAACTTCACGGTTATCGGGGGCGCCGTAAACCTAGGCTCCCGGCTGGAAGCTCACACCCGGCATGTAGAAGCCTCCATTGTTATCAGTGAAAAAACACGACAGGAAACAAAGCACGTCTTTAATTTTCAAGATCTGGGTAAAATCCAGGTCAAAGGATTCTCAGAACCTGTCCAGGCATATGGGTTATCCGCCTCCGCTCCCCATTACCCCATAAATGACTGACGCGAATCCGACACTTGATACTGATAGAGTGCTTTCAAACGTTGAATATCCCCCTCGGTTAAAAAAGCGTTCTGCCATCCCCGGTAATGCATCACATCCTGGGTATTTGAAGAGTGTTCTAACCCCAGGGCGTGTCCCATCTCATGTAACAGGGTGGCGCGTAGGCGTTTGAGCTGCTGAGGGGCGCTCAAGGAGCCATCAATAGCCGGTGAGCACAGAAGCGTAATGGTTGCCTGTGTAATACATCCATTACCGCTTACCTTGCGATCAGTATGGCCCACCTCAAACTCTCTGCCAAGGACAGCCTCTTGGGCCCAAACCACCTGAATGTCGGCTTTGACCTCAACAGCATTTACCAGCCGGATTAGCCCGCCGGAAGCAAATTCCCATTCGCGAAATACGCTAAAGATATAGGCTTCCATGTTTCCTTCTTGAAGGGTGTCATCGCTACCCTTGGCGCCATAATTACTATCAGGCCTTGAAGCAATAGCTATGCTTAACGGAAGCGCCTCTGTTGGCCACCTCACACTCTGACGGTGGCCAAACGGTTCTGGTGGCGGCCATGCCGTCAAGAAGTCCAAAACCGGCACACCTGCCTGACCAGCTATTTCGGCAGGCGCTATCTCACCAGAAACTTCTTCGCCGTCTGTTGAGGAGACCGCTGGATTTAAGGT
Source organism: Vampirovibrio sp. (assembly GCA_019634025.1). Taxonomy (GTDB): domain Bacteria; phylum Cyanobacteriota; class Vampirovibrionia; order Vampirovibrionales; family Vampirovibrionaceae; genus JAHQWC01. The sequence goes on from JAHQWC010000109.1 coordinate 8,398, forward strand.
AAACCGACGGCCAATGCCATATTTTGAACCGATTCTCATAAGCTATGGAGATGCGTTCTAATTTACCAAGTTGTAAAAGGACCAACAGCCTACTGACCGGAAAAGCTATTGGTGTTGAGTTTTTTAGTCTTCAGGCATCTCATCAGAATCCGGTATCTGATGGGTTCTTAGTTCAAGTGAAATCACCTCTGTGAATTCGTCAAATATTTGCATCAACGATTGTTGAACCGCCAGATTGGTTCCGTTATAACTCATCGCAGTCGTTCCAACCGATTGTTGTCTTATCCCGGTATTATTGCCACCTTGTTTCATAATAGGCACCTCTAGACCACATTCGCAAAAAAACGAGTCTTTTGACTCCGCTCTATAGCAACTATCGGGTTGTTTGCCTAAAACTTAAAAAGGGATTTTGACAATGTTACATAGATTAATGCCGTCAGGCTGTAATCCACGTCAGGGTCAACCCTATCTGTTATTTGATCCACCTCAAATCCCGAGCCGACCCTGGATCATCGAGGGGACCTTCAATTTTTACCTGAAACCGGTTAAATTTCTGTGCCGGACCGCCAAATCCCGGAATAAACCCTAGTCCTGGAATCAGTTTGATCAGGTTTGTATCCGTCCCGGGCACAAAGCCAAGACCGGGGATATACCGGGTAACATGAGCCACGCTGAGTTTACCCAAGGGTCCTAAAATGCCGCTCACGTCCTGACTCATAGAGCCGTTTACCACTAGGTTTGCTGTTCCGTCCTGTAGTCGGATGCCGCCTTCAATCACCAAATCTAAATCCTGTCCGTCAGACAGCAAATTATTGGTGTATGCGACCCCCTGAGCAATTTGGAACTCCCCGGATAATTCGGCAAAATAATTGGTTTCATAGGTCTTCAAGACTCTCAAAATATTATTCAGGTTTAGCCCAATGACCCCACCCCGCAATATGTTAGCGGCAGTCAACAAGGTTTCAATCTTGGCAATGGCCGGTAAACGGCCGTTTGCAATCTGGAATGTCGTGGAGCCATTGGTATTATTCATAATCATCTCATCGGTAAGCCCTTGAGTGGTAATATGTATTTCCCCGTCAATTTCTCCAAAAATCTGGTTTGGGACATTCAACAATGCCACTGCCAGCGCATTGGCCTTCACATGCATGGCTTTTAAGTCCAGGGTAATAAAGTGATTGCGCAACGGATCCAAGAAGATGGTGGCATTTACCTTTCCGCCGGCTGATGCGAACTCGGTATTTTTCAATTCCGTATAACTGTTTTCAAACAGGGTCAGCTTCGTCGTCAGATCGTTTAAGATAATATTCCTGAAAATTACTTCTTTGTAGCGCACATCTGCGTCATGAAACTCAATGGGCAGCATCTTCGGTGGCTGCCACCAGGGTTGAAACACCTTGTCCAGAAACGCCATTCTGATTTTTTGAATCACCACATTCTCTAAAAACTGGTTATAGGCATCCAGTACAAACAGATCCCCGTTTATTTTTACGTTCTTTAAATGTATCGGATAGGTCAGCAAATCATGGGTGTTGGCGCTCAAAGCTGCATCCACACCGGGAATCTTAAACGCGCTGATGCTCAAATCAGCCGGAGACAGCGCCACATTCCATTCCGGGTGTAAATAAGGCGCCACATCCAATTTACCGCTTAATTCCCGAATATTCATTGCAGGCGCAGCCACCTCAGACCAACGGGCTTTTCCGGCTAATATTGCATGATCTGACTTGCGGTTTGTTAACGCCAAGTCCGCCTCAATGGCCCCACTCACTTTTTCAAACAACGTATGGGTGAGATATGGCTGAAAATAGGCCAAGGATAGGGGGGTGTCTTCCTGGGTTTTAAACTTTACCTGATACCGAGGAGTCACCGGCTCCTTCGGGTGATTTGGGCGAGGGTGAAAATCTGTTACCACGGCCTGAATCTCGGGGTGATCGTCATTCGGCACGGTACTAAACCGTACGTCGTCTAAACGCAGCGCCTCATCAGTCAATTGAACCGCTACAGACAACACAGCCGGTTCATGTGCTTTAGCGACTTCTTCAGGAGTAGAGTCTTCTGCTCTATTTTGCGCTGTACTTTCTATGTTTGGCTGAATATCTTGAAGCACCATCACCGCCAGTGACATCCCTAAATTCGTCCCAATGGTCCGGTGCCCCTCCTCCACAATCCTTCCTGGTGAACCACTTAGGTCGACCCTAAAAGGTAACGTCGGGTAATACAGAACATCCCCACGGCCCTGAGCCACAAAATGGTTCAACAGCAAAGGTGATAACGTCCCCGTTACCTCGCCCGCAATCCGGTTTTTCTCGTTCATCTCTAAGGTGAGTAAAATGGGGCTTCCGCCGTAATAGAGGCGTAACCCCTCTGTCTTAATCACCGGCGTGCCCCCGGCAGGCAGGCTCATCGTCACCATGCCGCTTATCTGCTCCACGGGGAAATCCCCCTCCGCCCATGACATTCCCACGTCGGCCAAGGTAATATTGGCTTGGGCGCCTTGCTCGCTTAATTTCCCGGCAAAAGAAAATCCCCCAACCGTGTTCCAGATGGCCGGTAAGTCTTCGCCTGTAATGGAAGCCAACCAAGGTTGGTTTTCCCGTAAAAAAGAGGTGGGAACCTCACCGGTTTCTACCTGAAGCGAAAACGGCGCCTGGCGGTTTCCTTTGGTAAAGGCTTTTAAATTCCCCGTTCCCCATATACTCATGTTGACCGGCCCAAACGAGCCAGACGTTCTGGGTACAGACGCCAAACCGGATTCATCCACAGTTAGCTTAAACATCGGCACTCGCAGCTGATGAGGCGTTCCTTTTAGCGCTGCCATTAAGCCTGTTAAAGAGACGTCCCCTTCTATACTGGGTAAATGCTTTTGTTGGCTTTGTACCACCCCAAAAACGGACGCCTTGCCCGCCAATTCCTCTACCAATGGGTGGGTTAACGTCTTCGCTGTGTGGGGTTCCTGTTTCAACTCCTGATACAAAGACGCCAAATCGACCTCATTTGCCTGCACATTCACCCGATAATAGGGTTCCGGTTGCTCCAGCCGAATCAGCCCATCCACCTGAAACGGCGCTGAATTCATTTGCCCACGAATGTTTGCAAGGCGAATCGTTAGGGGATCGATTTCCTTAATCAGCACACCGCCTGTTAAGGTGTCCACTTGATAACGTGTTGTCTTATCCTGAACAGAGACTCCCTGTAATTTTGCACTGCCGCTTATGGCAGGCTTCTCCAGTGGCCCAGATACATTCAACGCCACATCTAAGGGCCCTGAGAAGCCAAAGGATTTAATTTCCTCAAGGTCTTTTGCGGGTATCTTTAAAAATCGCAGCAACGTCAAATGAGCGTTACCCATGGCGGTCAAGTTAAACTGGGGTGCGTTTACCCGAAGATCAACCCGCTCGGTGGCAACGCTATATTTTCCGTCCACCGTAAACGGATTCTTTAAGAACCGGCCCGTCAAGGCGTTAATTTTCACCACCGGCTTAGGTGAGTTGATCCGCCGTATAAGTTCAAAGCGGCCGTTTACATCTTGAACCAACTGTTGATCCAGAGTGCGGGCGGCAACCCCGAGGAGCAAAACACTCCCCTCAACTTCCTTATCACTTATCCCAATACGATCTGCCTTCACCGTCCCACCCAAATACAGACCTTTGGGCCAAGGAATCGGTAGTTCCAGCTGCCGAAATGCCCTTTCTACAGACGCTTGGACCTTTGCCAAGTCCAACTTCTCTGAGTTGAACCGCCACCCATTGGGCAATTTATAACTGGGTTTGCCTGACTTATCCTCAAAACCTATGGCCAATAGGTTAGCCCCATCAAATTTCGCACCATGTAGCCTCCCCTCTATGCTATCCAACACGGCGCTATTCCCCAAAAAGACTATCCGGGCGGCCAGCCGGTCTAAAAATTGATGCGTTGCAGAGCTATTGGAAATTGCGGGACTACTTTTCCCCGACATGGCATGACGTCCCCCTAAACGGGCCGCCCCTTCATTCAATCGAAGCGCGCCTCTTACCATAGGCCGCCCCTCAAAAATATGCAATAAAACGAGGTTCAAGTTGTAGTGACTGTCTGCCTGTAACTGCGCTTTCACCTGTTTCTCTATGGACTGATTCAGGGAAAGAGGTTGAAACAAATCCTGATAGACGGTCACACGATGCTTTTGCAATAAGTCGTAATGAAGATTCCCCCGAGTCATCACCCGAACCGGGCGATTGGCAAACTTAACAGACGGCACCAAATTAATTTCAAACTTCTTCCCTGTCAGCTTTACCTGGTGATAAAGCGTCGGCGCCTTCTGGTTGGGCAGTACCAACATGGCTTCATACGCCTTTAAAATTAGCGCCGTATTGTTAAAATCAATCTCAACTTCTTGTGGGGCAGACTTTGTTGAGGACGAGGCTGACGTTGGAAGTGAATTAGCCTGACGTTTAGCTTTTCTACTCCCTGCTGTCTCACTGGATAATCCGGACTTAGACTGTTTTGGCACTTGGGCAATCAGATGGACTAGTTCTGGTAAATATACCCGTCCCACGGGTTTATCCATCACAATATCCGATATTTTCAGGGTGGGTGAATCTCCCAATAACGCCAGCAAATCGATATAGGCAATGTGTACCTTCAAATCGTCTGCGGCAAACAGCTTATCGTAACCCGGATCACCATAAAAAATGGGTATTTTCTCAAATGTCGGTGTCTCAATGGCCGCCTCTACACCGTGAAACAGGGTTAAGTTCAGGTGAACTTCTCCCAAGGTCAGCCGTACGGGTTCTTGGGGGAACAGCTTCTCTTCCACCGTTTCTTTTAAGATAGCTTTAATCTCATTGAGATCTATAAAATATGGCAGCGCATATTCCATCGCCCACCGGATTGGTCCCAACACCAAAATCCCAAGGATCCCTACCCACACCAGGAGCCGACGAAGGTTGTTGATCAAAGGTTCGCCCCCCGGCTGTATATTTTATGAGGCTTGATTATCAGACAGTTTTTCGTCCCCAGCAGGCTTCTCGTCGCTGACGGCATTTTTAAACTGTTTAATGCCGTCTCCCAAGGCCCGGCAAAAATCCGGCAGCTTTCCAGGGCCAAACAAAATCAGCACAATCACAAAAATCACAGACAATTCAGCAATGCCCAGACTGGGAATAAACAGTAAAAACGGATGAAAAACAGCTTCTGGCATAACATCTTCTCCTGTTGGAAGGCGGGCTTTATGTTATATTTTTACATAAACCTGTTCAACAAATCTACCACAGTGCGCGCTACCCTACCGCTGAAGCAAGCGTTACAGAGCTTGCAAATGGGATGAAACGCTCAAGTGGATCACTCTGGCGAATAATCTCCTTGGGAAAATATGGGATTTAAAAAAACCGGACATTTCAACATTGATGGATACTCACGCCAAAGACATATTACCAGTTGATCTTCGGGGCCGCCTGCTGGATGAACTGCGTACCAAAGGCTTCCGCTTAACACCTCAACGAGAGAAGATTCTGGAAGTATTTTACACTCTGCCTGAAGGGGAGCACCTTAGTGCTGAGGAACTCCACCGCATTTTGCAACAAGAAAGCTCTG